>URDI01000036.1:0-20419 GCA_900546475.1 uncultured Collinsella sp.
CTTGGAGCTGTAGCCCTCGACGGCGTCCTCGGCCACGGTGTAGTCGATCACGGCGTCGGAAGCATCACGCTGCGGCAGGTTGGAGAAGACGCCCTTCCAGTCGTTGGACTCGCTCAGGGTGATCGAATCGATGACGGTATCGCCGTTCTTGAGATTTACTTTGACCTTATTAGGATGGGGAATCCTGGGGTTCTCCCAGACCTTTTTGATGGGAATGTCGATGTTCTCGGACTTGCCGATGATGACACCGCCGTTGGCGCCGATGCCGCCTCCCCGCTCGGCCGTATTGCCAGAGATCGTCAGCGACGTCTGACCGCGGCCGAGGTTATACACATCCTCGCTCATCACAGATTTAAGCGCGACGTTCGGCGTGGCGTCGGTAAAGGACAGGGGCTCGCCGTTGCCACCGTCGGGAGAGAATCGCGGGATTTCGGTGTTTGTTTCCGCATAAGTGCCTTCGGGGTTAAACAGCCCACCGTCTCTGTACCAGCTGACCTTTCCGCCGCCCGGAGCGCGGTTGGCCAAGGTCAGTTTGAATTTGGCGTCTTTGAAGCCGGTGAAGACGAGGTCGTCTCCCGCCTCATCGGCCGAGTTCCTGGCGATCAGGCCACCGTTCTGGACGTAGACCTTGGCATCTCCGGTCGGGCAGAACCACATGCCGCCGCCCTGTTTATCCGCATGGTTATCAACAACGCAAGCGTTTTCGATATGGAGCGTACTATAGCCAAGATACTCGTTGCCTTCGCTATACACGCCACCGCCCATGCTCCAAGCAGTATTACCCTCGATCATGCCCGCGCTGAGCCAGACGTCATTCGAATAGGTATAGACACCTCCACCGGCGGAAGCGGAGTTGCCAGATATGGACCCGCCCTGCATGATGAAAGCAGTATTCCCCTTTTCGCTATTCTGACAGCCCGGGTCGACCACACACACTCCGCCGCCTTTGCCTTTGCCAGACGCAACGTTGTTCTCAATCTTTCCACCCGTCATGGTGAACTCGGCATTGCCCTCAATATGAACTGCTCCGGAAGGATCGTAGGCCGCCTCCAGCCTACTGCTCCTGTTGCCGGAAATCTGACCACCAGTCATCGTGAACTTGGCTCTTTGGTTTTCGCCCTCACCCTGACCGTACGCAAGCACCGCACTGCCTCGATAACCGTTGTTGCCCTCGATGCGGCCTCCGCTCATGTCAAAGCGAGCGTTGCCCCACAAAATGACGCCAGAAGATGTAAGCCAATAGCAATTGGTGGCCCCGGTAACGACTCCGTTGTTACGGATAACGCCACCCCTCATAACTACATGAGCGCTGCTGGACGCGCGAACGGCACCGCAATACGAATGGCGCAGCTCGCACTGCTCGATAACGCCGCCCGTCATGGTAAGCGAGGCATTTTCTCCCGACACGTCGACGGTGCCCGTGCTATCCCCGCTCGTGGTACCGTCGTACACAACGGCCTCGTCAGAGAGCACAACTGCTCCCCTGCTAGAAATAATGGCGCCCTTGTTGTAGCGACCACTCAGGGACACTTTCCCCGACAGCTCGAGGGATGCCCCCTCGGCAACATTGACCAGTACGGAGACGCCGCCATTCTTTGTTGCCAAGATGGTATGGGGCTCATCCGATGTGATCTTAATCATCTTCCCGGCAGGAATCGTGAGCGTGGAGCCAAGCTTCACGTGCTTTTTCAGGGTGATGACGGTTTCCTCGCCACGCGGCGCCTCGTTGACCAGCTCCTGAAGGGTCTTGGTGCCGCCATCGCTCACGGTATCGCCGACGCTGTCATCGATGTGCTCGCGCGTGTAGACGATATCGACGCCAGAGGACGGGAGGTTCTCCGAGCCGGTGATGTCGTCCCTGCTGTTTTCGATCGTGATCTTTTGAACCGTGCTGCCGTCAAACATGTCCCGGGGTATTTTGGTGAGGCCGCGCCCGATCGTCACATCCCTCACGCCACCTACGCCCGAGAAGGCTGCCCTGCCAACGGAAGTCACGGAATCCGGAATGGAAAGCTGCTCCGGCAACGTGCCGTAATAGAAGGCGTAGTCGCCAATTGTCTCAAGTGTCCTGGGAAGCTGGACGGCGACGTTGCTCTGGATAAAGGCCCAGTCACCGATACTCTTCAGGCTGTCGCAAAGCCCCACGATCTTAACCGGCGTATAGCAAAACGCATGGCCCGGAATGCTCTGAAGCGAGGACAGGTCCACGGACGCCCGCAGATTTTTGCAGCTTTGAAAAGCCCCGCTGCCCATCTTTGTCACCTTGCTTAGATTGGGCACGCTCACCAGGCTGGCGCACCCCTGGAAAGCAGAGGATCCGATGCTCGTCAATGTGCCCGGGAAATCGATCCCGGTTAAACTCGAGCAATTCCGAAACGCCCCATCCCCGATGGACTCGATTTCGCTCAGCGCGGTGACGGACGTGAGAGAGGTGCATCCGTCAAACATGTGCGAGGGGATCTTGGTAACCGAAGCGGGCAACGACACGCTTGTCAGAGACGTGCAGTCTTCGAACACGCCCGTTATGGTGTCGGAGAAGGCGACATCTTTTGGAAACTCGATGCCCGTGAGGGCCGTAGCCCCCTCGAAGGCGCCCGAGCCCGAAATCATTTTGAGGGTGGAGGGGAGATCGATCTCCGAAAGGTTGCTGCAGCCATAGACCATCATGTTGGCGCTAATCTCCTCGACGCCCTCATCGAAATAGAGCTTTTCGAGCGAGCCAGCGTTTTGCAGCGAGCAACCGAAGTTCTTGATGGAGCCAGGGATATGGAGCTCCTTGACCTTTGCGAGCCTCCGGAAATTCCTTCCGTACATTTTTTCGAGCGTGTCGGGAAGCGTCAGCTGCTCAACGTTCTTGGCCACAATACCAGACGAGAAATAAAGTTTGGTGACTTTGTAGGTCTGGCCACCATGCTCGATGGAGCTGGGCACACTCACCGCGGTCACACTGTCGTCGGCAACAATACATGTGATTTCCGCCGTGCCCTTATCCGTGGTCTCGCACGAATAGGTCACGCCGTCCTGGGTGATCTCAAACTCCTCCGCAGTATACGCAGTCCGCGATTCCGTGGCCGCATATGCGACACCGGCCGTCGCGCCAACGGATAAACATCCGAAGCCGAGAACCAGCGCAAGGCAGAGAGCGGCGACTCTCTGCCCCCCCCCCGCCGAAAACTTTCCTCTCCAATTCCCTTCTCCCCCTCTGGTGTCGCCTCTCTTCCCAAGAGCGATCTATTGATTAGGACAGTTTAAAGACAACATTATGCCCAAAGAGGCCCATCATGGAGATAATCCACGTCTTCGCCCGAAATGATAATTAATTGGCAGGATTAATTGGCGAACAACTGAACGAAGAGCAATCTACTAATGGCACATAAATGGCGGCGTCAACACCTGAAGTGCATAGCCTCCGATCCCTAGACAGCACCATCGAGCGCCACAAGGCGCAGGATTGAATTGTTCAGATTCACATGCCTTTACGGGTGTTTTCCTAGTCCCAAAAAGACCGGTCTGACGCTGCGCCACAAATAGGGCCCATCTACTACGTTTGGGTCACAGGGGTCGACCATAGCCGACTTTTTCGAAAATCGGCAAGCCGTCTACCTGCAGTTTTAATTTCGCAAAATTCGGGATGATCGAGGGTACTCGGTTAAACGTAGTAGATGGCCGCATTTCGTGGCAAACGGTCCGACCCAAGGCCCAAGGCGGCCAGCCTCGGATGACCATTCACGAAGTTGCGGTGGAATACGGACTGAATTGGCCCCTTAAAGGCAAAAACACTCCGTATTCCACCGCAACTTATAGGGAGATAGGCCTTAGAGGCGGGCGAGGTCGTAGGATCGAGCGGCTGCTTCGCCGGCGCAGATGAGGTTGGTTGCGGCTTCTTGCGGATCGAGTGCCCGCTCCAGGTCCATGGGCTTGCGACAGATCGGAAGCACCAAGTCGACGCCCTGCCCATACACCGCATCCAGGCTGTCGGCACGACCGCCCACGACGGCGACCACCGGTTTGCCATATCGCTTCGCACGACGGGCCACGCCCACCGGCGCCTTGCCGGCGGCGGACTGCTCATCCATATTGCCCTCGCCCGTTATGACGAGGTCGACATCGCGCACGCGCTCGTCAAACCCCACGAGGTCGAGCACCGTCTCCACGCCCGAGCGCAACTCGGCGCCGAGTGCCAACAGCGCTGCTCCCAGACCACCGGCGGCACCGGCACCGGGCACGCCGAGCACCGAGCCAAACGTCCGTGTGCCCTCGGGTGTGCGCAACAACCCCTGGGCCCGAGCCTCGACAATTGCCGTATCGAGCAGACGACCGTAGCCGACCATCCAGCTGTCGCACCTGCTCAGCGCCTCGGCGTCACCCGTCGGCAAGCCTTTCTGCCCGCCAAACACCGCCAATGCGCCCCGACGCCCCACGAGCGGATTCTCGACATCCGAAAGCACAACGATACGAGCGTCATCCAAAGCCTGAAGCGCTGGCGCCAAATCAACGCTCGCCACCTGCTCAAGGCCGGCAAGACCGGGGGCGATATCGCAGCCCCGATCATCGACCACACGCGCGCCCAGCGCCTGCAGCATGCCGGCGCCACCGTCGTTGGTGGCGCTGCCGCCCAAGCCAATATAGATAGTCTTTGCACCCGCGCGAACCGCATGAAGCATCAGTTCGCCCACGCCATAGGTCGAAGCCGCAAGCGCCGACGACTCCGTGCAAGGCGAATACCCAATGCCGGCCGCCTCGGCCATCTCGATGACCGCGGACTCGCGCTCGACATCAACCAGCATCCGGGCAGACGCGCTCTTGCCCAAAGGACCTGCTACCTCGCAGGTCACAACCTCACCGCCGCACGCGGCAATGGCGTCGAACGTTCCCTCGCCACCGTCTGCCAGCAGCAATGTGCACACCTCGGCATCGGGCCAAACGCGGCGCACGCCTTCGGCAACCGCCGCCTCCGCCTGCGCACTCGACACGCTGCCCTTAAAGGAATCAATCGCCAACAGCACACGGCGGGGCCGGCGGCACGCGGCACCAAAATCGACCGCCTCAACGGCGATTTCTTCGGCACACGCAAGCGCCTCGGCATGGGCGGCATGTGCCTCAAGATCGGCCCCGCAACCGCAGCCAGTACCATCGGTGCCACGCAACCCACTAAAATAGCCGCTCAACACCTCACGACACTCGTCTGCCAGCACGCCAGCCGTCACGTTAAACCGATGATTCAGGCGCGAATCGGCATTCAAATCGTATAGGGATCCCAACGCACCCGCCTTGGCGTCGCTCGCGCCATACACGCAGCGCCCCACGCGCGCGTTGACCATAAGCCCCGCGCACATGCAGCAGGGTTCGAGCGTCACGTAGACCGTACAGTCGGAAAGGCGCCAGCGGCCAAGCGCCTGGGCAGCGGCGCACAGGGCCGCGAACTCTGCATGCGCCGAAGGGTCCTGATCGAGCTCGCGACGATTATGCGCCCTCGCGACGATCTCGCCGTCGCGCACCACTACGGCTCCGATGGGCACCTCGCCCACCGCCGCGGCGGCTCGCGCCTCCGCCAACGCCTCGCGCATGAACTTCTCGTCGATTTCGGTGATCGTCATCGTTCGCCTTCCCTGTTGCAAATTCAAAACGATGCTATCATTACGACTCACGGAGAGATGGCAGAGCGGTTGAATGCGGCGGTCTTGAAAACCGTTGAGCGCGAGAGCGTTCCGGGGGTTCGAATCCCCCTCTCTCCGCCACTTTTAGTGATGCACCGGTGTCATGGTCCGCTCAAACAGCGCATCGACCACGTCGGCCATCTCGGGTCGACGCTCAAGATCGTGGCCCGATTCCCACCATATCGTGAAAAGTCGAATAATACCGCCGGCGACAAACTCAGACGTCGTCTCGAGTGACACGGGGGCCAGGGCATCCTCGGCAAGCACGTTCATCACACGCTCGCGGATGGAGCGGGCAATGCGGTCGCAAATAACATTGGTCAACATGCCCGACATGCTGCTTGCCAAAATGTTATCCATGAGCCGCTCGTGCGTCAGAATCAAATCCATGGCATCGTCCAAAATCGCGTGCCGAAGCGCGCGCACGTCCTCGGCAGATACCGCGCCGGCCTCATCGGGCTGTTTTTGCGGCAAACCCGACATAAGCTCATCGATATAAAAGGCAAAGTAATCGTTCTTGTCGCGAAAGTGCTTGTAGAACGTCGTGCGGCGAATCATGGCGCGGTCGCACAACATGGCAACCGTCAGGTCCTCAAAACGATGCTCCTCGAGAAGCTCGGTAAAGGCATCGAACAGGGCACGGTAGGTTTTCTTGATGCGAAGGTCCACTGGTATCGCCATCCTCAGGGCAAAGACAACACTCGTCAATCTGTCGCATATCTTACACCTGTACCTCGCGCGCTTTGCCCCAGTGCCAACCCCACCGAAAACATAACGCTTACCGGAAAGTTCGGCACGGCAAAACGTTGCGGGTATACTAGTAGCGTTATACCAACGGCAGCTGGCGCATGCCGCCGCGGCCATTCGAAACGGAGACATCATGATTACCGTCATCATCGGCATCGTTGTTGTCATTGTGATTGTCTGCGCCATCGCCGGCATCTACAACAACATGGTCACCAAGCGTAACCGCATCGATAACGCCTGGCAGAACATCGATACGCAGCTGCAGCGCCGCAACGACCTGATCCCCAACCTGGTCGAGACCGTCAAGGGCTACGCCAAGCACGAGCAGGAGACGCTCTCCGCCGTGATCAGCGCGCGTAACACCGCCGTCAAGGCCACTACGCCCGAGGCCAAGATGGAAGCCGACAACGTGCTGACCGGTGCGCTGCGCCAGCTCTTTGCCGTAGCCGAGGCCTATCCCGATCTTAAGGCAAACACCAACTTTACGCAGCTGCAGGCATCACTCGAGGATACCGAGAACAAGATTAGCTATGCACGCCAGAGCTACAACGATTGCGTGCTCAGCTACAACAACGCCATTCAGACGTTCCCGGCTGTCATCTTTGCCGGCATCTTCCAGTTTAAGGAACGCCAGGGCTTCGAGGCCGCCGAAGCAGCCCGCCAGGCCCCGACCGTCAAGTTCTAGTAGTTTGGCAGCGCATCCTAAATCGGCTATATGCATAAACCGCCCCGTCGAATGCATACTTCGACGGGGCGGTTTCCTTTTTCGCGAAGGTCCCCCTCTAAGCGCCGTGCATTTTTAGGAGTATTCAACATAACCAAGGGCTTCGGGCGCTACGATAAATGCCAAAGACCGCGAATATCCCTGCAAATCAAACGCTGTCAGCCCATAACCCCGCCCATCATTCGTAGAAAACATCGAGAAATCCCGATTTTTTGCCCGAGGTCGGTATGCAGGGGCCTTCGGTTGCAGAATACTCGCAAAAATGCACGTCGCCATCACCCCCACATGGCGCGAACCAAAACAAAAGCGCGGCCTAAAAGGCCGCGCGCCATCTTTAATTCAGATCTATATTGCCCGTAACGGCAGCGCCGAGGTAACGCAGGCCCGAGGGCAACCTTCCTTTCCGGCGCACTCCGCAGGACGAAAGAACCTCCGCCGCACGAAGTGCGCAGCGGAGGTTCTTTCATGTCCGAGGACGCGCCGGAAAGGAAGGTTGCCCTCGGGCCGAACAGCTATGGCAGCTTACGCGACGGTGTAAACCCAGTTGTGCTTATCTTCAACAGCACCAGACTGGATACCAGTCAGGGTCTCGCGAAGCTTCTTCATCACAGGGCCGATCTCGGTGTAGCCAGCCGGGAAGGTCACGGTCTCGTCGGCGCCGTAAACCTTGTTGTCGATCTCGCCGACCGGGGAGATAACGGCAGCGGTGCCGCACAGGCCGCACTCGACAAAGGTACCGGCCTTGACCTCGGCCCACTCGACAGGGCGTTGGTCGACGGTAATGCCCAGGTCCTGAGCAACCTGAACGAGCGAACGACGGGTGATAGAGGGCAGGATGGAGTCGGTGTGCGACTGCGGAACGACGAGGGTGCCGTCCTCCTTCACGAACAGCACGTTGGCGCCGCCGGTCTCCTCGACATAGGTGCGGGACTCGGAGTCGAGATACAGGTTCTCGGCATAACCCTCGCGATGGGCCTCCATCGTGGGTTTAAGGGACATGGCGTAGTTCAGGCCGGCCTTGATGTTACCGGTGCCGTGCGGTGCAGCGCGGTCATACTCGGAAACGCGCAGCTTGACGGGCTTGAGGCCACCCTTAAAGTACGGACCGACCGGGGTCACGAGAATGCGGAACGTGTACTCAGGAGCGGGAGCCACGCCGATCACGTCACCGGAGCCGATCATAAACGGACGCACGTACAGGGTCGCGCCGGAACCGAAGGGCGGAACCCAGGCGGCGTTGGCAGAAACGACCTGCTTGACGGCCTCAACGAACTTGTCCTTGGGGAACGGGGGCATCTCGAGGCGCTGGGCAGAGTTATACATGCGCTCGGCGTTCATATCGGGACGGAAGCAGACGATGCTGCCGTCCTCGGCGGTGTAGGCTTTCAGGCCCTCAAAGACCTCCTGGCAGTAATGGAAGATGCCGCCGCACTCGGAGACGTGCAGGGTGTGGTCGGTGGTCAGGCCGCCCTCATCCCACTCGCCGTCCTTCCAATGGGCCTCGTAGCTGTAATCGGTCTTCATGTAGCCAAAGCCGAGGCTACCCCAATCGATATCCTTCTTCTCGACAGTCATATGTCGCTCCTTACATACACAGTTGCAAACTCGCGAACTCGTACGCAAGGACCGAGGCCGACCGCGTCGCAACGTCGCACGCCCGGAGCGTAGAGCCGGACGGGACACGCGAACGGCATCGAAGCCGATGGCACGTCGATTCGCATGCACGAGATTGTACTCCGCACACGCATCGGATAAAACGTTTTTCTTTAACTAACTAAAGTATTTTCATTTGACCGAAGCAAAAAGGCCCGCCACCGTAAGCGGTGACGGGCCTCAACGGCACGGTTTGCGCGCCGGCTCGATCTCCGCGTTCTATTTGCCCAGCTTTGCCTTAACCAGGCCGACCACGGTCGGGATGATCGATACGGCAACGATGCCGATAATCAGCAGCTCAAAGTGCTCCTGCACAAAGGGGATGCCGCCAAAGAAGTAGCCCAGCAGCGTAAAGACCGTCGACCAGGTAATGCCGCCCAGCACGTTAAAGATGACAAAGTTGCGCCAATGCATGCCGCCCATGCCGGCGATGAAGGGCACAAAGGTGCGGATAAACGGGAAGAAGCGACCCAGGAAGATGGCCAGATGGCCCCACTTGTCCAGGAAGTCCTCGGACTTTTTAATGCGCTCGGGCGTCATGGCCTTGACCTTGCCCGAAGCGATGATCTTTTTGCCAAAGAAATGGCCAATCATAAAGTTGCACTGATCGCCCAAAATGGCAGCGGCCCACGCCACAGCCAGCAGGGCCACAATGTTAAAGCCGCCGTTGTGGGCGAAGAAGCCCGAGGCGAACAGCAGCGAGTCGCCGGGAAGGAACGGGAAGAACACCACGCCCGTCTCGATAAAGATGATCAGGAACACGCAGCCGTAGGCCATAAGCGGGCCGGCGGCGATCCAGCTGGCGATCGCGGTGCGCGGGTCTTTGAGCAGCTCGGCGATAAAATTGATGAAACCCATGAAGTAAAACCTCTCAGTTGTGGGCGCGGATACGTCCAAGTTGACCAGTATACGGTTGCGGCGCCCCCTCGTGCGCAACCCCACAAAAGCATGACTCCATTACCAGCAAGTTTGCATAACTGACACCTGTCGCGCAATGCCGCCAAGATTGTCCTTCCTAATCCCTAGCGAATCGCTATACTTTATTGAACCGCATTGCCATGGCGCTAAGGGAGGGCGGCCGGTGAGCTTTATCAATACCATTCGCGAGGACATCAAGACCGTCCAGGCGCAGGACCCCGCCGCGCAAAACGGTCTAGTCATCTTCCTTTCCTATCCTGGCCTGCACGCCAAGTGGAACCACGTGCCCGAGCACTGGCTGTGGGAGCACGGTCATCGCTCGCTCGCCCGTGTGCTCTCGCAAATCACCCGCCACATCACCGGCGTCGAGATTCACCCTGCCGCGCAGATCGGCAAGCATCTCTTTATCGACCACGCCATGGGCGTCGTCATCGGCGAAACCACCATCGTGGGCGACAGCTGCGTGCTCTACCAGGGCGTCACGCTCGGCGGCACCGGCAACGAGACCGGCAAGCGCCACCCCACCCTGGGCGACAACGTCACCGTGGGCACGGGTGCCAAGGTGCTCGGCAACATCCGCATCGGCAACAACGTCAAGATCGGCGGCAACTCGGTTGTCGTTAAGGACGTGCCCGACAACTGCACCGTCGTTGGCGTGCCGGGACGCATCATCAAGCGCAACGGCTGCCGCGTGTTTGAGGAGAGCTTCGACGCCAAGCAGCATCGCGAGTACATGCCCGACGCCGCCGCCGAGCAGTCCGCGCTCAACCGTCAAGGCATCACTGAGAACGCCCGCCGCGTCAAGGAACTCGAGCGAGAGGTGACCGAGCTCAAGGCCCTCGTCGCCAAGCTCGTGGACGAGCGCTAGGGCCGCGGGCAACCGCCACAGCATTAACGCCAACACAAAAGGCGCGCCAGGGAATCCGCCCTCGGCGCGCCTTCTTTTCGATGTGACATGCGGGACTGCCCCTTTGTCACCTTATGCGAACTGGCTTAGGTAGAGGTCGGCATAGGCACCCTCGGCAGCCAGCAGTTCCTTATGCGTGCCTTGCTCGATAATGTTGCCGTGATCCATGACCAAGATCAGGTCGGCATCGACGATCGTCGACAGACGGTGCGCGATCACAAAGCTCGTGCGCCCGCGCATGAGCGCGTCCATGGCGCGGCCGATGGCGAGCTCGGTGCGCGTGTCCACACTCGACGTCGCCTCGTCCAAGATGAGGATCGCCGGGTTGTTGAGCAGCACGCGCGCGATGGTCAGCAGCTGACGTTGGCCTTGGCTGATGCTCTCGGCATCGTTGGCCACACGCGTGTCGTAGCCCTGCGGCATAGTGCGCACAAAGAAGTCGACCTGCGCGGCACGCGCAGCCGCCACGATCTCGTCGCGCGTTGCCTCGGGGCAGCCGTAGGCGATGTTTTCGGCAATCGTGCCATCGAACAGCCAGGCGTCCTGCAGCACCATGCCAAACTGCTGGCGCAGCTCGCCGCGGTCCATGCGGCTTGTGTCCACGCCGTCGAGCGTAATGCGGCCACCGTCGATCTCGTAGAAGCGCATGAGCAGGTTGATGAGCGTGGTCTTACCCGCACCCGTGGTTCCCACCACGGCGATCTTCTGACCCGGCTCGGCGGCAAACGACACGTCGCGCATAAGAAGTTTGTCGGGCGAATAACCAAAGCGCACGTGCTCAAAAGCGACGCGGCCCTCAACGCGACCCGGCAGCTTGGCGGCCTCGTCCGGCAGCGGATCGGCCTCCATCTCGGGCTCGTCGAGCAGGTCGAACACACGCTCCGCACTCGCCAGCGCGCTCTGCAGCGAGTTAAAGGTGAACGACAGCTGCGTCATGGGTTCGGACGCCTCGTAGATAAACTGGAAGAACGCCTGGAACACGCCGACGGTCATGTGGCCGGCGACCAGCATGCTGCAGCCCACCAGCGCGATCACGATCTGCGCCAAACGGCCGATAAAGCGCACCGCAGGACCGACGGCATTGATCATAAAGTCGGCCTTGGTACTCACGCGCGCCAGCTCCCTCGAGGCCTCATGCACTTCGGCAGAGCTCTGACGCTCGCGGTTAAACGCGCGAATCACCAGACGGCCCGAATAGCCTTCCTCGACCGCACTCGTAATCTTGGATACCCACTCCTGGCGTTCGCCGGTCACGTCATGTGTGCGACGCGAGACCACTTTGGTCACCAGCAGCGACAACGCCGTAAAGAACAAAAAGACCAGCGTGAGCGGCACGCTAAACACGAACATCACGCCCACGGCGCCCACCACGGTGCCGATCGACACCAGCAGCTGCAGCAGTCCGCGCTGCATGCTTTCGGACATCTTGTCCAGGTCGTTGGTCGCGCGGCTGACGACCTCGCCGGGGCGATGCGCGTCGAAGTAGGCAAGCGGCAGACGGTTGAGCTTTTGAGCGATACGGTTACGCAGACGCAGGTTGAGGCGTTCGGCCACGCTCGACATCAAAAAGCTCTGGAGCGCGTAGAACGAGGCGGCGGCCGTCCAGATCATAAAGTAGATGAAGATGGTCCTGCCGCAGTTCTCCCAAGTGATACTGAAGGTGGTGTCGTTGGCAAACGCCAGCTTCACGTGTCCCCACAGCTCATCGATGACGCGGGCGCTGTACGCCGGCGCCGCGGTGTTAAAGATGGCGTAGAACACGATGCTCGCGAACACGAGGTAGAAGCGCCAGTGATCGCCGGCGGCCTCGCTCCACAGACGGCGCACCGTCGCCCAGGTGTCGCTGGGTTTCTCGTCCTCGTCCTCGTCGCCCACATCGCGCATGCGCTCTGCCTCAGCGCGGGCGCGCTCGTCCTCGGCGCGTTCGTTTTCCTCGTAGAGCGCTTGGCGGCGAGCCTCGCGTTCGGCTGCAGCCTTGGCGGCATCATCCAGACCGGGTGCGACCGCCGTCTCCTCAGCCGTCCCTGCTGCCACGGCGTCATCAACGACGCTCTGCTTCTTGAGCTCCTCGGTCATGCTACTCACCTCCCTTCATCTGCGATTCCGCGATGGCGTGGTACACCTCGCAGGTCTCCATCAACTCGTCGTGCGTGCCCAAGCCCACGACCTCACCATCCTTAAGCACCACGATCTGGTCGGCATGCAGAATGGTCGAGATACGCTGCGCGATGATGAGCACCGCGGCATCGCGCGTCTCGTCCTGCAGCGCATGGCGCAGGGCCGCGTCGGTCTTAAAGTCCAGGGCCGAAAAGCTATCGTCGAAGATATACAGATCAGCGTGCTTCATGAGCGCACGGGCGATGGCCAGACGCTGACGCTGGCCGCCCGAAAAGTTCGTACCGCCCTGCGCCACCGGGGTATCGAGCCCCTGCGGCTGATCGAGCACGAAGGTGCTCTGGGCAACCCGCAGCGCGTGAAGCATGTCGGCCTCGGTCGCACCCTCGTTGCCATAGCGCAGGTTGCTCGCCACCGTGCCCGAGAACAGCCACGCCTTCTGCGGCACGTAAGCGATATGCCCGCGAATCTCGTCTTGCGAAAGGTCGCGCAGGTCAACACCATTGAGGCGAATGGCGCCCTTCGTGGCATCGTGGAAACGCAACAAGAGCTTGGCCACCGTCGATTTGCCCGATCCCGTCGAACCTACAATTGCCGTGGTCTGGCCACGGCGACAGGTAAAGTTCAGATCGTACAGGGTGTCCTCGTCGGCGTCGTCAAAGCGAAACGACATGTGATCGAACACGGCGACCGCGTCTGCTCCGTCCTTTGAGTCGGACGCGCCCGCGTCGAGCGTACCCTTACCATCGACGATGCTCGGCTCAATCTGGAGCACCTGCTGTGCACGGTTGAGGCACGCCGCGGCGCGCGGAAGCGTCAGAATCACCATCTGCGCCATCATCACAAAGAACAGGATCAGAATCGCGTATTCCAGCACGGCCGAGATGCTGCCGATTTGCATGGCGTGGACGCCTACGCGGTTGCCTCCCACCCACAGCACCGCCACCTCGGCGATGTTCATCAGAAAGAAGCTGGAGCTATCGAGGCCCACAAACAGGTGGTTGACCTTGATGGCGTTGGCCGCGTAATCGCTAAACACCTCGTCTAGGCGCTGCTCCTCATGGCGCTCCTTGTTAAACGCGCGGATGACGCGCACGCCCACGATGTTCTCGCGCAGCACGACGTTCATGCGGTCGATAAAACTCTGCAGGCGCATAAAGATCGGCGCGGCATTAGCCACCGTAAAGACCGCCGCCACCAGCACAATCGCCACGACCGCGCCCAGCAGCGTACCCATGGCGGGATCGATATGCCAGGCAAAGATGATGCCCGCCACGGCCAAAAACGGCACCGGCAGCACCAGCTGAATCGTCTGCAGAATCGCCTGCTGGATCACGTTGATGTCGTTGAGCGATCGCGTGATCATCGAGCCGGTGCCAAAGCGCTCAAAGTCGCTGGCAGACAGCTCGAGCGACTTGTCGTAGACGGCGTTGCGGATGTCACAGGCCACGTTGGCTGCCAGGCGGGCCGAAAGATAACAGCCCAGCACCGCGCCACCGCTGGCCATGCCGGTCGCGATAAGCATGTACAGGCCGTTGCGCAGGATGTAGTCGACATCACCCGTCGTGATGCCGGTATTGACCATATTCGCCAACATCGTAGGTACCAGCAGCGTGCCGACGTTATCTATCAGCAGCACAAACAGTGTCACCGCAATCAGCCCGCGATACGGCCTCATAAACCTCATTAAGAGTCGCACGTCTCCCCCTCTTCTTGTTTTTCCACTTGGCTCTCGGCGGCTATCTGCTGTTTAAACGCTTCGCACTCCTCGTTGAGCACATGGGAAAACTTGCCGACCAGACGCATAATCTCACGCTGTTCCCAGGGTTCGAGCGCGCCAAAGGCACGCTGCTCGGCTTTAACCGCCGGCAACGCATAGTGCTCGGCGAACCGCCGGCCCTCATCGGTCAAACAAACGACCTTATTCTTTCGGCTGCCTTCGGCAAATTCCAGCGTTGCAAGCCCTCGCGCCGTCAGGGTTTTAATTGCCGAGTTAATGGTCTGCTTGCTATAGAACCATTCGCTCGTGAGTCGGCTCACGGCAACGTCTTCGTCCGCCGTGCTGATATCAACGAGCATCCAATAGGCGCAATCCGAAAGGCCGCAGGCACGCGCGAACTCTGAATAAATACGGTCGAGCCCGTTGAGCATCCGGTCAAAATCGACCGACGTAACCGCGCAATCCATCTCTCCCACCATTCGATAGTCCGAATTTTGACTAATTGAAGTTTCAGATTAGTCCGAGTTTTGACTACCGTCAAGGGCTTCGTTCGCAGCGCACAGGCTATACAACATATCGACAAAAAAGACCGCCGGCGCGGGGGCAGCGCCGGCGGTCATGAGAGGAAATCGATTATTTGCTGCTAGGCGGCGACGGCCTCGTAGACCGTAGCGCCCGAGAAGCTATCGTGCAGGCTCTTGCCGGCAATCCACGGCAGCTCGACGACCTCGCAGACCGTGTTGACCAGCTCGGAGCAGTCAGTAAAGTGGCCCTTGTCGTTGAGGGCCTCGCAATCCTGAACACGCCAATAGCCATCGGTGTGCGTGATGTAGTACTCGTGATCGTCAATCGTCACAAAAGCGCGCGTCTTGGAACGCAGCAGCTTCAGAAATCCTTCGAAGTCGGTCTCGACGACATCTCCAGCCTGGAACATGATGTTACCTCCTGGCCCGGCGCCACCACGGCGCATTGATAAACGTTGGTACTCCTTTAGTAAAACCTTTATCAGAGGTTATGCGTTCGTCATTTAGGCAAGTGGTAAAAAACCGCAGGGTAGACGGGATAAAACGTTTAACCGTCCCATTTGTTTGTCACATTCTGAAGGTACTTTTATGCAAACCTACTTTTCCAATTGGAATCTATCCTTTTGGCCGGGCAATTGACCGTCTACCGTTTGAGCCCGACGGGTATGAACGGGGCATCTGCAACGCCACCGCAAGGAGACACCATGGAGACTATCGAAGCACTCATTCACCGCCGCAGCTGCTGCAAATACAGCGATCGTCCCGTCGAGGTCGAAAAGCTTGCACGTATTATCGAAGCCGGCCAATATGCACCGAGCGGCATGGGCCGCCAGCCGGTGACGTTTGTCGCCGTCACCGACCCCGCGACCGTCGAGCGTCTCTCACAGCTCAACGCCCAGGTCATGGGCAGCAACAGTGACCCCTTCTATGGCGCCAAGACCGTTGTGGTGGTGCTGGTCGACCGCAGCGTGCCCACGCATCTGGAAGACGGCTCGCTCGCCATGGGCAACTTGCTCAACGCCGCCTATGCACTGGGTGTCGATTCGTGCTGGATTCACCGCGCGCACGAGGTCTTTGACTCGCCCGAGGGCCTGGAGCTGCTGGCCAGCTGGGACCTGCCCGCCGACGGCAGCCTGCGCGGTGTCGGTCACTGCATTCTGGGCTATGCCGAAGACACGCTACCCGAGCCCAAACCCCGCCGCGACAACGTGGTGTATGTAAAGTAATTAGTCCCGCCGTTCTAACGAACGGCGGACCCGCTCGCAACTTATCTTGCCGGTGGAGTTGTCGTCGTTTCGTTCGTGTGGGTCGTTTCGGCGCCGTCGCCCTGTTCGCCGTCGTCCTTTTGAGCGTCGGCGATGGTGGAGGCTGCCGCAACGATACCGCGCTGGGGCGCGACGCCCGTCTGGGTCTGAGCGCCCTCGACAATTTCTGTGCCTGCATGCGCGAGCTCGAGCGATTTAAACACTGCGTCCAAGTTGGCGCCGCCGCCGGCGTAGCCAAGCGCAGCGAGTGCGATGATGATCACCGCAATGACGACCGCGATCGGAACATAACGATGCCAACCAGCCGGATTGAGTCCGCTGCGACGAGCCGCCCCGCGGCTGATGTAACCGAGCGTGCCGTCGTGCTTGAGCTTTGAGCCCACCACGCACTTGCGGCCCCACAACGAGGACTCTGCCTGCATGGCCAAGCGGGCGCTTGCCGAAGGATAACCGTATTTAGTGCGCTTGAACGAACCATCAAACCCCGAGGCGTGTTTGCCCCACGTCACCGATGTCGTGCGTCGGTTGACCGGTGCGGCGCTCCGCCTTCTGCGGCTCGGTTTTGTAGTCTCAGCCATACGCCCCCGCACGCCGTAACCAAATCGAAACAATAACGCTTTGGACTGTAGCACACGCGTCGCGCGCGGTCACGGGCGCCTCGCTCAACGGTCATCGTCCTTCAGCAAGCGCCACAGCGTTGTTCGGCTTATGCCCAGCACCTCCGCCGCACGGGTTCGGTTGCCGTGGAGATGATCTACAACCAGATGCGCGATATCTCGCTCGGTATCGGCCAACGGTCGCAGGATATACAGGTCGCTTTCGAGTGTCGGGGCGCCAAAGGTTGCGGTCTTAATCACGTCCTCTTGGGCTAGCACTTCCTCCGCCACAGCGCGATCCACCGTGCCCGTCCCCACCAATATATACAGTCGTTCCGAGACCTCGCGGAGCTGCAGATAGTTGCGCGGCCAGCGGTAAGCATCGAGCGCCTTCGTCGCCGCGGCAGACAGCGTGGGCGCTGCCGTCCCAAATGCACCAGCGAGATATTCCAAATAGCGCGCAACCTTCGTCGACGCGGCTCCCTGCTCGACGATTGCCGGCGCCACGCTCACCGCACAGGCGAAGCGCTCGGTCACAAAGGCGGCTTGATCACTTTCGCTGCCGCCCGGCATGTCATTCGCCGTCAGCACCACATGGCAGCGCGTCGCCAACGCGGTGTCGGCCATCGTGGAAACGAGCTCGCGAAGGCGCTGGGGGCCAACCGCATTCCAGCCCGCAATGCAAAGTGTCAGCCCCGTTTGGAACAACGGCGATTCGGCGCTTTTGAGCACGTGGCGCCAACCGCGATCGGTAAGCTCATCGAGCGCAACGGCAACAAAGGGTTGATCGGCAAAAGGACCGTCCAGATAGAGGCGCTTGGCGATCTCGATCTGACCCGCTCCCAGCTCGCCCTCGAGCATAAGGGGCACACCGCGCGCGTAGCTCTCGGCGACCGGCGCAGCTACCGAGGCCGCCCCCTCAACGATGCCGTACGCGCTCGATTCGTAGCGGGCCTCAACTTCGCCGGCGTTGAGCCACTCGATGCCCGCATGTGCCGCGGCGCCGCGCACCTCGCGGACCACGACGACCCAAAGGCCCCCACCCTCTTTGTCGGTGGGGCGAACGGTCAGGCTCAGGCGCGTACCCGCGCGCCCCATAACCAGACGCGCGCCGTCTCCTATACGGTCGAGGCGCTCAGCGACAAAAGCCGCCACATCCCGCTCAAGCGCCGCGTCATTCATGGTCGAAATCACGACGTCCCCACGCGCATCGATTGCCAATGCCGAGGCCCCGGCAGCAGCCAGGGCCTCGGTCAAGATGTTCAGCTTGGCATCGCTATTCATGATTTGCCCCTGTCCGCGGCGACGTGCAACCGCCGACGGTCGCACGACCGAGTGTTTCAAAATTGAACGATATTGCTCACCAAACACTATAGGGCAGAAGCCGCCGTCCTGCGAGTATATGAGTTGCCCCGCATCGCCATCCTGGCGGGGCGATAAGAGCTCTTCGGGACCTATAAACCTGCGGACAAGCCATACCCGCAAGAGCTCCTATCGCTCCACCGCAGGCATGCGCTCGCCAGCACGCAGCACGCAAATAAGCTACTTCTCTACCAGATTCCCAGCACGTGTTGCATTCCCAAACTCATGCACGCAATGCCAATCCAGCAGCAAAAGCCCAACGCGATGGGCTTGCCGCCCTTTTTGACCAGCTCGACGATATCGGTATTAAAGCCAATAGCCGCCATAGCCATCACGATAAAGAACTTCGACAGCTCCTTGATGGGCGCCGTAATGGATGCAGGAAGCTGAAGCACCGTGGTGATTACGCTCGCCAGCACAAAGAACAGCACGAACATGGGAAACGCGCGTTTAAGCGAGAACGTGCTTTTGGCGTCGCCGCCGGCCTTGCGCGCCAGATGCATCTGCCAGCATGCGAGAACCAGCGTGATGGGGATAATGGCCAGCGTTCTGGTGAGCTTGACCACCGTGGCGCTCTCGAGCACATTGGCGCCGGGATGCATGCTGTCCCAGGCGCTCGCCGCAGCCGTTACGGACGAGGTGTCGTTGATGGCGGTGCCGGCAAACAGGCCAAAGCCCTCGTCTGTCAGCCCGAGCATACCGCCGAGCGTCGGAAACACGAGCGCCGCGATAACGTTAAACAGGAAGATGACCGAAATGGCCTGGGCAATCTCGCGATCGTCGGCATCGATGACGGGCGCGGTCGCGGCGATGGCAGAACCGCCGCAAATCGACGAGCCCACACCCACAAGCGTCGCGATCTTGCCCGGCACGTTCATAACGCGGCAGAGCACAAAGGCAATGACAAGCGAAGTCGAGATTGTCGCCACGATAATCGGCAGCGACTGGGCGCCCTTGGACAGAATCTGCGAGAGGTTCATGCCAAAGCCAAGCAGGATTACCGCGTACTGCAAGACTTTTTTAGACGTATAGGTGACACCGGCGGCGAGCTGTTCGCGATGATTCTTGGGAAAGACGAGCGCCAGAACCATGCCGAAGAGGATGGCGAATACCGGCCCGCCGACCACCTCAATCTGTTTGCCGAGCAGCGTTGCGGGGATAGCGATGATCAGGCAGAACAAAACGCCTTTCCAGCGCTCGCGTACGATATTTGCCAGTTGCATATGGGATTCCTTCTTTCTATTTCACGTTTGCGACGGCTTATGATACGGCAACATTGAGCGCAGCCTTGCGCAAACACAGACTAAGATGCCGCAATAGTTCTCAGGCAACAGCCGAATTACCCACCGCGGAGAGCTGATTCGCGGCATAATTAACAACTGACATATGAGTTTGATAGAACAGTTGCGAGGCGCTATGGAAGAATCGATGCACGTCGGCGAGCAGGAAACGAGCCTACAGGACCAGTCCTACCACACCATTCGACGCAAAATCGTCTACCTGGACTACAAGCCGGGCGAAAAGCTGGGCGTCAAGCAACTTTGCGACGACCTGGATATGGGGCGCACGCCCGTGCGCGAGGCTTTGGTTCGCTTGGCGCAGGAAGGCCTGGTGCGCACCGTGCCCCAGAGCGGCACCTACGTCTCACCCATCAACCTCACCCTTGCCGAGAGTGCCTGCTACATCCGCGAACATCTGGAAAAGCAGGTGATTGTGGAGTGCTGTGCGCGAGCCACGTCGGCCGGCATCGAGCAGCTCGACCGCGCCATCGTGCTGCAGGAAAAGGCCATGGCCGAAGAGGATCGCATCGGCTTCTTTTTGAGCGACAACCTCATGCATCACATGATTTTTAGCTTCGCATGTCGCAGCACCGTTTGGTCGTGGCTCGAAGAGACCAATGCCGACCTGGAGCGCTTCCGCTGGCTGCGCGCCGCCACGCAGGTTCTCGACAATCAGGACATCGTGAACGAGCACAAGCAGATTCGCCGCGCTATCGCCGGTCGCGACCCCATCGAAGCGAGCTTTTTGGTCAGCAAGCACCTGCACATGATGTTCCGCAACCAAACCGAGGTTCTGGACCAGTTCCCCGAGTACTTCGAGACCAGTAAGCTCCGCTAACCTGCCAAAAAGGGACAGGTTTATTTTGGCAGGTTTTATCTGGGCAAATGCAGAAAAGGCCCGGCTCCGTCTTTGAACTGCCTCCCATTTCTTGGACATGAGAAATGGGAGGC
>URDI01000037.1:0-20020 GCA_900546475.1 uncultured Collinsella sp.
CCCAAGGCAGCAGGCGCAAAGCGCCGAGGCCGCCGCCGGGACCAGGGCCCGCAACAACCACGTGCCCCCACATCAGCCCAGCGGCCCCAACCAACAACGGCCCCATCGTGGGCAGCTCGCAGCAACGTCACCGCAGGCGGGGGCCGGGCTTGGTTTTCAGAACACTCCGCAGACCAGTGTGGCGCCTTGTCCGCGGCTCCGAAGGAGCAGGACAAGGCGCCACACATGGTCGAGGACGTTCTGAAAACCAAGCCCGGCCCCCGCCGGACAGGTCAACCGCTACTCGCAGAGCAGCTTAGCGATCTGGACGGCGTTGGTTGCCGCGCCCTTACGGATTTGGTCGCCGCAGCACCAGAAGGTGATACCGCGCACGGCCTCGGGGTTCGAGATGTCGCGACGCACGCGGCCGACCCAAATCAGGTCCTGGTCGGACGTATCCATCGGCATGGGGAAGCGATCGTGCGCATCCTCGGCGCTCATATCGTCAACCAGCTTCACGCCCGGAGCGGCAGCCAGCGCAGCACGGGCCTCCTCAACCGTAATGTCGCGCTCAAACTCGAGCGTAATGCTCTCGGAGTGCGAGCGCAGCACCGGCACGCGCACGCAGGTGCAATTCACGCGCAGCTCGGGCAGGTGCATGATCTTGCGGCCCTCGTTTTGCAGCTTCATCTCCTCGGAGGTAAAGCCCTCCTCCTTGACGCCGCCAATCTGCGGAATCAGGTTGCTCGCGAGCTGGGCGGCAAATGCGCGCGGCTCGGGAATCTCCTCGCCACGACCCAGGGCGGCCAGCTGGGCCTCAAGCTCGGCCATACCGGGAGCACCAGCGCCCGAAGCCGCCTGGTACGTCGAAACGATCATGCGCTTCACGCCGGCGAGCTGATGCAGCGGCCAGGTGGGAACCAAGCCGATGATGGTCGCGCAGTTGGGGTTGGCGATAAGGCCGTGATGCCACTTGATGTCGTCGGCGTTGATCTCGGGCACGACCAGCGGCACCTCGGGATCCAGACGGAAGGCGTGGCTGTTGTCGACCACGACGGCGCCGCGCTTGACGGCCTCGGGCAGCAGTTCCTTGGCGATATCGTCGCCGGCGGCGCCGAGCACGATGTCGCAGCCCTCAAAGGCCTCGGGGCAAGCCTCCTCAATCACAACCTGCTCGCCGCGGAACTCGACGGTCTTGCCCGCAGAGCGCGCGCTCGCTAGCAGCTTGAGCTTGCCGACCGGAAACTCCTGCTCGTTGAGGCACTCGAGCATCTGGGTGCCCACGGCTCCCGTCGCGCCCAAAATAGCAACCGTGTACTGTTTCATGCTTCCCCCTTTAAAGGCTGTGGCTTTTGCCCGCACGCCGAGCAGGCCGATTATTGTTGCCAGTGTATACAAGAACGGGGCGGATACAAAACCCGCCCCGTCGAAACGAAACCGAAACGAAACGCCCCGCCGTAGTTTTTGAGGCAAGTCCCAAAAAATCTACTGGGATAGCAGCTACTTGTGGAGCGCGGCCGGGGCGGGATCGACCGGCACGGGAGCCTCCAGGTCGGAGACCTTCACAATGCCGTTCTCGTCGGAGAAGGCGCGGTAAATGGTCCGAATCGCCAAATCGAAGTCCTTCTCCTCGACACCGATAATGATGTTGATCTCGTCGCAGCTCTGCGAAATCATACGTACGCTCACGCCGGCCTGACCAAGCATGCCAAACAGATGGCCCGAGATACCTGCGCGGCCGCGAAGGTTACGGCCGACGGTCGCGATGAGCGCCAAACCCTCGACAACCTCGATCTCGAGCGGCTCGACCTCCTGCTGAATGTCGCCCACGAGCGAGTACAGCGAGTCGTGCACATCCCGCTCCTGCACCACGGCGCCAAAGCGGTCGACACCGGTGGGCATGTGCTCGACGGAGACGTCATAGCGCTCGAAGACCGAAAGCGCACGGCGCATAAAGCCGACGCGGGGCTTGGTGCGGTCGCGGGCAACGTTGATGGCGACAAAGCCGCGCTTGCCGGTCACGCCGGTAATGATGGGCTCCGCCTCGCCCTCGTCAGCCGTCTCGCTAATGATGGTGCCGGGGTCCTGCGGCGCATTGGTGTTCTTGATGACCAGCGGAATACCCGCCTCGCGCACAGGGAACACGGCCTCCTCGTGCAGGACGCTCGCGCCCATGTACGAAAGCTCGCGCAGCTCCTCGTAGGTAACGCGGGCGATGGGCTGAGCCTCGGGCACAATGCGAGGATCGGCAGAATAGAAGCCCGAAACGTCGGTCCAGTTCTCGTACAGGTCGGCACCAAGGCACTTGGCCAGAATCGAGCCGGAAATATCGCCGCCGCCACGGTCGAGCAGCTTGATCTGCCCCTCACGCGTCGCGCCGTAGAAACCGGGCATAACAAAGCCGCCCTGCTGGCCGTACTCCTGCACCAGCTCGGCGGTGCGGTTCATGCTGAGCGTACCGTCATGATGGAACGCCACGACCGTCGCGGCATCCAGGAACGGCAGGCCCAGGTACTCGGCCATCAGGCGAGCGGTAAAGTACTCGCCGCGGCTTACGAGCTCCTCAGTAGAGTAGCCACCGGAGCGAGCACGCTCGGCAAAGGCCGCAAACTCTTCGCGGATGGGATAGGTGAGCCCCAGCTCGTCAGCGATATCAAAATAGCGCTGGCCGATGTCCTCGAGCAGCTCCTCGCACGACACGTGGTACTTGACGTGCGCGTTGACCAAGTAGAGCAGATCGGTCACCTTGGTGTCGCCCTTAAAACGGCGACCGCAGGCAGAAACCACCACAAAACGGCGGGCCGGGTCGGCATCGACAATGGCCTTGATCTTCTTAAAGTGTTCGGCGTCGGCGACCGACGAGCCGCCAAACTTGGCAATCTTAATCATGGGCTGGAGGTTACCTTTCTAAAAAGCCTCTGCGAACCTATTTTGCGCGCTCTGATACCATGGTTTCACCGATTGGGACCAAGGCATCCGAGGAGCAGTGTTATATGGGAACTTATCATAGTACACGAGGACGCACTTTATCGTGCTCAAGTAAGGTGGCAATCCGTACCGGCATCGCTCCCGACGGGGGCTTGTTTGTCTCGGACGAGCTCGGCACCCAGCAGGTCGATATCAGCTCGCTTGCAGATAAATCGTACTTTGAAATCGCTCAAGATGTGTTGGGAATGTTACTGAATGATTACACGACCGAAGAAATATCGGCCTGTGTGAATGAGGCATACCGCGGCACGTTCGCGAGCGAAGAGGTCACGCCGCTCGTCAAACTCGACGCCGCACCGGGCGCTGACGTCCCTCAGACCTATGTGATGGAGCTCTTTGGCGGCCCCACAAGCGCCTTCAAGGACGTCGCCCTGCAGATGCTCCCCCGTCTGATGGCCCGCACTTCCGCCAAGGACGGCGGCGCCGAGCGCATCATGATCGTCACCGCCACGTCGGGCGACACGGGCAAGGCAGCACTCGCCGGCTTTGCCGACGCCCCGGGCACGAGCATCACCGTCTTTTATCCCGAAGGCAAAGTCAGCCGCGTGCAGAATCTGCAGATGTCCACGCAGGAGGGCGATAACGTCGCCGTCTGCGGCATCCGCGGCAACTTCGACGATGCCCAGAGTGCCGTCAAGCGCATCTTTGCCGATAAGGAGCTTGCCGAGCGCCTGGAAGCCGCCGGCACTGTGCTTTCGAGTGCCAACTCCATCAACGTCGGCCGCCTGGTGCCGCAGGTTGTCTACTACTTTGCCGCCTATGCGCAACTGCTGCGCGCCGGCGCTATCGAGGCTGGCGACGCCGTAGAGTTCTGTGTGCCCACCGGCAACTTTGGCGATATCTTGGCCGGCTACTACGCCAAGTGCATGGGTCTGCCCGTCGCCAAGCTCGTCGTGGCGAGCGACAAGAACAACGTGCTTGCCGACTTCCTGACCACCGGCGTTTACGACCGTAACCGCCCGTTCTTCACGACCATCTCGCCGTCGATGGACATCCTTATTAGCTCCAACCTGGAGCGCATGCTCTACTTCTTGTCCGACGGCGACTGCGAGCTCGTTGCCGGCCTTATGGAGCAGCTGGCACAGACTGGTCGCTACGAAGTTCCCGCCGACCTGCTGGCAAAGATTCAGAGCGTCTTTGGTTGCGGTTGGGCCAGCGAGGACGAGGTCCGCACTGCCATCAAGAGCTGCTGGGACGCGAACGGCTACGTGATCGACCCGCACACCGCTTGCGGCTATCACGTCTTCGAAAAGGTCGCTCCCGCCGAGGGCGCCAAGGCCCGCGTGTTGCTTTCGACCGCCAGCCCCTACAAGTTCCCGCGAGCCTGCTGCGACGCCCTGGGCCTCGACGTTCCCGAGGATGATTTTGAGGCTATGCGTGTGCTCGAGCAGGCCACCAACACGGTCGCCCCGACCCAGCTCGCCGAACTCGAGTCCAAGCCCGTCCGCTTCGAAGACGTCTGCGACGTCGATGAGATGGCAAGCTACGTCGAGTCTGCAGCAAAACGAATGAGCACCAACTAAACCCCTTATTAAGCGCCGGCGAAAGCCGGCGCACCTTCTTTTTATTAAGCTTTCGGGATGATGACGAGCATGCGAGCGGGTCTGGCCGTTTAGTTCGTCGCGAGTTCCGCACGAGCCGGAAAGCACTTAATGTGCTTTCCGAGCGAGCCAGGACTGCCCGAGCAGCGAACTAAACGGCCAGACCCGCCCAGGAGGACCCACATGATCAAAATCACCGTCCCAGCAACCAGCGCCAACCTAGGCATCGGCTACGACACCCTCGGCATGGCCGTCAGCCTCTACTCGCACTTCACCTTCGAGCGTACCGACAAGCTCACCATCACGGGCTGCCCCGAGCAGTTCCAAAACGAGAACAACCTGGTCTATGTGAGCTTTGTCGATGCTCTGGCCGCCTGGGGCGAGCAGGCCTTCCCCGTTGCCATCGACATCCAGACCGACGTGCCCGTCGCCCGTGGCCTGGGCTCCAGCTCCACCTGCGTTGTCGCCGGCATTATGGCCGCCGCCGCGCTGACAGGCCACACCGTCGACCGCGCTGAGCTTGTCCGCATTGCCACCGAGGTCGAGGGCCATCCCGATAACGTCGCCCCCGCTATCCTGGGCGGCGCCGTCTGCTCCTTTACGCCGACCGATTCGCTCCCCCAGTGTCTGCGCTACGAGGTGAGCGATCGTCTGCGTTTTATTACCGTGATCCCACCCTACGAGGTACACACGAGCGAGGCGCGCAAGGTCGTGCCGCAGGAGATTCCGCTCTCTACCGCCGTATGGCAGATGGGCCGCATCGCCGGCATGACGCGCGGTTTGGAGACCGGCGACCTGGATTTGATTGCCGCCGCCAACGATGACCGCATTCAGGAGCCCTATCGTCGCCGCCTGATTCCTGACTACAACGCTGTGCGCGACACCTGCCTTAACGGCGGCGCCAAGACCATCTGGATCAGTGGTTCGGGCTCGACCCTCATGGCCGTGACTGACGACACCATCGTGGCAAAGTTCCTGCAGGTCAAGCTGCGTGAGCAATTCCCCAAGTGCGATACGCATATTCTGACGTGCGACACCGAGGGCGCCCAAATCGAGTACCTGTAGACATCGCTGGTTAATCCTTTCGGGCCGCCCAAGGGTATCCCCTTAAAAACGTCCTCGCACTTGAGGCCCGCTTATCCTGCTCCTTCGGAGCTACGGATAAGCGGGCCTCGTGCTGCGGAATGTTTTTAAGGGGATACCCTTGGGCGGCCCTACAGCAACGTGGTCGACAATGTCTATAGGAACCCACGCTTTGAAGGGGCGCCGGGCTGATGGTTTGGCTTTTTATTGGTGGGGGCCCTTACTGGGATGGGACCCTTACTAGAGGCAGGCCTCGGCGATGCGGCGTTTGAGTTCGTCGATGCCGGTGCCGGTCTGGGAGCTTGTGATGATCACGTTTTCGGCAGGGACGTTGAGCTGCTTTTTGATGGCTGCTGCCTGGCGGGCCTGCTGGGTGCGGCTGAGCTTGTCGGCTTTGGTGAGGCAGACGATAAAGTTGAATTCGTTGCCCTGCAGGTAGTCGATCATGTCATGGTCGAGCTTGCTCGGGTCGTGGCGAATGTCCACCAGCGACACGACCAGGTTAAAGCTGCGCTCGGAGTCGAAGAAGTCGCCGATGAGCTCGGCCCAGCGGTCGCGCTCGGCCTTGGAACGACGGGCGAAACCGTAGCCCGGCAGGTCCACAAAGTGCACGTCGTCGGCCTCAAAGAAGTTGATGTTGCTCGTCTTGCCCGGCGTGCTGGAAACCTTGACCAGGTTCTTGCGGCCAAAAAGCTTGTTCATAATCGACGACTTGCCCACATTTGAGCGGCCAACGAAGCTCACCTCGGGACAGGTGGACTCGGGAATCTGCGAAACCTTGCCGTAGCTGGCGACGAACTTGGCAAGCTGATAGTTAATGGAATCGGCCATGGACACTCCTTGGTCGTAGGTTCTTACAAAATGGGGCGCACTATTGCGCAGAGGCAATGCGTCGGACGATATCGAGCGTAATGTCACTTGCATCACGCGCGTACTCGAACAGATCGAACTCGCGGTCACAAATCGCATCGTACGCCTCGTCACAATTATCGCTGATAGCGCGCAACACCAGGCAATCGACACCATTTTTGGTTGCGACATGGGCAATTGCCGCGCCCTCCATGCCGACACAATCGGCATGCGTCGCCTCGATAGCGTCATTGCGCATGGCGGCGCCCGTCACAAAGCGGTTACCCGTGGCAATCGTGCCGACCAGGAATTGTTTGGCTCCCTCGTTCGAAGCGGCTGCATTTGTCGAAGCATCAACAAACCCACGCTCAGCAAGCACATCGGCAGCAATATCGACCAGCGCAGGCGTCGAGCCAAACTCCTCGAGCCCCGGTGCAGACTCGGCGATAAGCGCGGTATCGGTATCCAGATAGCGCAGGCGTTTGCCAATGACCACGTCGTCGATATGGAGCTTGGGGTTCAAACCGCCCGCGATACCCGAAAACACAACAGCTTGCGGAGCATACTTGCTAATGAGGTGCTGTGTTGCAGCGGCGGCGTTCACCGTGCCCATGCCCGCCGTTGTGGCGACAACTGTCAGGCCGTCGAGCTCACCGCTCACAACGGTCAAGCCTGCCTCCCGTGCCTCGCAAACGTCGCTCAACTCTTCCTTAATCTGCATGATCTCTTTTTCGAGCGCACCGATAATCGCGATGGTAGCCATACCATTCCCCAAACCTATACGAAATTCTCAACCACGGTATGGTACCAGCATTTTGTTTGACCTCGCCAAACGAACACGCTAAGCCAGTGCAGCTCGCGTATCAAACAGAGCCTTTGCAATCGCGGCCGTAACCTCGCTCGAGCGGTCGCTCCACGGCATCGATGTCATGACGCTCATGACATAGGTACGGCCATCGATGTCGATAAGGCCCGCATCGCATGTCGAATAGTAATCATCCTCGCTTATCCAACCCGCCTTGTTACACATCTTAAAAGGTAGTCAATTTGGGACGGGCTTGTTAGCCGATGGCCGACCTGAGCTCCGCACGGCGCTTTTTCATGCCGGCCATGACGGCGTTGCGCAGCTCGGGCATGCGCGCGGTATCCATCTGAGGCACGCCCTCAAGCTTATAGGGAATCCCCAGCTGCTCGTACTTGACGACACCCATCGTGTGATACGGCAGCATCTCCAGGCCCACCACGTTATGCCACGGGGCAATCAGGCGGCCGAGCGCCTCACACTCCTCCACCGTGTCGGTAATGCCCGGCACCACCACGTGGCGGATAACGACTTTAATCTTGCGACGCGCGAGTTCATCACCAAACGCCAGAATGCGTGCGGGGTCGCAACCGGTCAGCTTTTTATGCTCGACGGGATCGGCATGTTTAATATCGAGCAGCACCATGTCGGTCTCGTTGAGCACAGCATCGAACTTCTCGGGATGGTTGGGGTCAAACGCATATCCGCAGCTGTCAAGGCAGGTATGCACGCGGCCATCGGGGTTGTTGTGCATTGCACAGAACAGGTCGGCCAAAAACTCGGGCTGCAGGAGCGGCTCGCCGCCCGAAACCGTAATTCCGCCGCTGCGGTAAAACTCATGGTTGCTCTGGAACTCGTCCATCAGGTGCTCGACGGTCACCATGGTGCCGCCGTTAACCGACCAGGTATCGGGGTTATGGCAATACGCACAGCGCATGGGACAGCCCTGAACAAACACCACAAAGCGGATGCCGGGACCGTCGACCGTTCCCATCGTCTCGATCGAATGCACGCGACCCAGGGCATACGCAGAGTCCTCGGGATGAGCGTCCACACCCTCAAGCGTCATCTCAGCCATTCCCGCAACCTTGCCTCTCTTTGGTTATTGTCAATTAAAATGCCAGAGTCATTCTAGCCCATACGCATGATGGTGAAACGGTTTAGCGATCGATTGGGTTGTCCTATTTGGCCCCACGCAAGAGCGGCGGGAAGGTTGTCGCAACCCGCCCGCCGCCGTGGCAATAGATATCGATTACGCCAGCCCTTACGCCTTGAGCGTCAGCACCGCACCAAAGGCGGTCGGGCCACAATGGCTCGAGATGACGCCGCCGACCTGAGTCCAGGTGATGTCCTTAAAGCCGAGTTCATGCGCGTAGACCTCCATATCATCGCGCAGCTCCTCGGAAAGGCCTACCGAATACGCCAGGCCAATGTGCGAGTAGTCAATCTCGCCCTTGGCAACCATGTGGTCAATAAAGGCACGGGCGCATTTGAGCATAGAGCCGCGGAATTTCTTGGTTGCCACAAACTTGCCGCCCGTCACTTCAATGCAGGGCTTGATCTTGAGCAGATGAGCGCCCAGGAACGCAACGTTGGACAAGCGACCGCCCGCCTTGAGGAAGGCAAGATCGGTAGGAACAAAGCCCAGCAGCACGCGGTCCATGACGGAATTAGTGAAGGCGAAAATCTCGTCGACGGTGGCATCGGGGTGAGCCTCGATGTATTTGGCAGTCTCGACGGCAACAAGCGACTGGCCTACCGAGACAAAGCGCGTGTCCATGGAGAACACGTAGTCGCGGCCCTTAGCTGCAATCTTGGAGGACTGATGCGAACAGGTCGTGACTTCGGAGTACGCAAGATGCAGGATGGTCGCGTCGGGCTTCTCGGCATGGATACGGTCGTACACATGAGCAAAATCCGCAGGCGCGCAGCCGCTGGTCTTGGGCATCACGCCAAACTCGTTGCAACGCGAATATATTTCGAGCGGATCGATCGAACCGTCCTCGACGGTCTCGTCACCAATCGTGACATGCATAGGCACGCGCACGATGCCGTAGCGCTCGCAGAGCTCCGGCGTCACATCCGAACCAGACTCAACCACGATTACGTACTTGCCCATTATCATCACGACCCATCTCGACGTTGATTATTAATTACGCGCGCACGCCCGTCGCCCAATTGAACAACGACTCCCAAGCACCAGAGAGACGCCGCCCTTCGCCACAACAAAGGACAGCGTCTCCCTGAAATACTCCGTGCTTGCATGAGATTCTACACGGTTTAGTAATGAGTGTTACTTACTCCGCAAACGGTAGCTATATGCGATAAACGGTAGCCACCAAGAAAGCCCGTGTATCCAAAACGCCATGGTCACTCACAATGCGGCTAGCGAGCCAGACGGTAAAACTCCATCGAGGCGTCGCCCTCGGCGCGCAACTGCATCGCAGGCGCCGCAGACGAATAGGTGCGGCTCGTAAGCGCAACCTCGCCGTCGTTGACAAATACCTCGAGCATCGTGGCATCCGAAAGGACTCGCAGGCAGTAAAGCTCGTCGAGCTCAACCGACCTCTTGTCGCGTCCATAGCCCTCATCGCCCATATCAAGTGTGATCATTCCGTTGGCAAAGCACACGACAACACCCTCACGAACCTCCAGCTCAATGGACTTCGTCCCCCGGCACGACACGACGGCATCAAACAGTCGACCAGGAGAGTCGACGGTCTCTCCGGCGGTCACCGAAACACGCTCCTTGCGCAGTTGCTCAACCTCGCGCGCGGGCCACTGGCAGAGCTTACCGTCGCGCATATTCAGCACCCTCGGCACGGTAAGCGCGCACTGCCATCCGCGTTCCACCGTCGGGTTTTGAGCCGTTGCATCGGGGCAGCCGGCCCAACCGATCATAATCCGTCGACCGTCGGCATCTGCAAATGATTGAGGGGCATAGAAGTCAAAACCTGCATCGACCATCTGGGGCTTGCCCGATTCGACAATGGCAAAGCAAGGCTTTTCCCAATCGGCCTTGATGCGGAACCACACGCACTGATGCGGGTTTCGGTAACGCCAACCATCGACGGGCACGCCCTGTGGGCAGCAAACGAGGATTAACTCGCCATCGAGCTCAAACAGATCCGGGCACTCCCACATAAAACCGAACTTCTCGCCGAGTTCAATACGCGTCGCATATTGCCAGCACTCAAGATCGCGCGAGGTATAGACAAGCACGCAACCGCGGTCGTCTTTTGTACGAGCACCGAGAACCATGTAGTAGATACCGTCGTGCTCCAGGATCTTGGGGTCGCGCACGTGCGTACCGATATCGTCGGGGTAATCGAGCGGCCCAACAGCCATACGTTTCTCGCCCAATTCGTCGGGGTTCTCGGCGACCATGTGAATCTGATTTTGCTCGCGCCCTGTCAGCACATAGTCGTAATCGTCGCGATCAAAATGCTTGACGTTGCCGGTATAGAAGTAGTGAATCTTGCCGTCGTGTACAAAGGCAGAACCAGAATACACTCCGCTCGAATCCAAATCGGAATCGGGGAACAGCACAGGGCCACGATTCTCGTACGTCACAAAATCCTTTGTTGTCAGATGATTCCAAAGCACTGGACCGCCATGCGCAGCATCGAATGGATCGTATTGGTGATAGATGTGATACGTATCACCAATCTGCACCAAACCGTTGGGGTCGTTGAGCCAGCCAAGCTCAGGCTCCACATGGAACAGGAGCCTATCGGGGTCGGACGCGATGCGACCCGCCGTCTCATCCTGTCCGGCACGCCACTGCTCATAGTCCGCGCGCGTCACCTTATTTTTTTGATTTAACATCGCCGTTGACTTTCTCGTCTATGGGGAAGGACGCTCGACTCACACGAGCCGAACGCCCTTCCTCAAATGGACTTATCCGCACATTACGCTGAACGGCTCAACTAGAAGCTAACGTCGAAGCCAGCGCCAGCGCCCTCTTCATCGGTGGTCGGCACGCCCTTTGCCTTGTTGTAGGCAAAGATCAGGATGATCGGGACGAAGAAAGCGATCAGATTGCCAGCCACATACCACACGAGGGTCTCGGGCGTGACGATGAGCAGGCCAAGTACGCCGGTCAGACCCTGGCCGATAGCGCGCACCTCAAAGAGCTTCACGAAGGCACCGCCGCAGCCTGCACCGATGCAAGCGCAGATGAACGGAATGATCGAGTAGCGCATGTTTGCAGCAAAGATAGCGGGCTCGGAGATTCCGACCAGCGTCGGGATAAAGGACGACATGCAGATGTTGCGCTCTTTGGAATGCTTCTTGTGAATGAGATACATGCCGATGGCGCCGCCGCCCTGGGCGATGATGGAAACGGACCAGATGGCCTGAATGTAGTTGAAGCCAGTCGTGGCAACGAGATTAGCCTCGATACCCTGAATGAACTGGTGCGTACCGGTAACGACGAGCGGCTGCAGGAACGCGGCGAAGACAAAGGCACCAAAGACGCCCATCCTGTTGTACAGGACGTCGATCACGCCAGCGAGAACATCGCCGATCAGGTTGCCGAGCGGGCCAAACACGGTGAACAGGGCGACGTTGGCAAGAATCAGGGTGACGGTCGGGACAAAGACGAACGAGACGACCTCGGGGATGTACTTCTGGGCAATCTTCTCGACCTTGGCCATGAACCAGGCGGTCAGGATTGCGGGGAACACGCCGCCCTGGAAAGCAACCATGGGAATGGAGAGCGGGCCGAAGTTCCAGTACTCAGCGCCCGTCGGATCCATAACGAACGTGTTGCGGTTCATAAGGCTCGGGTGAACCATGACGATACCGACGAGGATGCCCAGAATCGGGTTACCGCCAAAACGCTTCACCGCGCTGTACATAACCAGGACAGGCAGGTAATCGAAGGTGGTGGCGATAATGGCAAAGAAGCTTGCGAGGTTCTTGAGGAACTCGCTGTGGTCGGCAAGGCTGCCCTCCATGCCAAAGAGGCCGTTGGCAACGATCAGCGACTTAAGGCCGATGATGATAGCAGCGCCGACGAAAGCGGGAATGATGGGGATAAAGATGTCCGAGAATACCTTGAGGACCGAGAAGAACTTGCCCTTCTTGTCTGCCTCGGCGCCCTTGACCTCGGAAGCGCTGATCTCCTTGACGCCCGTCAGAGCCATAAACTCATCGTAGACCTTGTTAACGGTACCGGTACCAAAGATGATCATGAGCTGGCCGCTGTTGTACAGCACGCCCTTGACGCCATCGATGTTCTCGAGCTCGGCCTTGTTGTACTTGCTCGTATCCTTGAGCACCAGACGCAGACGCGTAACGCAATGCGTGGCACCCTCGATGTTCTCCAGACCGCCGACGTTATCGACGACTTGCTGAGACACTACTTTGTAGTCCATGTTCCTCTCCATTCCCTTACGAAATCATAAGACGTTTTGTGGCCATTACAGAGATGCGATCGTTGCATTTGCGCACTTGAGCGTACCGTCGGTGACCGTCAGCGCCACACCCTGGCCCTGCTTATTGCAAAAGCGAGCGTTAAGCGCAACATCATCGACAAAGATGGTCGCGATATCGTCGTCAACGACCAGGCGCACATGATGAGTGCCCTCGCCCTTGAAGAACAACGGACGCTCGAGGCCCATGTTGTTGACCTGGAACCACGGATACTGGGGGGCCGCCGTAAACTCGAGCTTGCCCTCACGCAGGTTGGCGCGGAACTCATAGGCTAGACCGGACTCGGCGTTCTCGGCGAGCTTTACCGAGAAGCCGGCAGCGTCACCGGCGAGCTCGATGTCGGCGTCGAGCATATAGGTGGAACCGGCATCCGCAGCGAGCACCTGCTCGACCTTGCCCGACTCGCAGGAAAGCTTAAAGGCCTCGACTGCCTTAGCCTCGCCAAAGGCGCCAAGCATGCTGTCAGGGAGTTTGGTGCCAAGCGTTCCGTCGGCACGCTGAACGATCTCGAGGGGCATAAAGGTGCCACCCCACAGGTAAGAGCTGGGGTCGCCGCCCTCGTCACGCGTAGGAACCCAACCAAAGAGAACGCGGCGCTCGCCATCAAATGCGGTACGTGCGGCATAGTACGCGCGGCCATCGAAGGAATCGTCCGCAGGAGTGATCCAGGGACCGTTGATAGAGCGAGACATGCGGTAACGGGTCTTGTTGCCATCACTGTACTCAGAGAACACCAGATACCACCAGTCGCCCATCTTAAAGAGATCGGGCATCTCGAACATGGTGTACAGGCCCGGATTCCACCAGTCGCCTTGGAACTCCCAGGTATCCAGGTCCTTGGAGGTGAACTTGACCAGACGACCGGTCATCAGACGCTTGTCCTCGCCCACACGCGTGCCGAGGATGAGCATGTACTCTTCGTTCTCCTCATCCCAAAGCACAAAGGGATCGCGCCAGTTGCGGTCATCGTAACCCTCCTGGGGCGGAAGCAGCGTCTCGGCGATGTTCTTCTCCCACTTGACGGCGTCGTCACTCGTTGCGTGAAGAAGAACCTGCTTCATCAAACGTGCGCGGACCTTATCGCGATTGCAACCAGTGTAGAGCGCATGGTACTTGTCGCCCACCTTAAACACCGTGCCGGCATAAACGTACTGGTCGACCTCCTCGTCGCCGCCACGCTCAAGGCTCTCGCCAAAGTCCTTGTAGTTGACGAAATCCTTGGTCGTCGCGAGTGCCCAGCCAAACGGCTCTCCGAAAGGTTCGGGGTTACGCGTGTCACGCTGATGATAGAGATAGAACGTGCCATCCTCGCCGTACGGCATGATGTCGCCTACCCAAATTCCCTCAGGCTGGTAATACACCTTATGCATCCGAGACTTCCTTTCCGTCGAGATACTAACTCGGTACATCTGCAAGATATGTCAATCGTTTTCATATGTCAAACGTTTTCATATCCATACGTCTTTTCGCAGTTCCAGTCGTCGGCAAACGGTTGACATATGCCGGCGAACGGTTATCGGTGGCGTTTGAGGGATTCTTTTAGCACGGGATGAACTACGCGGTTTTGCCCTCAATAAGTTCAACGGGGAGTTTTATATTCGATTCGGGCTTATCGCCGTTAATCAGAGCGATGATGGATTGCGCCGCGAGCTCTCCGATGCGATCGATATCTTGGCGTACGGTTGTTAGGTCAGGCATAAACGTCATGGTGCGGCGGGCACCATCCGCGCCCACGACCTTAATATCGTCCGGAGCACTCAAGCCGCGCTGCTTCATCATGTTGAGGCAGATGGCCGCCATCGTGTCGTCTCCCGCAAAGATGCCGTCAATATCGGGGTTCTCATCGAGGATCTTCGCGACGACCGCGCCCTTTTCGTCGTCGGGCTTAACGAACTCGACCTCACGAACAAGCGCGGACAAACCGGCCTGCTCAACAACATCGAGGTAGGCATCGGTACGCTTATTGGCAGGCATGCGCATGCGGCTATTGCTGCGCAGGCACAGGATACGCCTGCAGCCGTCATCAATCAGACGGCGCGTGGCGAGCTCGCCGATGCCATAGCTGTCACTTGCAATCTGGACAGAGCCCTCGCCAAGATCGCAGTCGATGCCAACCAGGCTCAAGCCCATCTCGGCATATGCTTCGGCACCGATATTGAGGGAGTTGACGATTACGCCGTCGACCATATTGCGGCGGAGCATGTCAATATAGGAACGCTCAAGATCGGGTCGATTGGCGCTGTTGCACAGCAACATCTTAAAGCCGTTTCCCGCCAACGTGCGCTCGACCGCCTGCACAACCTGAGCATGGAACGGGCTGCTCACAAAGGGAACGATCATGCCGATAAGGTTCAGGCGACCGTTGAGCATGGCACGGGCGATATCGTTGGGCGTGTAATTGATGCGCTCCATCGCCGCATGGACTTTATCGCGGGTTTCCTGACTAATGTAGCCGCGATTATTAAGCACGCGAGATACCGTAGTAGGCGAAACCCCCGCCACCGCTGCAACTTCCTTGATGCCAGGCTTAGCAGAATCCTTAGAACGAGCGCCCTCGCGAGCCATAGCACCCTCCCCTCATCAACATGTCATACGTTTACATACGAACAAAGCATACCCCAACAACAGTGGGAAGACGGTAACAGTACAAGTAAGTAAACGACTCATCCAAATAATTAGGAGAGTTCCGCCTAAAGGGTGACTACACAGGACCCCGCCGGGGCTGTTTGGGCTACCTCCCAAAATATTCCGCAGGACGCAAGAAGCCCTCGCCGCACGAAGTGCGCAGCGAGGGCTTCTTGCATGTCCGAGGACGTTTTGGGAGGTAGCCCAAACAGCCCCGGCGATCCTGCGGGAGTTAAACCCCTTTAGAACTTGTTGTGGAAGGTACGCGAAATGACCTCGTCCTGCTGCTCCTTGGTGAGCGTGTGGAAGTTCACGGCGTAGCCGGAAACGCGAATGGTCAGCTGCGGGTACTTCTCGGGGTGAGCCTGAGCGTCGAGCAGCGTCTCACGGTTGAAGACGTTGATGTTCAGGTGGTGGCCACCCTTCTCGGCGTAAGCGTCGAGCATGTGGACCAGGTTATCGGCCTGAGTCTCGGAAACTTCAGAAACCTTCATAATGTGTCTCCTTCGATCGATAGGCGCCGGCCGAAACCGGCGCACTAATCAGTAATCGTTATTGTTAGTATAGCACTAACAATAGTTACTCGCCCAGCTGATCAAGGTCGATATCGCCAAAGAACACCTGGTCCTCCTTGCCGAGCGCACCCGGGATGATGGAGAAGGTGTTGGAGATGCCGTCCTGAGCATCGCGGAACGGGAGCTTGGAAACCGAAGACAGCGAAGCGATGGCGCCGTGGCTATCGCGCTTGTGCATGGGGTTAGCACCCGGGGCGAAGGGCTGGCCAGCCTTGCGGCCATCAGGCGTAGAACCGGTCTTCTTGCCGTACACGACGTTGGAGGTGATGGTCAGAACCGAGGTCGTGGGCACGGAGTTGCGGTAGGTGTCGTTCATGCGGATGTACTCCATGAACTGGTGCACAACGTCGTGAGCGATCTGGTCGACGCGGTCGTCGTCGTTACCGTACTTGGGGAACTCGCCCTCGGTCTCGAAGTCGACAATGATGCCGTTCTCATCACGGACGGGGTGGACCTTAGCGTACTTGATGGCGGACAGGGAGTCAGCCACGACGGAAAGGCCAGCGATGCCCGTAGCGAACCAGCGGTGCACGTGCTTGTCGTGCAGAGCCATCTGGATGCGCTCGTAGCAATACTTGTCGTGCATGTAGTGAATGATGTTCAGCGAGTTGACGTACACGCCAGCGAGCCACTTCATCATGTCGTTGTACTTGGCCACAACGTCGTCGTAATCGAGCGTATCGCCCTCGACGGCGCGATACTTGGGGCCGACCTGCTTCTTGGAGACCTCGTCAACACCGCCGTTGAGCGCGTAGAGCAGGCACTTGGCCAGGTTGGCGCGGGCGCCGAAGAACTGCATCTCCTTGCCGATGCGCATGGAGGACACGCAGCAGGCGATGCCGTAGTCGTCGCCGTGGTAAACGCGCATGAGGTCGTCGTTCTCGTACTGGATCGAGGAGCTGGCGACGGAAGTCTTGGCGCAGAACTTCTTGAAGTTCTCGGGCAGACGAGTCGACCACAGAACGGTCATGTTGGGCTCGGGGCTGGTGCCCATGTTCTCGAGCGTGTGCAGGTAGCGGTAGCTCATCTTGGTAACGAGCGTACGGCCGTCAACACCCATGCCGCCGATGGACTCGGTGACCCACTGCGGGTCGCCGGTGAACAGGGCCTGGTACTCGGGGGTACGGGCAAACTTGACCATGCGGAGCTTCATGATGAAGTGATCCACGAACTCCTGGATCTGCTCCTCGGTGAAGGTACCGTTGGCAAGGTCGCGCTCAGCGTAGATGTCGATGAACGTGGAGGTACGGCCGATGGACATAGCGGCGCCGTTCTGCTCCTTGACGGCAGCGAGGTAGGCGAAGTACATCCACTGGATGGCCTCCTGCGTGTTGGTAGCAGGGTTGGAAATATCGAAACCATAGGTCTCGGCCATCATCTTGAGCTCGCCGAGGGCGCGGATCTGCTCCTGCAGCTCCTCGCGATCGCGGATGTTGTCGGCGGTCATGACCGTCGGGGTGGAAGCCTTCTGGGCCTCCTTGTCCTTGATCAGGTAGTCGACACCATACAGGGCGACACGACGATAGTCGCCGATGATGCGGCCGCGGCCATAGCCATCGGGCAGACCGGTGATGATGTGGGCCGAACGGCAGGCGCGCATCTCGGGGGTGTAGACATCGAAGACGCCGGCGTTGTGGGTCTTGCGCTCGAAGGTGTAGCGCTCGACAACGTTCTCGTCGACCTTGTAGCCGTGCTGGCTGGCGGCCTGGCAAGCGATGCGGATACCACCGTTGACGTGCAGAGCGCGCTTGAGCGGCTTGTCGGTCTGGAGGCCGACGATGGTCTCCTTCTCGCGGTGGGCGTTATCGATGTAGCCAGCGGGGTGGCTCACGATACCCGTGACGGTCTTGGTGTCCATATCGAGGACACCGCCCTGCTCGCGCTCCTTAAGCAGCAGGTCGAGAACCTCGCCCCACAGCTCCTTGGTACGCTCGGTCGGGCCGGCGAGGAACGACTCGTCGCCCTCGTAGGGGGTGTAGTTCTTCTGGATGAAGTCTCGGACGTCAACCTCTCCCGTCCAGATGCCTTCCTTGAAGCCTTCCCATGCCTCCTGCATTGTGTAACCACGCTCCTAGTTACGTGTAATGCGGCGCTCTCTCACACCGCTGCTTATTGAATTCTTGAATTATCGGCTTGCACTACCGGCTTCTTCCGTTCTTCACCACACGTTGGTACAGGGAAAAACGTTTGTCCACCTTGGAACTGCAACCCAAAACCCAAGATTTCACCTGTTTGAGAAGGATAACATAGCTACCCCCTTCATCAGGGCTGTTATATGTTTCTTTTTTTATACCATAAGGTTGTTTTTAACAAATCCGCAGGAAACGCTCCCACCATCAGCTACCGTTCACCGATTCGCTTGATATTTCCCCTTGCCTTTATACGTCCTTCACTCTAGCTGTTATGCCAGCTTTAGCAGAGTAAAGTGCCCCAGAGACCCCACAGAAACTACAGGGCGGCCACGGGATTTCCCCCGGGGCCGCCCTGTGGCATGGCTAGTTATTTAGCTTTGATTGCCGCTTGGCATTAGGCGGCTGCGGCGGCCTTGTCGGTCGTTGCCTTGCTGTGGCCCTGGCCCTCAAAATGCTTGTAGCACCAGCTGGTGACCAGCGGGGTCAAAATGGCCGTCACGATAGCACATGCTGCGACCTGCGCCGTAGCCGTCGCGAGCACCGCGCCGCCGTACATGGCCTCGTTGACGCTTGCCATGGCAGCAGGCGTGGCCACATTGGCTCCGGCGCAGCTCGAAATGGCCGCACCTGCGACACCCGTGCCGCCCGTGAGCTTATCGACCGCGATGACAGGAATTGCAAAGACCACCGAGCAGATCACGCCGAGCAGGATGCCGGGAAGACCGCCGTTGATAAGCTGGCCAAAAGTCATGGTCGAGCCCATGGCAAAGAAGACGAGCACGATGATGGCGGAAAGTGCCGGTGCCATCATCTTCTTAAAGCTCGGGAAGAGGTTACCCAGAATAATGCCGACGACGATCGGCAAAATGGCACCCACGAGCGACCAGCCGATCGGAGCCTGACCGGCAGCGCCGAGCACGATCATCGTGACCGGAGGGCCGACAACGAGCGTGGTGATAGCGACGGCGCCACGCTCGGCCTCGTTGCCCATGGTGCCCATCAGTCCAGCGTACATAGCGTTGTTGGCGCCGGTGCAAGCCGCCAACATCACCATGGCAGAAATGCCAAACAGGTTGTCGTTGAACACATAAAGGATGAGCAGCGACACGGCAACGACCACGATCTGCTTGACGGCGATGATGATGGCGCCGCGTGCAGCGGCGGCAGGAGCGCTCTTAAACGAAATCGTCGTACCGACGATGAGCAAAAAAGCGCCCACGAGCGGGCCTGCACCCTGCTGGGTCATGCCAAGCGTAAAGCTGCCGAGCGTTTTGAACAGGTCGGGGAATAGCGTGTTGAGCAGGCAGCCCAACAGAAGCGGCACCAAAATATTGGCACCCGGGATGGAGGACATCTTAAAGAACGGCTCCTTTGCCGCCGGCGCCTCCACCGCAGTCGATTCACTCATATATATCTCCTTTGGATGCATGCGAAACGTAGCCGCACGCGCCTATGTCAGAAAGAAGGCGACAACCCCGAGTCGCCAGGGTCGCCGCCAAACGATCACCGCGGGGTATTACCCGTCCAGGACGATGCCGCCGTCGCAGTCACCGATCTCGCCGTTAACGAAGCTGGCGAGGTCGGAGGCAAAGAAGAGCACCATCTGCGCAGGCTCGCTGGCCTGGGCGGCGCGGCCCAGAGGAATACCGTTGATGATACGCTGAGAGTTCTCGTCAGAGAGAATCGAGGTCATATCGGTCAACGTGAGCGACGGGCACACAGCGTTGCAGCGAACGCCGAACCTACCGCCCTCCTTGGCGACTGCCTTGGTTAGACCGTTAACACCGGCCTTGGAGCTCGCGTAAGCCGCGGTGCCGAGCAGGCCGCCGCCGATCTTGCCAGCAACAGAGCTCACGTTGACGATAGTGCCGGCATGGGCAGCCTTAAAGTGCGGGTACACGGCGTTCATCATGGTAAAGGTGCCGTTGAGGTTGATGTCGATGGTACGGCGCCACTCGGTGTCGTCGATCTCGTCGAACTTCTTGGTGCTGATGACGCCAGCGCAGT
>URDI01000038.1:0-19876 GCA_900546475.1 uncultured Collinsella sp.
GTACTGTTTCACTCCCCTCCCGGGGTGCTTTTCACCTTTCCCTCACGGTACTGGTGCGCTATCGGTCACAGGGTAGTACTCAGGCTTGGATGGTGGTCCACCCAGGTTCGGACCGGGTTTCACGTGCCCGGCCCTACTCAGGGACCGCGTCGCGCCGTCCGGTCTGGGTTCGCGTACGGGGCTGTCACCCGCTGCGGCCGGCCCTCCCATGCCGTTCCGCTCCCCAGCCGGACCTGCGCCCGGGGGCGGCAGCCCCCGGATGCGCGGCCCTGCAACCCCGTCGGCGGAACCCCTGCCGGGTATGCCCGCTCGACGGTTTGGCCATCGGTCCCCTTTCGCTCGCCGCTACTCGGGGAGTCTCGAGATTGATTTCCTCTCCTCCGGGTACTTAGATGTTTCAGTTCCCCGGGTTGTCCTCCCGGCCCCTATGTGTTCAGGATCGGGATATCCGTACTGCTACGGATGGGTTCGCCCATTCGGAGACCCCCGGGTCGAAGGATGTGTGCTCCTCGCCGGGGATTATCGCAGCTTGCCGCGTCCTTCATCGGCTCCCTGTGCCAAGGCATCCGCCGTGCGCCCGTGGTATCTTGCGGGACCGCATCGGGCCCGCGGGATATCCACGTGTCGCTAAAGTTAATTAATCGATATCATGAATAGCGCTCGTATGTCGCAATTCGGGTATCTCATACCGCGGCACAGTGTGTTTCACTGTGCTCGCGATCAGATGCTCCTCACTCATATATAAGTGAATTCTTCTTGTTTGGATCGGATGAATGATTGCTATCATTCTGTCTGATAAATCGCAGAAAAGAATCGAGTCTGGAAGAATGATCTTCCATCTCTCTCCTATCGCTATGCGGCTCTCAAGGTACGCGGGTGCGACCCCGGGGACCGGGTGCTGCGGGGAATCATCCTGGCGGACATCTACCGGACGGGCTCCTGCCCTCTATTCGAGTTAAAGTGTTTTCTCTCTAAGAATGTATCTCCCTAGAAAGGAGGTGATCCAGCCGCACCTTCCGGTACGGCTACCTTGTTACGACTTCACCCCCCTCACCCTCCACACCTTCGGCGCCTCCCCCCTTGCGGTTGGGCCGGCGACTTCGGGTGCAGACGACTCGGGTGGTGTGACGGGCGGTGTGTACAAGGCCCGGGAACGCATTCACCGCGGCATGCTGATCCGCGATTACTAGCAACTCCGACTTCATGGGGGCGGGTTGCAGCCCCCAATCCGAACTGGGGCCGGCTTTCCGGGATCCGCTCCCCCTCGCGGGGTGGCATCCCTCTGTACCGGCCATTGTAGCACGTGTGCAGCCCAGGGCATAAGGGGCATGATGACTTGACGTCGTCCCCGCCCTCCTCCGCCTTGACGGCGGCGGTCCCGCGTGGGTTCCCGGCATCACCCGATGGCAACACGCGGCGGGGGTTGCGCTCGTTGCGGGACTTAACCCAACATCTCACGACACGAGCTGACGACAGCCATGCACCACCTGTATGGGCTCCTCTCGGCCACGGGGTCTCCCCCGCTTCACCCATATGTCAAGCCCTGGTAAGGTTCTTCGCGTTGCTTCGAATTAAGCCACATGCTCCGCTGCTTGTGCGGGCCCCCGTCAATTCCTTTGAGTTTTAGCCTTGCGGCCGTACTCCCCAGGCGGGACGCTTAATGCGTTGGCTGCGGCACGGGGGGATCGTCCCCCCACACCTAGCGTCCATCGTTTACGGCTGGGACTACCAGGGTATCTAATCCTGTTCGCTCCCCCAGCTTTCGCGCCTCAGCGTCGGTCTCGGCCCAGAGGGCCGCCTTCGCCACCGGTGTTCCACCCGATATCTGCGCATTCCACCGCTACACCGGGTGTTCCACCCTCCCCTACCGGACCCAAGCCGCGGAGGTTCCGGGGGCTTCGGGGGGTTGAGCCCCCCGCTTCGACCCCCGGCCTGCCGGGCCGCCTACGCGCGCTTTACGCCCAATGAATCCGGATAACGCTCGCCCCCTACGTATTACCGCGGCTGCTGGCACGTAGTTAGCCGGGGCTTCTTCTGCAGGTACAGTCTTGACTCTTCCCTGCTGAAAGCGGTTTACGACCCGAAGGCCTCCGTCCCGCACGCGGCGTCGCTGCGTCAGGGTTCCCCCCATTGCGCAAGATTCCCCACTGCTGCCTCCCGTAGGAGTCTGGGCCGTGTCTCAGTCCCAATCTGGCCGGTCGGTCTCTCAACCCGGCTACCCGTTGTCGGCACGGTGGGCCGTCACCCCGCCGTCTACCTGATGGGCCGCGGAGCCATCCCCTCCCGTCGGGGCTTTAGCCGGGGTGCCATGCGGCACCCCGGGGTATCCGGTATTACCCGTCCTTTCGGGCGGCTATCCCGGGGGAGGGGGCAGGTTCTCCACGTGTTACTCAGCCGTTCGCCACTCGCTTCCCTCCGGAGAGGGGTGCCGTTCGACTTGCATGTGTTAGGCGCGCCGCCAGCGTTCATCCTGAGCCAGGATCGAACTCTCCGTCCAAAATAAATGGGCCTCGAGCCCGTCCGGTCCTCACAACTTTTACGCTGATCGGTTCCGTTCGATTCATATGGTTCTGTTTGATAGGAAAAGGAATTTCTCGGGGCCGCCTCTCGGCGGCCTTGCGAAAAACAAATCCAAGTTAGACCATTTCAAATGGTTCGATGTCTGCCCGGATGCGACACTGAATGTGTCCATCCTCGCAGTATCCGGTTCTCAAGGTGCACGCCTGGCGGCTGATCCGGTCCGACCGGGCCGCGCGGCAAGGAGATATATTGCCAGACCGGAGGGGCGCCGGGGGCGGGAATCGCGCACTCCATATTTTGTTCACAAATGAATAGGTCCCTCAGTCGCATCACTGAGGTTAAAACTGAAGCATTGGCTTCTGATATTGGCGATGACCAGCTGGTTTATAGGTGTTAAGGCATCGGTCATCTCTGGAGCGCCACTTTACTCCAAAAGCATCAGCTATTTGTTTCCCGTCGGTAAAAGGCAGGTTTTGTTCGCCAAGCGTTCTTATATATAGAGAAGTTCGGGTTCGAACCCGTGGCGCGGCAACAAAAAAGCGACCAGCCGGAGCCGATCGCTTTCTATTCTATGCTGGATCATCCAGAGGGCGCTTCCGAACTCATTTTCTCGCTGCCATTCATGCTTTCGAAGCATCGTTCGACCTCCACAGCCTCATGTTTTGAGGATCTGCCGTGTTTATCACTGTTATTAATGAGTGTGTGGAAGTGATCCTCATACAGATACGTGCGATCCGCCAGAGAACTGAGAAGCATCTCTCTGCAGCCCTCGTTGCCTATCCTCGCATCTCTCAGGTCTTCCGGAAATTCACAAGCAGTCTTAGGGTCAATTTGTTTCCGTTTTCAGAGACTTGTTTGAGAGTTTTTAAAGACAGTTCAAAACAATAAGTGAGACACCATAAAGCAGAGCAAGGTGTGCCGGATAGAAAATGTAGAAGAGATATTTGAGCTTCAGCCCTCGCTTACCATTATAAAGATTGATAAGCAGCAACGAAACGACCGCGGCAGCAACATCAGGATTAAATACATTAGCTGTAGCAAACTCAAATCCGCCGCCAACTATATGGCATGACGAAAGGAGCACTGCACATACTGCAGCAAAGAACATCTTGGCCTTGCTGTCGTGAAATAAATAGAATGCAGCCACAAGCAGAATGCCATACACGCCGCCATCTAGTTTAGTGTATTCAGCTGCCAGTGCTGTCAAAACAATCAGAGCAGTTTCTGCGATGTATCTTTTCCGTTTTGAAAGACTTTGTATCTTTTCCAGAACAATCAAAAAGACCAAGGAAAGCAGGAGCTCACACATAACATTTTGTTGCCGAAGGTCAAATAGTTGCCCGGTTTGGACGAAATCGTATATGGGCTCCGCAATGATTGCGAAGACAAGCATATTTCGCAGGTACTTCTTTAAGTCATGAGTATGCAAAAATCCCTCAACTATCAAAAAGCAAAATAAGGGAAATGCAATTCTGCCAAGAACATGAAGCACATCCGAAGCCTCGCTTAGAATCGCCCACTGTTCGTCTGATATCTGACTGTACGATGCGTGAGTCATGATTCCATTGGTCAGGACGATCCTGCTTACATGATCGAGAACCATCGAAATGGCTGCTATTATCTTTAATGTGCTGCCGCTAATTCCGTATCTATTTGTTTTCATTTCGTATTCCTTACTTTGGGTGGGCCGTCAGGGGTTCAGCCTGCTCCGCAGGCGGCCGCTGCGGCGCTTTGCGCCTTGCGCGCTGCGCTGGCAAACGCTCACGCGTTTACTCAGCTCCGCGCCCTTTCGGGTTCGAACCCATGTCGCGGCAACAAAAAAGCGGCCGGCATCCGCCAGTCGCTTTTCTATTCTATGGTGGGCCGTCAGGGGTTCGAACCCTGGACCTTGGGATTAAAAGTCCCCTGCTCTGCCAGCTGAGCTAACGGCCCGCGGGTGGCATTGTACCACGGTCTGGGACTATTCCCAACTCCATTGGCCGTTCTGGAAAATCACAACTTCACGTCCATCAGGCGTAATGCCCGTAATATCGATATCGTCCGTGCCGATCATAAAATCGACGTGCGTGCTCGAGACGTTTACGCCATGCTCCAGGAGCTCCTCCTTGGACATGTCATACCCACCCTCGATGCATTCGGGGAAACCGACACCTAGCGCGAGATGGCAGCTAGCGTTCTCATCATAGAGCGTGTCATAGAACAGAACGCCACTTTCACGGATCGGCGTGTTCTTGGAGATAAGCGCGATCTCACCCAGATGAGCGGCACCTTCATCGGTGTCAATAATGCTCGCAAGCGTCGCCTTACCCACGCGGGCATCGTAGTCCACTACGCGGCCCGCCTCGAACTTAATCCAAAAATCGTCAACCTTGTTACCGTGGTGAATGAGCGGCATAGCCGAATACACGATACCGTCGGCACGCATACGATCAGGCGAGGTGAAGACTTCCTCGGTGGGAATGTTGGGGAAGAAGGGGTGCCCATCGGGCGTCTTGCCCTTGCCGCCGGCCCACTCGTGACCTTTCGTCATGCCAATCGTCAGATCGGTTCCATTTGCCGAGGTGTAATGCAGGTAGTCGAAACGATTGTCGTTCAGGAAACGAAGGTTCTTTTCGAATGCGGCATCATGGAGTTCCCAGTCGCTCTCCGGGTCCTGGCCATCGGCGCGAGCGGTATGCAGAATCGCATTCCACAGCTTATAGATTGCAACCTCATCGGCGTCTCCCGGGAACACCTCGCGCGCCCAGGCAACGACCGGCGCGCCGGCGATGCACCACGGGTTGATGTTGTAGTCCAGTCCGCGGCGGAAGACCTTGCACTGCGTGTTCCTTGCCTTAGAAGCTGCAGCAGGCTTAGCGGGATCGATGCCCTTAAGAGCGGCAGGGTCCGCACCCTCGATAAAGATAAAGCAGGCACCATCCTGGGCCAGTGAATCAAGCTGCAGGCGCTTCCACTCGGGCGTCTGCTCAAAATAGCTTTTCTCGACATGCTCGTACGTGAGCCTCGTCACGGCGTCATCGGCCCAAATAACCGTCACGTGACCGGCACCGGAGGCATAGGCCTCCGCGACCACCACGCGCGCAAACGGCGCGCACTCGACCGGAGACTGAACGACAACCTCCTGACCGGGCTTGACGTTTACGCCCTTGCGGACAACCAGGCGCGCATAGTTTTTAATCTTGGGCTCTAGGGCCTTCATGCCCTCCAGAGCCTCTTCGACCGTCAGGGCAGCTCGAATCATGTGCCACTCCATCTATCTATAGAACAGTAAAAAGGCGCGCCGCAAAAACGACGCGCCTTATATCTTAGCGATAAGTATGCATGCAAACGCTACTTCTTCTTGGAGTCCTTCTTGTCCTCCTCGGCAGCCGAGCGCTCGATAAGGGCGTTGAGCTTGTTCTCGGACATGCCCTCGGCCTGCGTGCGGTACATGTTGCGCAGGGGACGAATACGAACGAAGTCGTAGATGAAGTCACCCAAAATGACGACGTAGGACAAAACAATGCCGACCATCTGGACAGGGCTGGACACCATGCCAGCGGGAGCGAAGTACAGCGAAGCCCAAATGGCCACGACGAGCACCATGCCGATAGTGAGCACGGCCCACCAGATGCGGCGGCGCTTGGTGTAGTCCTCATCCTGCTTGAGAAGGATATTCGACACCGTGTAGATGCGATCCTCCTTGGCGCGCTGCTTAGCCTTGCGGGCGCGCTTCTCCTCTTTAGAGAGGCCCTCGAGGTTCTCGCCCTTCTCGAGCTCTTTGCGGCGTGCCTTAGACGAAGCCGGCACGACGCGGACAGAGCTCGCTGCCTGACGGGCGGGCTTGGCGGATGCAGCGGACTTGCGCGCAACCCCGGTAACCTCGTGGGATTGCGTGCGCTTGTTCGTGGCGCTACGGGTACTCACTTATGCGTTCTCCTTCATGCTTGTGAACTGGGAGCCCGTGATGATCTGGAAGGCCTCGCGATAGCGCTCGGACGTGCCATCGATGACCTCGGCGGGCAGATGCGGGGTCTCCCCCGTCATATCCCAGTTGGCTTTGAGCCAATTGCGGACGAATTGCTTGTCGTAGCTGGGCTGAATCTTGCCCTCCTCGTAGCTGGCGGCAGGCCAGAAACGGCTGGAGTCGGGCGTGAGGCACTCGTCGATCAGCGTAACCTTGCCATCGATGACACCGAACTCGAACTTGGTGTCGGCAATGATGATGCCACGGGTCGCTGCATACTCGGCGGCAGCCTTGTAGATCTTGAGGGAAAGGTCGCGAATCTGCGTGGCGATGTCCTCGCCCACGATCTCGCAGCAACGCTCGAACGAGATGTTCTCGTCGTGGTCACCGATCTCGGCCTTCGTGGACGGCGTGAACAGCGGCTCGGGAAGCTTGGAAGCCTCGGTCAGGCCCTCAGGCAGCTGGATGCCGCAGACGGTGCCGTTCTCGTCGTAGGTCTTCTTGCCCGAACCGGTCAGATAGCCGCGGACGATGCACTCGATAGGAATCGTCTGGGCCTTCTTAACCAGCATGGCGCGGCCGGCGAGGTAGTCACGATACTCAGCAAACTCCTCGGGGAAATCCGCCGGGTCGATGGAAACGAGGTGGTTGGGAACGATGCCGGCAAACTTATCGAACCAGAATGCCGAGATGCGGTTGAGCACCTCTCCCTTAAACGGAATCTCGTCGGGAAGAATGAAGTCGAACGCAGAAATGCGGTCGGTGGCGACCATCAGCAGGTTTTCACCGGCATCGTAGATATCACGAACCTTGCCACGGGAATCCGGACGACGCTCCATCGTTGTCACGTGAGTCACTCCTTACCAAAATACGACAGTAATGCGGGTTCTTTCCCGCACGTTTTCGCAAACTCGGAGCGGCAGGGACGAAACCCCTCCTTCACCGAATAGCGAAAAGCTAGTGCTCCATTGTAGTAGATGCCGCGTCCGCCGTGTGCTCGCGAGGCAGATGAATCGTAAAAGTCGTACCCTTTCCAAGCTCCGACTCCACGGATATGTAGCCGTGATGGCGCTCGACGATCTGTTTAGTCACGGCGAGGCCCACGCCCAGACCGCCCGCCTCACGGGCACGGCTGGCATCGGCGCGCCAAAAACGGCCGAAGATGCGCGACAAGTCATCCTTGGCAATACCGATGCCGGTATCAGAAACGGCAATGCTGACGTGTTTGCGGTCACTGAGCACCGACACCACGACCCAACCGCCCTCGGGGGTGTAGCGCATGGCGTTGCTCATGAGATTGATGACGCATTGTGTGATCATGTCGGGATCGGCTTCGACGACATCGTCGTGACCTTGGGTCTCGTCAGCAAAGCGCAAGCGCAGATCGCGGTCGACAAACAGGCGCTCCTGGGCATTGACGATGGAACGCACGAAAGGAACCATGTCCACCGGCTCAAGGTTGAGCGGAGCCGTGCTGTTTTCCATGCGCGACAGGTCGAGCATCTGCTGCACCAGACGAGCCAGGCGACGCGTCTCGGAAGCAACAGTCTCCAAGTGCTCATCGTCGGTAGGATATACGCCATCCTGCATGGCCTCGACCGTTGCGAGCATGGCCATAAGCGGAGTACGAAGTTCGTGAGCCACGTCCGAGGTCAAACGTTTCTCGTGTTTCATATCCTTCTCGAGCGAAGTGGCCATCTCATCGAACGTCTCGCCCAGTTGATCGATCTCGTCATCGCCGCGCAAGCCCGTACGAGCAGACAGATCGCCATCGCGAATTTGCTTGGCCGTGCTGGTAATACGATGAATCGGCTTGGTGAGCATGCGCGACACGAGCGATCCGATAACGACCGAAATGCAGATTGCAACAACCGCGGCGAGGGCCATGGCGTTAAAGGTCTTCTCCCTAAATGCAGAATCCGCCTTGGTGAGCAAGGCATCGGAGCCGATGGCCCATAGCTTTACCTGTCCGACATGCTCGCCCGAAGACGTTATGATTTCGACGTTGGCAACGCTATCGGAGTCGGTTGGAGCAGACGAGACCGGGCTATGCGATGCTTTTTTACCGCTCGAGCTGCTCGACGCCGATTCGCTCTCGCGCACATCGGCGGTCGCGCTTGCCGAAGGCCATGAGTCGTCATAGACGACAACGCCCTTCTTGTTGACGACCTGCATACTCAGGTCGTCGGATACCAAACTCGATGTCGCGACCGTGCGCAGCTCGCCCGCAGTCCAGTTGCCGTTTTCCTCATACGACGTCGCAAGCTTTTCGGCTGCGGAATTGGCGATCTCGACGATATTGGAGCGCGTGTAATCCGAAAAGACCGTGCCCCACACAACAGAGACCACGCCCACCAGCACCAATACCGTCATGAGCGATGTCAGAGCAAAAGCAAGTGCCATGCGCGAGGGATAGCTCATCGTTGGCCGTGAATCGGAACGAGGCGTGTTCCAACTAGCCTTGGAACCCGCCTCGCTCTCCTGCTTGTGCTTTTGTCCGATTTCAAAGCGCGCAGGTGTCATATGTGATTTCCTTTATTTCTCGTCCGACTTATCGGTCTTGGTCGGAGCCTCGAAGCGGTAGCCGACACCGTGAACGGTGTAGAGCCACTTGGGCTTCTTGGGGTCGTCGCCCAGCTTGGCGCGAAGGTTCTTCACGTGGCTGTCGATGGTGCGCTCATAGCCCTCAAAGTCGTAGCCGAGAACCTTCTCAACCAGCTCCATACGGTTGTAGACACGACCGGGATGACGAGCAAGCGTGGTGAGCAGCTTAAACTCAGAAGCGGTCAGGTCCACTTCCTTGTTCTCGACTAAGATCTTGTGGCCCGAGATATCGATGACCAGATCGCCGAAGTCGAGTACCTCGACGGCGGGCTCGTCGGCCTGATGGGCACGGCGGAACAGAGCGCGAACGCGGGCGACGAGCTCGCGCGGCGAGAACGGCTTGATCAGATAGTCGTCGGCGCCGAGCTCAAGACCGATAATACGATCCTCGATCTCACCCTTGGCGGTAAGCATGATAATGGGCACATCCGAGGTATCGCGGATAGTGCGGCAAACGCGCTCACCGGGGATCTTGGGGAGCATAAGATCGAGCACAACCAGGTCGAACTGGTGCTTCTCGAACTCCTCGATCGCGGACTGGCCGTCGCCGACGCCCACAACCCAGTAGCCTTCGCGCTCGAGATAGGCAGCGACGGCGTCACGGATTGCCTTCTCATCCTCGACCAGCAGAATCTTTTTTGCATCTGAAGCCATAACACGGCCCCCCTGTCTCAATTAGCTAAGAACAAGCCCATTTTAACGCACCTGAGCCCGCCGGATGCCGCTATGACGCGGCAGCTCGGCGGGCGGTACTCACAATTACAACGCGTTTATTCCCCTGTTGGCGCCTTTTTAACCCCTCTAAGCTTAAAGAGAGAATAGGCGTGCAGTGACCGTCTCTGGTATACCCTGGCTGTTGCGCACCGTGGCGTACGTAAGGAATGAGTCCGATTTTCCCGCCGTAGCTGGATAATCGCCATACTCCAAAGCGCGGTCGGGCGACAGCAGCGAGCCATAGGTCTTGGCGGAGGTGTCGATCAGGAAATGCGATGCCTGCACCTTAACAAGGTATTTATTCTTCTTGCCAGCCGCACATGCGAGCGGCTCGCGTGACAGGAAGAGGTACGGCCCTCCCTCATTACCGATATACGTGCCCATGTTGCCCAAGCTGCCCACGCCACTATAGGTCGCCTCGATAGAAAACACGAAGGTATCGCCCATATATACGGCCTCGAAAGGCGAGACTGACGAGGGAAGGACTAGCTGGGCACGTTTGGTGTTGTTGCCGTCGGTCAGATCGATTGCCGTTATGCCGTAGTAGACGCCCTCGTCGTTGCGGACACGCGGCGAGATGGTCAAAATGCCGTCGCTCGCACGCGGGGCCGATGCAAAGCGGCCCGTCGATTTCCAAATTGTCTCGGCCTTGGATTCATCAAGCGAGCGACGATAGCAAAACGAATCACTACTCGTTTTATTGCCGCCTGCCGAAGGCATTTTATACCAGATGACTGATGACGCGAACGCCGTAAACAGTGGCGGATCATAGTCCTTGCCACCCCGATCGAGCTCAACCACGTCGCCAGAGAGCGAAGCGCCCGACAGATTTTGAGCGTAGAGCTTCCACGATGAATTGGCAAAGTTCATCTCAACCCACGCAAACACGCCATCGCCGGCGCGGACATCGTAAAACGAATACCCCGCACCTTCGATAGGATCCTCGATGAGCGTCGTGAGCGAGCCGTCGCCCAAGTTGAGCACGCCAAGCGTGTTGGCATGCAGCGCAGACGCCGGGGCCATCATCGCCGCGGCGTAATCGCCGTCGCAGTAGTACAGCAGCGTACCCAAGGGCAATGTCCATGTCGCCATGGGCTCAAGATCGATATCGACGGCCTCATACTCATCCGTAATCGAGACAATCTTTGAGTCGTCTTTGATAACCTGTGGCTCGCCAGCGGCGTCGTCGCTGGTACCCGTTTTCTTTGAGCATCCGGCAAGCACCGTGGCAGCGCCCGCGGCAGCCCCTCCGAGCACAAAGCCGCGGCGCGATATTCCGTTCTTGATCTGGTCGGCGATACTCATTAGGCGATCTCGGCGCGAGCGGCCTCGATAGCGCGCGTGAGCTGATCGGCGCAAGAAGTCTTCTTCATACCGCAGGTGTTACCAGCGAGAACCTCGATGACGCGATCGGCAGGAGCACCCTCGACCAGCTTAGAGATAGCCTTGAGATTGCCGTTGCAGCCACCGGTAAACTCGACGCCCACCACCTTGTTGCCGTCATCGGACAGGTCAAGGTGGATATTGCGAGTGCATACGCCCTGAGGCTTGTAATCAAAACTAATCATTGCGTTCCCCTCTCGTAAAGCAATTTCAGACGTCTATTATCCCCGTCCGAACCGATAAAGTATCGCGGGCACCGATTCAACATTCCCCAATGCGCAAACCGGCGGTAGCAATACTAGCAATCTGCTTCCCGAGCGTGGACTTTTCGTTTCTCTTGATACATGTTGTGGTCAGCGATGTGGTAAATCTCGGTCAGTGTATAACCGGGTGCCTCTGCCGTCGCGACGCCAAACGACGCACTGACTGTCAGCACCTCATCGCTCGCAGCAGCAAGGCTGAGGCGAAGATCTTGCACTACTTCACATGCGGATTCGCGATCGGTGTGAGGGCAAATCAGCAAGAACTCGTCGCCACCAATGCGCATAGGCACAAATTTCTCGCCTGCCGCCCGCCTCAATACAGACGCCGTACGCCGTAGCAGCTCATCGCCCATTTCGTGACCGTAGAGATCGTTGGTACGCTTGAGGAAATTGCAGTCCATCATGATCACACTCACGGGCAGGGACTCGTTCACCAGGTCATCGCCAAGGGACTCAAGGTAATTTCTATTGTGAAGTCCCGTCAGCTTATCCTGGAAAGAAAGCTCCTCGGCGCGCTTTGTCATCGAGATGTTATGCGTCGCCACGACGACCGACTCCAGTCGACCCTGCTCATCGCGGCGCTGTGGAACAACCTGCAGCGAATACCACGTACCTCGGCAGTCTCGTACCTCGGCATCCAAGTACGGCACGCCCTCCATACGATCCCGAAGCGTCTTTATATCTAAGAGCTCCATGACCGCCTCACGACTTTCGGGACTCACAATGTCTCGGCAAACCGTTGCAAAAAAGTCATATGCCCCGGAGTGCTCGGCAAATATCTTCGCCACCGATGGCGACATGTTAATCCCCTCGATCTCAAGCGTGTCGAGATGCAACAGGAGGGTCGACTCATACGTGGTACTGATGGCATTGATGATGCCGAGCTGCTTGTCCTTTTCGGCCAAATTGCGACGATCGGCGACGATACGCACCAACAGCACTACAACCAAAAACACCAGGAACGCCAGTACGCCGGCAGTGATAAATGAAATCCTGCCGACATGACCTCAGATTTGGGATAGAGCGCAAACAGGCGATAGTCCTTATACGCCGCACGCACGGCATACCAGGTACTTCCCCGATATTCGACACGTGATAAGCCTTCGTCTTTCCAATCAATTCCGCTATCGGCAAGAAGCCGGGCGAGAGCCATATCGACGGTCGAATCGTTTGAAGAAACGATTTGTGCATCGCGCATCACGAACACCGTTGGGCTCTGATGGAATGTGTTGTTCACGAGCACGTGGGCGATCGTATACGAATAATCATCGGCGGGCTCGGGCGCAAGCGATCGATACCCCAGCGCTACGCCATCACCGTACGGAACAACACTCACGGCAAAGTCGACATCTCGACGCTCTACGACCGTCGAGTAGGACACCTTGGAGCCTCGGTACATCGATGCGACCGACGAACAGGCAAGCTCCTCTCGCCATAGCATCAGCGGATCGCGACCGTCGATATCGTAATGAGCGGCCATATGACCGTCGGCGTCCATGACCAACATTCCCGAAAGGTGCTCGGTATGGACGTACTCCTCGACGAGGTCATCGTTGACTTCAACGTGATCAGGTGGCAAGAACGTCGCAAACGACTCGAGCGCGGCATCCAAATTGTGCGTCGCCTCGGTTTTTCTTCCCTGTTCATATCGGTCATATTTTTCGCAGGCGTTTTTTAAAAACACCATGGTTTCCTGGCCAAACCCAAGCGTTTTATCGAAACAGCGATGCGTGCCGACCACATACAGCAGACCCAACAAAACAGCGCTGGCCACAACGCAGATAGCCGCGGTGACTAATGCCTTTCGGCGTAAGCGGCGCTCATCATTTGTCATGATTCCGCTCCTTGCCCGTCCGTCGTCGCCCCCGCCTTGTACTTGCCCACAATGCGCTCAGTCGTGCCATCTCGATCCATCTCGAACAGCACGGTATTGAGGTTTTTGACGTACTCCCCCTCATAGCCGTCCTTAAACGCAACGCCCAGGTCAACCGTCATAACATTGTCGGCGAACACACGATAAACACCGGGATACTGCGCGACGAGCCGGTCGAGCGATTGGACGTCCGCCATCCAACAGTCAACATACCCCTTGACGAGGGCGGCTTTGCAGAGTTCGGCGGAGCCATATGATTTGATATGCACGTCCGACGAGATTTCCAGATCGCCTGCAAGCAATCGGCGTTCACTCACCGAACCCGCAATCACCGCAACGGTCTTGCTTCCATCGAGAGACGCCAAACCCTTGATACCACTCGTTTTCTTGGCGGCAACCGAGACTGTCACGCTCAGATACGGCTCAGTCCAGCAATAATCGTCTTCGCGATAACAGGGCGAATAGTCGCACCACAGACAATCGATATCGCCGTTTTTAAGCAGGCGATCGCGGTCATTCCAAGATATGTCGATGAATTGCGGCCTGAGCCCCGCACGTTTGCAAGCCTCGCGTGCGATATCGATATCGATACCAGCGTAGTCGCCCGTGGTATCGATATACACATAGGGATCGTTATCCGTAACGCCAATTTTGAGTACCGGGAGGTCCTTGTCAGCTTCATTCGGGGAGGGAGCGCTGTTTCGAACGGTATACGTCAGGACGACCGCACAGACGGCAGCAAGAAGTATGAGCACGGACGAGACGATAGCGCCTCGTTTGATACGTCTGGGCACACGGCTCTTTTCATCGAAACAGCAGATAAGGTTCTTTTTATTACCAGGGGGCCAGTGCGGCAGTGAAAAAAGCGCCTTGCCCAAAACGGGCAAGGCGCCAATGGCTGAAATGCATCCGCAGGCGGTCGAATTAGGTCAACCCTACTCGAAGCTCAGCTGCTCCCGAATGCACCCCCGACCGCTGCCTCGTTCAGGCCGTTGGCGCCGACCGCGTATCTGGCGGTTTCCGACGCGCCGCACTGCACGCGACACACGGGCTGAAGTCTTTAACGTAAAAGCCCCGTAGGTAAAACGAGTTACCAACGGGGCTTGGACTGAAAGGTCGCGCTTAAACGAGAGGGGCGCCCTAGCGCTCGAGACGTTTGCGCATAAGCGCGAAGGCAATCAGCGAAGCGCCGGCAACGGCCATAATAAAGGCGACAGCAAGGGCCTGGTCGCCCGTGTTGGCGAGCGTACCCTTAGTAGTCTTAGCAGACTTTTTGGTTACCTTGGTCGTCGTCTGCTGACCGGGCTGGGACGGCGTCGCGGGCCGCGCGGGCTGAGTCGGCTCCCCCTTGGCCTCCTCGCCCGTCACCACGTACGTCGAGAAGTGGCTCGTGCGGAAGCAGAGGTATTCGCCCTCGGTCCACGTATCCATAGCCTGAGTGGAACCACCCTCGGCAACGTAGAGCACCTTGAGATTGGTGAGCGCCTTCATGGCAGCAGTCATCTTGACACGGACGATGAAGGACATGCCTTCGTAGTCCTCGATAACCTCGCCGTCCTTGAGAAGCTTGATATCGAGCTTATCGGCAACCTTGGTACTCCCCTGCTCAAGGCCGGAAATTGTAGCATTGGCGGCGTCGGTAAGATTTTTCGGTTCCTCGACCACAAGAGAGATGCTGTTGTTCTGGGCAATGCCGGCAGCGGCATTGTTCTCGGCGCTTACGCTAACGTCCGTTCCGTCGCTACCTGCAACGCCCGCAATGGTCCTCGCCGCCACAGTAACGGTACAGGTCATTGTTTTGTCACCACAGGTAGCGGTGATCGTGGCGGTACCGGCCTTAAGCGGCGTCACGACGCCGTCTTTGACCGTAGCGATCGACGAGTCGCTGGAGGTCCAGCTCACCGTTGTATCGTCTGCATCTGCAGGAGTCACCGTTGCGGAGAGCTTTGCGGAGGCGTCGCCTACGGTAAAGGAAAGGTTCGTCTTGTTGAGCTCAACCTTCTGGGCGGGATTGGTCACGGTCACCGAAACGGTCTGGGAGAGCGACCCTGCAGTGATGGCGAATGAACCGGAACCAGTCTTGAGGGCAGTGACGGTGTAGGAGCCATCGCCGTTGTCGACGACCTTAAACGCCTTCGAAGCGCCCGTGTCATCCAGAGCAAGCTTGGTATCGTCGACCTCACCTGCTAGGGCTCCGGCAAGAGAGGCTTTTACGGTACCTTCTTCACTCTTCGCAAGGTTGAGGGAGGACTGATCGACTGTAAGACTCGTTGCGGGATTAGAGACGGTCACCGCGCAATCCTGAGAATAGGTGCCATCTTCGGTCGAAGCAGTGATGGTTGCGGCGCCCTTGGAAACAGACGTCACTTTGCCGGTTTGATCGACCGTAGCGACGCTCTCGTTACTGGACTTCCAGACAACCGTCTGGTCAGCCTCCGCGGGAACGACCGTTGCCTTAAGCTGCTCGGTTGCAGCGCCCACAAGCGCGACCTTCTGCTTATCGAGTGTGATACCCGTTGCAGGTTGAATAACCGTCACCTTGCACGTGGCGCTATACTCGCCGTCCTCAGTGGTAACGGTGATCGTGGTAGCGCCGGCCTTGACCGGGGTCACGACGCCGTCCGCAACCGTAGCGACCTCCGGGTCGCTCGAAGACCAGGACATATTCTTATTCGTTGCATTGTTGGGCTCAACCGTTGCGGTCAACGTCGAGGGCTCACCGCCCACAGCAAGCTTAAGATTCGACGCGCTGAGGCTGACACCCGAGACCTTTACGACCGGAGTGGTTACCGTAATTGTATCCGTGGTTGCAGAGACCCCATCAACCGTTGCCGTGATCGTGGCATCACCGTCACCGACAGCAGTAACAAGACCGTTAGCGTCAACGGTAAGGACGCTCTCGTTGGAAGAGGACCAAACAACCTGGCTGGCCTTATCATCAGGGGAGACCTTTGCCTTCAGCTGCTGGGTCGCACCTTTGTCCATAGAGGTGGTATAGCCATCCGCAATGGAAACCGTCGTTTTTGCAGTTTCTTCACCGGATCCCACAACGTGAACCACCAGCGTGTCGCAGAGGAGGCCCCCATTATCTGGGTCACCGAGATAGACATCAACCGTTGCGGTGCCACGCCCAACCGCAGATACCACATAGCCCGCGCTGGCTTGATCCAGTGCGCCCTGGGTAACCCGTGCAACATTCTCATCGCTTGACTTAAAGCAATAGTAGTCGAGATGGGGATAATCTTTTAGGAAGTTGATCGCATCAGCGCTCATCACGGTACCATGATAATCTCGCCGCGCACAATCGAGGACACGAGAACCCTCATAGGATGGGTTGTAATCGGTAGACAGTGTTATCTCTTTTGACTCAAGGAACTTAATTGAAGGTTTTTCGGCAGGGAGCGCGACCACCCTGATAGTACCGGTATGCTCCTGCCCGAACGGATCAGTAGCGACAATCGTCGCAACGCCCACCTTTTTGGCCCAAACGATCCCGTATTCGTCAATTGAAATTACGCCGTCGCCATCTTTGATTGTGTACTTGAACTCTCGCGAAGAATAGATCTCTCGGCAAGCCTGTCCGACGGGATTCAGTTGAATACTAATCAGATCGGCCGCCCCAACCCAAGCATGGGAGCCGACAGCCATAGTGCCGCTCAAGTTTTCCTCTACATAAGCAGGATTCTGCTTATGCCACGAAACGTCGCAAAGTTTTTTCGTCTGGAGATCACCCTGGAAATAGTTCAGTCTTACCTCTACTTCATTTCCATCTTTTCCACAAGGTGCTATGCGGATCGGTGCCTTCTTTTGGTAGCCGTCCTTGTCATAAGACACAGCTCCATTCAAGCTCACCGAAGTAATGAATTTTGAGCCTGACCAGTCATTTCTAGTGCTATCAATATCAAATACCGTCGGCTCCTCGCTAGGGCGCTCAAAGGCAAACAAGATATAGCCCGAAGCATCACCGCAGTGCGCCTCGCCACAAACCGAGCAGTTATCCGTGTAATAGATTGCTGCACTCGAAGACGATGTTTCGTTAGAACCACTTATGTATTTAACAGCCGTCACCGGATTGAGTTTTTCGGCCAAGCTAATCTCAAGATACCCTTCGGTGCTGTAGTCACCGTAATTAAACGTGACGGTAATCCTCAGCTTTCCATCGCCGACGGTCTTAGGATTCAATACATAAGACCACTGACCAGAATCACTATAAGACAGAGAGATATTGTCTCGGTCATCATCGGAAACCGTGACCTTATAGTTCTTCTTATCTTGAGCAGCAGAACCCAGCTGTTCCCAAGGGACATTTCCTTGCAGCCAGAAGTCCAAACTTCCCGACAGTCTCTGCCCAACGGCTACTGAGCCGTTTTCGAAAAGACTATGCTGATTGCTATAGACGTAAACGTTCCCACTCTGCACCTCAGACGCCACAGCCGTCGAAGGCGACGCCATATCTGCAATTGACGCAGCAGCTAAAGCCAAGCAGAACGCAGCGGCTATCCTCCAAAATCCTTTTCTCATTCCCCTAAGTCCAATCTCTCGTGAAAATGTAGTATTCTCCCACACATTAAAATTGACTTAAGGATACCCCCCCCCCGACTGAGACTGGCAAGCTAGTGTTTGTCGGAAGAGTCAAATTATCGGCAAGCGACATTTCCGCATTAAAAATCGCCCGTTTTAATGTAGCTTTTCCAAGCACTCTCACGCAAAAGCCCCGTCGGCAAAACGAGTTACCAACGGGGCTTGAGCCGGAAATCCACACTTCAATTGGAGGCAAAAGCAAACTGATCGGTTTGACTAGGCCCCAAATCAATCAGTTAGAACTCGAGCTGCTCCAGACGATCGAAGACCGTGTCGATGCGGGTGAGGAAGTCCCACGGATCAAAGATCTCGTCGAGCTTCTCCTGGCTGACGGTGCAGCGCGGATCAGCCTCGAGACGCTCCTTAAAGGTGGGACCGGAGACGCAATCCTGCACCTCGTGCCAGGTAGCCATGGCGTTTTCCTGCACGATCGCATAGGCATCTTCGCGGGTGATGCCCGTATCGACGAGGGCCAGCAGGACCTTGGAGGAGAAGATGAGACCGCGAGTCTTGTTGAGGTTGGCCATCATGCGAGCCGGATACAGCTGCAGGCCGTCGATAACGCGGATGAGGCACTGGAACATGTGGTCGAGTGCGATGAAGCTATCGGCCTGGGCGACGCGCTCGGCAGAGGAGTGCGAAATGTCGCGCTCATGCCACAGGGCAACGTTGTCGAAAGCGACCTGGGCGTTGGACTTCACGATACGCGACAGACCGCAGACCTTCTCCATGGTGATGGGGTTGCGCTTGTGCGGCATGGCGGAGCTGCCCTTTTGGCCCTTGCGGAACGGCTCCTCGGCCTCGAGTGTATCGGTCTTCTGCAGGTTGCGGACCTCGGTCGCGATGCGCTCGCAGGTGGCCGCTGTAGTGGCAAGCACGCCGGCAAGATAGGCGTGGTGATCGCGGCTGATGACCTGCGTGGACAGCGGGTCGTGAACCAGACCCAGGTGCTCGCAGACATATTCCTCGACGAACGGCTCGATGGAGCTGTAGGTGCCGACGGCACCGGAGATGGCACCGAAGGCAACGTTCTTGCGAGCATCCTCAAGACGATCAAGGTCGCGCTTGAGTTCCCATGCCCAAGAGCCAAACTTCATGCCGAAGGTCATCGGCTCAGCATGGATGCCATGGGTGCGTCCGGCGCAGAGCGTATTGCGCTCCTCGAAGGCGCGGCGCTTGCAGATCACGCCGAGCTTCTTGACGTCCTCGATAATCAGGTCACACGCCTGAGTAAGCTGATAGCACAGAGCAGTATCACCCAGGTCGGAGCTGGTCATACCGTAGTGAACCCAGCGACTAGGCTTGGGCTCGCCCTCGGGAACATCGGCGTCGATATATTCCTTCATGTTGGTCAGGAAGGCGATGACATCGTGGCGCGTGACCTCCTCGATCTCATCGACCTTCGCCTTCTCAAAGTTGGCATGGTCGCGGATCCACTGGGCTTCGTCTTTAGAAATGCCGATCTTGCCGAGCTCCGCCTGGGCCTCGCAGGCCAGAACCTCGATCTCCTGCCAAATGGCATACTTGTTCTCGAGGGAGAAGATATGTCCCATCTCCGGGCGGGTATAGCGATCGATCATAGCGGCTCCTTTTTGGTTATTGGCACGTTGGTCGTAACTCAACCATTGTACCGTGCGCGGGTGCGAGTATGGGCAGCAGGCATTAACCTAACATTTTGGAATTGGAGCGGGCATGGGGACATCCGCGTATTTGCTTCGCAAATCCGCACCGGCTGCGGTCGATCTCCTCGGATTCACGGAGACGATGGGGAAGACTTTGTTGAATTGGCCGTCCCAAGGTCTCCCGCGCTCGATGGAGCGGGCAACGGGACGTCCGCGTATTTGCTTCGCAAATCCGCACCGGCTGCGGTCGATCTCCTCGGATTCACGGAGACGATGGGGAAGACTTTGTTGAATTGGCCGTCCCAAGGTCTCCCGCGGGACTGCGGACGATTTCTTGGACCGCTACGCGGCCCTTCCCAGCGCGGCGCGG
>URDI01000039.1:0-19697 GCA_900546475.1 uncultured Collinsella sp.
TGCTTGAGGGTGACTTTGTTGGCCATCTCGCTCCTTCCGGGTTTACGCGCAATCTCTTGAAAGTATAGCGACTACCCCTCTACCTCGGTGATAAACACTTTACCAATCCGGTAGACGGCTGTTTTATCGCCGCCAGCGCACCAAATCCGTCCGGGTGGGGTATATTGCAATCGATTGATGACAACGACCACCAAAAGGCGGCTATTAGTATGCACGAAAACGATTTTTTTAACGAGGACCTGCTGTGCGCGCTTGCTGGCGTTGCCGGCGAGGACAACGTACTGATGAGCGAGCCCATGCGCGAGCACACCACGTTTAAGATCGGCGGCCCGGCCGACGTCTTTGTCACGCCCGATACCGAGCAGGGCCTCGTCGCCACGCTCGATACCTGCTATCGCTGCGATCTGCCCCTCACCATCGTGGGCAACGGCTCCGACCTGCTCGTCGGCGACAAGGGCATCCGTGGCGTCGTCGTGGCGCTGGGCGAGGGACTCTCCGACATTACGGTCGACGGCACGCACGTCACGGCGGCAGCCGGCGCCTTGCTTTCCGATGTCGCCGCTGCGGCAGCCGAGGCCGGTCTCACCGGCATGGAGCCCATCTCGGGCATCCCCGGATCGGTCGGCGGCGCCTGCCACATGAACGCCGGTGCCTACGGTGCCTGCATGGCCGATGTGCTGGGGTCCGTGCGCGTCTACAAACCCGCTCGCCAGCTCGACGACGGCACCCGCGGCAGCGGCAACATCATCGAGTTCGATGTCGACGAACTCAACCTGGGCTATCGCAAGAGCCGCATCGCCGACGACGGCTTTATCGTTCTTTCGGCCACCTTCAACCTCGCACCGGGCAACGCCGCGATGATTAAGGCCGACATGGACGACTACCGCCAGCGCCGCGAGGACAAGCAGCCACTCGACATGCCGAGTGCTGGCTCCACTTTCAAGCGCCCCGAGGGTTACTTTGCCGGCAAACTCATCATGGATGCCGGCCTGCGAGGACACGCCGTTGGCGGCGCGCAGGTGAGCGAGAAGCACTGCGGCTTCATCGTCAACGCCGACCACGCCACCGCCGCCGACGTCGACGAACTCATCCGCCACATCCAAGCAACCGTCAAAGACCAATTCGACGTAGACCTAGAACCCGAAGTCCACCGAGTAGGCGAATTTTTATAAAAAGAAGGCCCCGAAAGGGGCCTTCGCCATCTTTATATCAGACAACCAGTCCGGTGAGTCGCGCTCAGGACCCGAGAGGGCCGCGTGCCCGCCCGCAATATATTTGATTGATCGCGAGTTCCGCACGCAAAGAAGGCCACTTAATGTGGCCTTCGTCTTGCGCAGGACTGCCCGAGCAGGCAATCAAATATATTGCGGGCGGGCACGCGGCCCAGTCGACTTTACGACAGCGCAATACCGCCGAGCCAGCCCCAGCGCACGCCAGAGCCAGTGCCGTAGAACCCAATGAACGAGTCAAGCGACCTCGACGTGATGGCGCCCTCGTTACTCATAACGATGCCGCCGCCAACGTAGATGCCCACGTGGCCATAGATCAGACCCGGCATGCCGGTACCGCTATGCGATGAGTCGGCAACAATCATGCCCACCTGCAGCGCCGAGCGGTCGGAACTATAACACCATGCGTTAAACATATCGCACGCGTTACCGCCAAAGTAACCAACGCCGGCGTTGCGGAAGACGTTGGTGACCCACGCCGCGCACCAGTTCCGGCCAGGCGAGGGCGTGGAATAGCAAGCGTTGACGACGGCCTGCTGCTTGCCCGAGCCGGCATTCTGTTGCGGAGTTCCGGGCGCATACGATCCGCCACCCGAGCTTGAACCGCCCGAGTAGGAATTGTTCTTGTTCGCGGCAGCCGCGGCAGCGGCAGCCTTCTTGGCAGCCTCCTCGGCCTGAGCGGCAGCAAGAATCTCGGAATCGCGCTGGGCCATGAGCTCTTTGACATCGTCGGAGAGGCCGTTCAGAACCGTCTGGACCTCCTGCTGCTTGGCCTGCATGTCCTGCATCTGAGCAGTCTGCTGGTCCTTGAGCTTCTCCAAGTCGGCTTTTTGCGACTCGAGCTCGGACTTCTGTGTATCGAGCTCTTTCTGGATGGTCTGGATGTCCTCGATGGCGTCACGGTCACTTTTGTTGATCTTCTCGACGTAATGCGCGTTGGCGACGAGCTCCTCAAACGAACCAGAAGCGAGCAGCAACGACAGGATATTGGTGCCACCCGACTTGTAGCTTGCCGCCACGCGATCGGAAAGCTCGTTACGCTTCTTCTTGAGCTCCGACTTCTTGGTGTCGATCTGCTCCTGGGTGTCGTCGATCTGACCCTGAACGCCCTCGATGTCGTTGAGCGTCTGAGCGTTCTTGTTAGCGAGCGCCGCGTACTCGTTGGCAATGCTATCAAGCTGGGCCTGGACCTCGTCGAGCTGGGCCTGGGCCGCATTGAGCTTGTCGGTGGTTTCCTTGGTGGCCTCCGCAGCATGGGCGCGAGCGGGCAGACCAAAAAGAACGGCTGCAGAAGCTGCGCCGAACAGGGCCTTGAGGGCAGTGCGACGCGAAAGCTCCTGGGAAAGGATGGAATCGCTGTTTGGTGACATATCTACTCCGTTACATGTTTATTTATATGTCGCTCAACTTATACATATTAGCGTACATCCGGCGCATCCCAACGATTTCCACGAACGGCAGCAAACCGTATGGTCGGCGGCTCGTATGCAAACGTCAAAGTCAAGGTTACGCCCACGCCAAACATTTCAATGAGTACGTTAGCATGTTCATCTGCTTTTCCTGCCCTGCACCTTTTGGGTGCCCCTGCCTGCGCTATACTCCCCTGAAGAAGTGTTCCTGATTCGATAGGAGACTACATGTCCAAAGCACTCGACCCCAAAGACACCTGCGTCCTCGTAACCGGTGGCGCCGGTTTTATCGGCTCGCACACCGTCGTTCAGCTGCTCGAGGGCGGCTACCAGGTCGTCATCGTCGATGACCTCTCCAACTCCAGCGCCGTCGCCGTCGACCGCGTCAAGACCATCGTGGGCGAAGAGGCTGCCAAGAACCTCACCTTCTACGAGGCCAACGTGCTCGACCGCGAGGCCATGAACAAGATCTTCGACACCCATCAGATCGACCGCGTCATCCACTTCGCCGGCTTTAAGGCCGTCGGCGAGTCGGTGAGCAAGCCCGTCGAGTACTACCACAACAACATCGAGAACACCCTGGTGCTCATCGACGTCATGCGCAACCATGGCTGCAAGTCCATCATCTTCTCGAGCTCCTCGACCGTCTACGGCGATCCGGACAACCCGCCCGTCACCGAAGAGGACCCCAAGAAGCCCGCGACCAACCCCTATGGTTGGACCAAGTGGATGATTGAGCAGATCCTCATGGACGTCCACACCGCCGACCCCGAGTGGGACGTCGTGCTGCTCCGTTACTTCAATCCCATCGGTGCCCATCCGTCGGGCCTGATCGGCGAGGACCCCAAGGGCATCCCCAACAACCTGGTGCCCTACGTCGCCCAGGTCGCCGTCGGTAAGCTCGAGGCCGTTCAGGTCTTTGGCAACGACTACCCCACCCCCGACGGCACCGGCGTGCGCGACTACATCCACGTGTGCGACCTGGCATCTGGTCACGTTGCCGCCCTCAACTGGATGAACGGCAAGACCGGCGTCGAGATCTTTAACCTGGGCACCGGCACCGGCACCTCGGTACTCGAGGTCGTCGCCGCCTTCTCCAAGGCCTGCGGCAAGGAGCTGCCCTACGTGATCCGTGAGCGCCGCGCCGGCGACATCGCCGCCAACTGGTGCGATGCCTCCAAGGCCGAGCGCATGATGGGCTGGAAGGCCCAGTACGACATCGCAGACATGTGCCGCGACAGCTGGAATTGGCAGAGCCATAACCCCAACGGCTTCGCCGACGCCGAGTAGCAAAAACCTACATACCGTTCTTGCCCCGATCTCACGTTGTGAGGTCGGGGCTTTTTCATGGCATGTAGCCATTCGCCGAAAATCGACCAACTTTTTTATCTTGCCTGTACATGTTTAAACAACATGTTTTACAATAGGCGTATCGAATCAGAACATCGGAGGCGGACTGCACACCCATCGGCAGGCCGACCCCACAACAAGAAGGTTGGTGAGCGCATTCATGGAGCGTGCAAGCGGCGTCCTCATGCCCGTCTCATCTCTGCCCGGACCATACGGAATCGGCGGCTTTGGCTGGAATGCCTACGACTTCGTCGATTTTCTCGCCTCGTGCAAACAACATTACTGGCAGATTCTGCCCCTTACGACGACCAGCTATGGCGATTCGCCTTATCAGTCGTTCTCGGCCCGCGCAGGCAACCCCAACTTTATCGACTTTGCCGAGCTTATCGAGGCAGGGTATCTGGAGCAGCGCGATATCGATGGCGTGTATCTGGGATCCGACCCCAGCAATGTCGACTACGGTGCTATCTTTGGCGGCCGCCGTCAGATTCTCGACCGCGCCGCCGAGCGCTTTGCTGCCGACAAGCCGGCCGATTTCGATGACTTTATCCAGGCCAACGAGGACTGGCTCATCCCCTACTGTGAGTTCATGACCGTCAAAGAGGAGTGCGGTCTCAAGGCGTTTTGGGAGTGGCCCGCGGAGCTCCGCACCCGCGGCGAGGCTTCCGCCAAGGTCTGCGCCGACCATCCGGCGCGTATGCTCTACCACCAGATGACGCAGTACTTCTTCGATCGCCAGTGGAGCCGCCTCAAGGCCTATGCCAACGAGCGCGACATTCTCATCATCGGCGACCTGCCCATCTATGTCTCGCGTGACTCCGTCGAGATGTGGGCGACACCTGAGCTCTTTAAGATCGACGCCGCCGGCAATCCCGTGAGCGTCGCCGGCACGCCGCCCGACCAGTTCTCGGCCACCGGCCAGTACTGGGGCAACCCCATCTACGACTGGGACGCCATGGAGGCGTGCGGCTTCTCCTGGTGGGAGGGCCGCATTCGCTCCGCCCTCGACATGTACGACGTCATCCGCCTGGATCACTTCCGCGGCTTCGAGGCTTATTGGGAGGTGCCGTTCTCCTCGCCCGATTCGTCCTACGGTTCGTGGACGCAGGGGCCCGGCCTCAAGTTCTTCAAGACACTCGAGGAAAAGCTCGGCACGCTGCCCATCATCGCCGAGGACCTGGGCTTCCTCACCCCCGGCGTCATCGACATGCGCGACAACTCGGGCTTCCCCGGCATGAAGATCCTGCAGTTTGCCTTTGAGGGCACCAACTCGTACTACCTGCCGCACAACTACATTGCCAACACCGTCGCCTACGTGGGCACCCACGACAACGAGACGGCACGCGGCTGGTTTGAGGGAACGGCTACCCCGCGTCAGCGCGAGCAGGCAGCCCTGTACACCCATCAGCAGGCCGGCGAGCCCATCACCGACGCGCTCAACCGAACCATCGCCGCCAGCGTGAGCGACACGTGCATCTACACCATGCAGGACCTGCTTAACCTGGGCAACGAGGCGCGCATCAACACCCCTGCCACGCTGGGCGGCAACTGGACCTGGCGCATGCTCGACGGCGCCATCACCCGCGAGCTCGAGCACAAACTCACCGACTGGACCGAGACCTACTTCCGCATCCCGTCGGAAGCCGAAATCGAGCTTCCTCAATAGGAGCTACCGCGCCCGACCCCTCCCCACCGTGCGGACGCGCTTGCTTACCCGCGCGAGGCCACCCCAATCCCCTCGCGCGGGATTCTTATGAATTGCAGACATGAAACAACCCATCACAGGAGAAAACATGCCCCAAATTAACCTCATGGAACTCGCCGAGCAGTCTTTTGGCACCTCGCTCGAGCAGCTCGACGACCGTCGCATTTACAAGCTGCTGGTCAAACTCGTGCAGGAGCGCTCCGCCACCTGCCCGCTCAACAACGGCAAGAAAAAGCTCTATTACATTTCCGCCGAATTTTTGATCGGCAAGCTGCTCATCAACAACATGATCGACCTCGGCATCTACGACGAGGTTAAGGACCAGCTCACCGCCGCAGGCCACGACCTCAACAAGATCGAGGAATTCGAGGTCGAGCCGTCGCTCGGCAACGGCGGCCTGGGCCGCCTGGCCGCGTGCTTCCTGGATTCCATCGCCACGCTGGGCTTGACCGGCGATGGCGTGGGCCTCAACTATCACTACGGTCTGTTCCGTCAGCGCTTTGTCGACAACCAGCAGAAGGCCGTCCCCGACGAGTGGCTCGGTGAGCAGGACATCCTAGTCGACGATGACCGCTCCTACACCGTCGAGTTCGGCGATTTTGCCGTTACCTCCAAGCTCGTCAACATCGATGTGCCCGGTTACGACCAGCCCACCAAGAACCGCCTGCGCCTGTTCGACCTGGCGAGCGTCGACGACGGCCTGGTCCCCGGCAGCTCCATCGACTTCGACAAGACCGAGATCGCCAAGAACCTTACCTTGTTCCTCTACCCCGACGATTCCGACGAGCAGGGCCGCCTACTTCGCATCTATCAGGAGTACTTCATGGTGAGCAACGCCGCCCAGCTCCTGATCGACGAGGCCGTCGAGCGCGGCAGCAACCTGCACGATCTGGCCGACTACGCCGTGGTCCAAATTAACGACACGCACCCCACCATGGTCATTCCCGAGCTCATCCGCCTGCTCACCACCGAGCACGACATCGAGTTTGACGAGGCCGTTACCATCGTGCGCTCCATGGTCGCCTACACCAACCACACGATCCTTGCCGAGGCGCTCGAGAAGTGGCCGCTCGCCAGCCTGCAGAAGGTCTCCCCTGCCATCGCCGACATTATCGTCAAGCTCGATGAGGTCGCGAAGGCCGAGCACGATGACCCGCGCGTCGCCATCATCGACGAATACGACACCGTCCACATGGCCCACATGGACATCCACTTTGGCTTCTCCATCAACGGCGTAGCCGCCCTCCACACCAAGATCCTGGAGGACACCGAGCTTCATCCGTTCTACGAAATCTATCCCGAGAAGTTCTCCAACAAGACCAACGGCATCACCTTCCGCCGCTGGATCCATGGGGCCAACCCCGCGCTCGCCAGCCTGCTCGACGATGTGATCGGCACCGATTGGCGCAGCACCGGCGATCTGAGCAAACTCGCCAAGTTCGCTGACGACAAGGACGTTCTTGAGCGCCTGGCCGCCACCAAGGTCGAGGCCAAGGCCATCATGCGCCAGTTCATGGCGCTCGAGCAGGGCGTGACCATTCCCTCCAACGCCATCATCGACGTCCAGGTCAAGCGCATCCACGAGTACAAGCGCCAGCAGATGCTCGCGCTCTACATCATCTGGAAGTACCTCGATATCAAGAACGGCAACAGACCTAAGCACCCCGTCACCATCATCTTTGGCGGCAAGGCGGCGCCTGCCTACACTATCGCGCAGGACATCATCCATCTGATCTTGACGCTGTCTCAGTGGATTGCAAACGACCCCGACGTGGCTCCCTACCTGCAGGTTGTCATGATCGAGAACTACAACGTCACCGCCGCCGAGCGCGTGATCCCCGCCGCTGACATCTCCGAGCAGATCAGCCTGGCCTCCAAGGAGGCGAGCGGCACCTCCAACATGAAGTTCATGCTCAACGGCGCCCTAACCCTGTGCACGCTCGACGGCGCCAACGTTGAGATTGCCGAGCTCGTGGGCGACGAGAACATCTATACCTTTGGTGCCTCGTCCAAACAGGTCGAGCAGCTCTACGCCGACGGCACCTACAACGCCGGTGCGCTCTACCGCAAGCCCGGCATTAAACTGCTGGTGGACTTCATCACCAACCCGGCCTTTATGGCAACCGGCAACGCCGAGCGCCTGCAGCGCCTGCACGACGACATTAAGGGCAAGGACTGGTTTATGGCCCTGCTCGACATTGAGGAGTACATCCAAACCAAGGAGCGCGTGCTGGCCGACTACGAGGACCAGGACGCCTGGATGCGCAAGGCGCTCATCAATATCGCCAACGCCGGCACCTTCTCGTCCGACCGTACGATCTCCCAGTACAACGACGAGATCTGGCACCTGAGCTAGCTCATTCCCCTTACCCATCCTCTTGAGAAACGGAGTCGTGGCAACACGGCTCCGTTTTTTGTGCCCGCACGTTACCCTGTGATCCGACTCGGCCAAACAATCTCGATCCGTAGCAATTACTCAACCAAAACGGTCCCAGCCGTTACAGATTGAGACATACCGGCCCCTCCCCTCGGGTTTATCTCAATCTGTAACATCTAGCAGGTGAAATTCGCCTTTGGTGTTACAGATTTAGATGAAATGGTTAGCTCAGCGGAACCGTCTCGATCTGTAACATCTAACGTCCGAAATCGGCCCTATCCGTTACAGATCGAGACAAACGACCGGTCAGACAGTCCCAACACAAAGAAAGGCTCCCCTCTCGCCCAGTGGACGGGAGGGGAGCCTTATATGTGACCGCGGCAAAAGGATGGCAATACCGCAGTCGCCCAAAGGAAGGGCCTGGTTGCACCGGGCCTAGATAAGGTTCTTGCCAGAGACCTTATCGAAGAGGTGGGTCGCGTTCTTCTCAAACTTGAACCAGATTGGGTCGCCCGCCTTGAGCGCACCCTTGGCCTCGAGGTCGACAACGGGAATGATCAGGACGAACTGGCCATCGGGAGCGGTCACGTGGACATGCTCGGTCGAACCCATGAGCTCGGTCACCTCGACGGTACCCTGGAGCGCGCCCTCCTCGTCCTTGTCGGCAAGCAGAATCTGCTCGGGACGCACGCCGGCCGTAATCTCCTTCACGTCGCCGCCGTCCCAGTTGAGAGCAAGCTGAGCGCAGGTCTCGGGGGCGAGCGCCACGTTCATATCCTCGGTCTTGACGGTAAAGCCGTTGCCCGAGCGCACCAGCTGGGCATCGAAGAAGTTCATCTGCGGCACGCCGATGAAGCCGGCGACGAAGATGTTCGCGGGATGGTTGAAGACCTCCTGCGGGGTGGCGATCTGCTGGACGACGCCGTCCTTCATGACCACGATGCGATCGCCGAGGGTCATAGCCTCGGTCTGGTCGTGGGTAACGTAGATGAAGGTGCCCTTGATCTCGTGACGCAGCTTAATGAGCTCGGCGCGCATCTGGTTACGCAGCTTGGCATCCAGGTTGGACAAGGGCTCGTCCATCAGGAAGACCTTGGGGTCACGCACGATGGCGCGGCCGATGGCGACACGCTGGCGCTGGCCGCCGGAGAGTGCCTTGGGCTTACGGTCAAGGTACTCGGTAATACCCAGGATCTCGGCAGCAGAGCGAACCTTGCGGTCGATCTCGTCCTTGGGGACCTTCTTGAGCTCGAGCGTAAATGCCATGTTCTCGTACACCGTCATATTGGGGTACAGAGCGTAGCTCTGGAACACCATGGCGATGTCGCGGTCCTTGGGCGCCACGTCGTTGACGCGCTTGCCGTCGATGAGCACGTCGCCCGAGGTAATGTCCTCCAGGCCGGCGACCATGCGCATCGTCGTGGACTTACCGCAGCCAGAGGGGCCAACGAGGACGATGAACTCCTGGTCGTGAACGGTGAGGTTGAAGTCCTCTACAGCGAGCACACCGTCCTCGGTAACCTTGAGGTTGTGCTTCTTCTCCTCGGTCTTCTTCTTTTTGCCAAAGAAGCCCTTCTTTTTTGACTCGTTGTTGGGATACACCTTCTGAACATGTTTGAGAACGATCTCGGCCATGTCTTTACCTTTCGATACGCGGCGCCGCGCTGAGAGGCGCCGCCAAAACTTGCAAAACAGTTACGGCATCAGCCCTTGACGGCACCTGCCACCACACCGTCGATGATGTACTTCTGGCAGAAGATGTACATGATGACGATGGGGATGACGACCATCATGATGCACGCCATCATGGGGCCGAGCTCGACGTGGCCATAGCCGCCACGGAAGTACTGGATCAAGATAGGAATGGTCTTGTACTTGGTGGAGTCGAGCGTAAGGTAGGGCAGCAGATAGTCGTTCCAGACCCACATGGTCTCAAGGATGCCGACCGAAAGATAGGTGGGCTTCATAATGGGAAGGACGATCTTAAAGAACACTTGGACCGGGTTGCAGCCGTCGATCATGGCCGCTTCCTCAATCTCGAGCGGGATGTTCTTGACGAAGCCGGCGAACATAAAGACCGCGAGGCCCGCGCCAAAACCAAGGTAGATGAAGCAGATGTTAAACGGCGTGTTAAAGCCGATGCGGTCCGCGAGGTTGGACAGCGTGAACATGAGCATCTGGAACGGTACGACCATCGAGAAGACGAACAGGTAATAGAAGAAGTTCGAGATCTTGCTGTTGACGCGCACCACGTACCAAGCGCACATGGAGCAGCACACCAGAATCAGCACGACCGACGTGACCGTGATGATAAGCGAGTACATAAACGCCGAGGCAAAGCCCTGCTCGTTCAGAGCGTGCACGTAGTTTGCGAGGCCGTTGAACGTCTCGGGCGTGAGCAGATCGAACGCCGTGGTGGTGCTGATTGCGGTCGCTTTCTTAAAGGAATTGAGCGCAATCATGAACACGGGGTAGATCCATGCGAGCGACAGGATCGTAAAGAAGATCGAGAGCGCGCGGTTGATAGCCTTATCGCGTTTCATTACTGCTGCACCTCCTTGGACCTCGTGGCCTTAAGCTGGATCATAGAAATAGCGACAACCAGGATGCAGAAGATAACTGCCTTGGCCTGACCGATGCCCTGCCATGCGATGCCAGCACGCGAATAGAACGTGTTGTAGATGTTCAGGGCGAGCATCTCGGTGGAGTGCGCCGGGGCGCCACCGGTAAGGGCGAGGTTCTGGTCGAACAGCTTAAAGCCGTTGGTGATGGACAGGAACAGGCAGATGGTGATGGTCGGCATCAGGTTGGGGATCTTAACCTTCCAAAACGTCTGCCATGCCGTAGCGCCATCGACCTTGGCGGCCTCGATGTAGTCGGACGGAATGGACTGCAGACCGGCGATGTAGATGATCATCATGTAGCCGACCTGTTGCCACAGGGTCAGGATGATAAGGCCCCAGAAGCCAGCGGCGGAGTTGAGGGCGATAAGCTGGGCACCCACGTTGGAGAGCAGGCAGTTGATCAGAATCTGCCAAATGTAACCCAGTACAATGCCGCCAATCAGGTTAGGCATAAAGAAAATCGTACGGAAGATGTTGGTGCCCTTGAGCGCCTTGCGAGTGAGCGCCTGCGCAATGGCCAGCGCGATCACGTTGATGAGCACCGTCGACAGGAAGGCAAACGCCACGGTAAAGAAGAACGACGTGGAGAACTGCGGATCGGACAGCGCGCGCACGTAGTTCTCGATACCGACAAAGTGCGCGTTATTGATGGTAATAAACTGGCAGAACGAGAGATAGAAACCCTGGATAAAGGGAATCACGAACCCGATCATAAACGCCAGGCACGTAGGCAGCATAAAGAGCGGCCACCAGCGCTTGAGTGCTTTGCCCATAGAAGGGTCCTTTCAATATGCAGGGGGCGGGCAAACCTACGTCTGCCCGCCCCCTGTCGCTAATCAGATAGCTTGGGCAGCAACTGCTTACTCGGAAGCAGCCTTCTCGGTCTTCCAGCCATCGACGAAGGCGTTCTTGACGCCGTCCCACTTGGTGTTGTCGGCAGCATAAGCGATGAGAGCCTGCTTGAGGTTCTTCTTCCACTCCTCGGAGGGGATGTAAACGAAGTCCCAAGCGACGGTCTTCTTGCCGTCCTTGGCCATAGCAACGGCCTGCTGAGAGAAGACGTTGGTGGTCTCCTTAGCGCTCTTGAACGGGGCGGTCAGACCCATCTTGTCAGCGATGATGCTGGTGGCGGTGTCAGAAGTGACGCACCAATACATGAAGTCCTCGGTGGCCTTCTGGGCATCCTCGGAAGCCTGGGAGCTGACGCACCAGTAGTTCTCGCCGCCGGAGCACAGGCCCTGGTTCTCCTCGCCGTCGACGCCGATGTAGATCGGCAGCATGCCGAGCTGGTCGTCGGTCATACCGGCCTTGGTGAGGTCGGCGTAGGCCCAAGAGCCGTTCTGATAGAAGACGGCCTTGCCGGTTGCGAACTCGTTGGTGGCGTCGTCACCGGTCTTGGAGGCGAGCTGCGAAGGATCGCAGGTGGAGTCGGTGATGTACAGGTCGAAGATCTGCTTAAAGTTGTCGAGATACTCGCCCTTGATCTCGTCGTCCTCCTGATTGTGCTCCTTCTCGAACTCGTAGTAGAGCGGGAGGTTGGCGAGGTGCGTGGTGTAGCGCCAGCTGGAGGAGTCATCCATACCGGCGGAAGTGAAGGCACCGTCAACGCCGAGCTCGTCCTTGCGGGCCTGGATGTCATCGGCGCAAGCCTTCAGCTTGTCGAAGGAGTTGATGTCCTCGGCCTTGTAGCCGGCCTTCTCGAGGAGCTCCTTGTTGTAGATGATGCCGTAGCTCTCCTGAACCCAGTCGATACCCAGATCCTTGCCGTCGGACTGCAGCGCCAGGGAGTCGTCGATGAGCTCGCCGCGGAGCTTGGTGTCGGAAAGATCGGCGCAGTAGTCCTTCCAGTTCTTAAGGCCGGTGGGGCCGTTGACCTGGAACAGCGTCGGAGCGGAGCTCTTGGACATCTCGGACTTGAGCTTCTCCTCGTAGGTGTTGGAGGCGGCGGTCACGATCTTGACCTCGACGCCCTTCTCCTTCTTGTACGCCTTGGCGATCTCCTTCCACTCCTTGTCGACCTCGGGCTTGAACTGGAGGAAGTAGACCTCGGCAGCGTCACCAGAAGCAGAGGAGCCAGAGCCGGCAGAACCACCGCAGCCCACGAGGCCCAGACCAAGAACCGCAGCCGCGGAACCAGCAAAGCCCAGGAACTGCCTTCTGCTCATTTCGTTCTTCATTACAATCCACCCTTTCACACCGTGGCGGCACCCTTTGCCGCCGCCTTCGGAGATTGGCTCGGGGACTTTGCCCCTTTTGCTGACTTGTACAACACGCTATTTGGCTAGTTGTTTGAACAAGTATTACTAGAGCGGTAGAAAAACTTCGGTGAACGGTAATTTCGACTTGATACTTGACAAGTTTTGTATAAACAATTATTTGTTATCGAATGCAGAGAAAACGCCCGATCAAGCCGATGCATCGTCGGTTTGACCGGGCGTTTTCGCTTTGAGGGCATGAGTCTCGTCAGGCTGCGAGCTAGCCGGCTATCGCTTGGAGTTAACGCGGTAGTGGAAGATCTCGGGGTGTGTGCGAGCGTGCGTCACCTCAAATAAGATGCCGTCCGAGGTGTACGACTGGCTCTCCATAACGGCGACGCAGTTGTACTTGCCAAGGTCCAAGTAGCTGCAGTCCTCATCATTGGCAAGCTCGACGCTCACCGTACGACGGCTCGCCATCACTTTGACGCCACGCTTGTGCTCCAGATAGTCGTAGATAGAGCTTGCCGCAATCTCGGGGGTCAGGCCCTTGGCGATCGACTCCAAAAAGTAGCCGTGGTCCACCTGGCGCGCGCTGCCGTTGAGGCTTCGGACACGCACGACGCGAATCAGCTCCTCGCCCACCTTAAAGCCAAGGCGGCGCGACAGTTGCTCAGTGCAAATCAAATGTTCAAAAGACTTGACCTCGGTCGATGCGACGGCATTGTTGCGTTTTGCGAACTCGCCAAACGACTCAACCTCTTCGAGTGCGCCCAGCATGTCGGTTTCGCCCTTAAGCCAAATAACGCGCACGCCCTTGCCGTGTATAGGCTGCACAAACATCTGGTCGGCCAGCATGCTCAAGGCGCGTCGAACGGTATTGCGCGTGCAGCCAAACTCCGCGGTCAGCTCGGCTTCGGTTGGCAGCATCTCCTGAAACGCATAGGTCCCGTTAATGATGCGCGAACGGATCTCGCGGTAGATTCCTTCGTAAATCGCTTTTGGCATAACTTCACCTCTAATGAATATGTATGGCTAGGCACGATAGCATTTCTTAAAGTTGTTTAAACCGATTATCGGTAAAGTACGGATTATTTACCGTCGACGGTTCCCCCGAAACCCAAATCGGACCGAATCAAAACCGTCAATGCGGCAAGCAGCCAGTCCTCTACAATGAGTTCATTGTTTAAACGTTCTTGCTCGCACAGCATGTTGCATCCGGAAGGCATATTATGCTGCAGAAAATCCAACGCTTTGGCGGGGCAATGTTCGCGCCCGCCATGCTGTTTTCTATATCAGGCCTCATGGTCGGCATCTCCGCCCTCGCCACGACCGTAGACATCGTCGGTGACCTCGCCGTATACGGAACCCCTTGGTACGTTTTCTGGACCATCATCCAGCGCGGCTCGTGGACGGTCTTTAAGCGTCTCCCGCTCCTTTTTGCCGTAGCGCTGCCTATCGGTCTTGCCCAAAAGCAACCGGCACGCTGCTGCCTCGAGGCACTCGTGGCCTATTTTGCCTATTGCTTCTTTTTGAGCGAGATCATTAAGCTGAGCGGAGACAACCTTGGGCTTAAGTACCCATCATCTTTGACCCCCGCCAGCGGTATCACCGTCATCGACGGCATCAAGACGCTCGACACCGGCATTATCGGCCCGCTGGCGGTATCGGCAACCGTCGTCGCCATCCATGACCGCTTCTACGATGCCAAGGTTCCCGATTGGCTCGGCACCTTCTCGGGTTCCTCGCTGGTCTACCTCATCAGCTTTTTTGCCGTGTTTGCCCTTGCCGCCATCTCGGCCGCCATCGTGCCCTTCGCATACGCTGTAACCGAAACGCTGCGCCACGCACTTGCGGGCGTCGGCCCCTTCGGCGTGGGCATCTTTGTGTTTTTGGAGCGAGCACTCGAGCCCATGGGGCTGCACCACCTGCTCTATATGCCCATCTATTACGACAATCTGGTCATTCACGACGGTATTTACGCCACGTGGACCAACCTGCTCCCCATTCTCTCCCATAGCACGCGCCCTTTAAATGAACTTGCGCCCTGGGCAGGTTTTACCGCCACCGGCTGGGGCAAGCTCTTTGGCCTTCCCGCCATCGCGGCAGCATTCTATTTCACCGCCAAACCCGAACGCCGCGCCGGCCTTAAGGTCATCCTTTTGCCCGCCATCGTCGCCTCGGTGGTCTGCGGTGTCACCGAGCCGCTCGAGTTTCTCTTTATGTTCACCTATCCTGGACTCTTTTTGCTCTACGCCGTCCTATCCTCCTGCCTTGCCATGACCATGAACTTCTTCGGTATCGTCGGCATCTTCTCGGGCGGTCTCATGGAAATGACGGCCTTCAACTTCATCCCACTCATGCGAATGCATGCCGGCTCCTACCTTTTGGCGCTCGGTATCGGTCTGATGTTTAGCGCTGTCTTTTTTCTGGTCTTCCGGGGCCTCATTCTGGCTTTCGACCTAAAAACCCCAGGCCGCGAGGATCATATCGCCAGCGATGCGGCGCTCGCACGTCTGACGGGAAAAAGCTCTGCCAAAGAAGGCGCGGCCCAAAACGGCACCGACAACCAATCATCCCAAGATCATCTGCTTGCTGAGCAAGTCGTTGCGCTCTTGGGTGGCGTTAGCAATATTGTAGGAGCGACCAATTGCGCCACGCGTCTGCGCGTTGAGGTCGCAGAACCTTCCGTTGTCGCAGACAACGCAGCCTTCGTCGCGGCGGGCGCCAAGGGCCTCATCATTACGGGCAAGACCGCCCAGGTGATTATTGGCATCTCCGTTCCCCGCGTTAAAGAGCATTTTGACCAGATCATGGGCCTCGAGCCGGGATTTGTGCCCACCACCTCGGCCTCCCCTGCCGCCAGCGCAGCCCATAAGCGCGGCGATATCTGCTTCTTCGATATCGACGGAACACTCGCCTGGCAAGACCCTCGAGTGGCACAAGAGCTTCCCGAGAGCGAGCGAGACCTCTCCCCCTATCCCAATGAAGCGGTCTCGCAAGCCATCCGTGATTTTGTCGCCAAGGGCAATATGGCGTTTATCTGCACAGGGCGCACGCTGAGCTGCATCCATCCAAAGCTGCTCGAGCTGCCCTGGACCGGCATCGTCTGCCTCGCGGGTGGCTATGTCGAACTTGAGGGACACGTGATTCGCGATTTGGCGATGACGCCCGGCATGCTGCAGCGCCTTGCTCCCATTCTTGAGCAATCGGACGAAGTGATTCGTTTTGAGGGACTCAATGGCGTCGTTCGCATGAGTGCCGATGCGCCCGACGCCCCGGGATACGCCCGCACCGTGGGCGATGCAATTACGCAGCTGCAACATTACAGCGCCTACAAGATCTTAATGTCCACGTCGCTTGCCAACCGCATCGCTCAGGATCAAGCGTTTGAGCCGCTGCTCTGCTTTAACGAGCTCGAGCTCGAAGTGACCGAGATTTCGCCTCGCGAATGCACCAAGCGCGAGGGTATCCAGTCCGTACTCGACGCCCTCGATCCCCACCACGGAACCGTATACGGCATCGGCGACGCCAGCAATGACGTCTCGCTGATGAACGCCGTCGACGTTGGCATCGCCATGGGCAACGCGCCGGACTTCCTCAAGGAAAAGGCCGACTATGTCACCGACAGCATCGACCACGACGGCGTCGTCACCGCGCTCGAACACTTTGGGCTTATCTAGCCAAGCCCCTACCGCACTTGCGGCCGCATGGACCAATCGTCTTCAACCGCCGCGCTCGACGCCCTAATGTGGCAATATGTTGTCTGCATAATGCAACGATGCAACCTATCAAAGAATGCGAGAACCCGTGTCCAGTCCGTTTACCAGCTTTTTAGCCCAGCACTTTGACCAGATTAACGACTATCTGGCCACGTTCTTTGACGGACAGGCGACTTCCGCCGATATCGAGCGCTACCTGTATACCCCGCTCTCGGCATTTACGGCAAACGCTGGCAAGCGCCACCGCCCGCTCATCTGCATGCTCGCCGCCACTGCGGTAGGCGGCAGCTTTGAGAGCGCCCGCAGCGCAGCGGCGGCCATCGAGCACTTTCAGTCGGGCGCACTCATCCACGACGACATCGCCGACAACGGGCAGATTCGTCGCGGCAAGCCCTGCATGCACCTTACCGAGGGCACCGGTCTTGCCATCAACTGCGGTGACCTGGCGCTCACCATGGTCACCAAGACGGTTCTCGACGACCCCACACTCAACGCAGACGTGAAGCTTCGCGTGCTCCACGAGCTTACCGAGATGATCGTCCGTACCATCGAGGGCCAGGCGCTCGACCTGGGCTGGGTCCGCGACGGGCGCTTTGATATCTCGGTTGATGACTACCTGGACATGGCGACGCACAAGACCGCGTATTACAGCGGAGCCACGCCGCTTGCCGCCGGAGCCATTATCGGCGGCGGCAGCGAAGAGCAGGTCGAGGCGCTACGCGCCTTTGGCCTGCACACCGGCCTTGCCTTTCAGATTCAGGACGACCTGCTCAACTTGGTCGGCACCAAAGAGGCCGCCAACAAGGACTTCCGCACCGACATCACCGAGGGTAAACGCACGCTCGTTGCCGTGCACGCCCTGTCTGATGAGCGCCATCACGACGAGGTCGAGGCAATCCTTTCCTCGGGCACCGAGGACCCTGCGCAGCTCGCACGCGCCGTGGAGATCTTCCAGCAGACCGGCTCCATCGAATATGCTCACGCCTACGCGCTGGACCTGACCGCAAAAGCCAAGGCTGCCATCGAGAACGTTGAGCTTGACCCGCATGCGCGCGAGCTCTTCCTCTCAATGGCAGATTTCTTTGTGGAGCGTCTTAACTAGCGGGGGTCATAAAACCTGTGGGCAGCGAGTTTGGGTACAAGTTGCTACACTATTGAGTGCATGTTTATAAATTGTCTCGCGTTGTCTATCCGACACACGCTCAAAATAGTACGAATGGTACGCCGAAAGGGGTTCGTTCATGGAACCTATTACCACGGGCATGCAGGGAGCAGCCGTCGAGGACGTCCAGTCCCGCCTTCTGCAGCTCGGCTATACAATCGATGACGCCGAGGTTGTCGACAAGCGCTTTGGCACCACCACCGAGCAGGCCGTCAGCACCTTCAGGCTCGACAGCGGCCTTGCTGCCGGTCATGCCGTCGATATCCCCTGTTGGAGCGCCCTGGTCGACGCCTCGTATAAGCTGGGCGACCGCACCCTGTATCTGCGCATGCCCAATTTCCATGGCGCCGATGTGCAGGCCCTGCAGCGCGCTCTCAACGTTTTGGGCTTTGCCTGCGGCGAGGACGACGGCTACTTTGGTCCGCATACCGAGGCCGCCCTGCAGCAGTTCCAGGAAAATGTCGGCCTGTTTGCCGACGGCATGGCCTTCCAAGACACCTACGCCTACATCAACCGCCTGCATCATGTGTGGGAGGGCAAGCCCTCGGTCACCGAAGCCGAGTCCCGCATCGGTTTTGCTCGCGCCGCCAACGTGCTCGAGCGCTTCCAGATTGCCGTTATCGGCGAGGACCCCATCGCACGCAGCGTTGCTTCGCGCATGTGGAACATCGCCACGGCAACGACCGACAACAGCGGCATGATGCTCTGCGACTCCGAGGTCCCAACCGACGTTGACCTGGTGCTCGAGATCGCAAGCGACGAGCTGCCCGCCGACGCCGCGCCACGCGCCACTATTGCCCTCGCCGAGTGCCACAACCTGGCCCAGCGCATCCGCACCGCCAATGTCGCCGCGCAGCAGAAGCCGGCTCGCATTCGCATTGAGCTCACGGGCATGACGCGCTACAACGGCACCTTCACGGCCAGCGACGCGCAGACGCTCGCCGTACGCCTACTCGATGGCGTTTGCGATGCCCTCGCAGATTAGGTAAACTAGACGAGTTGCTTTTGGGCAACACCACACATTGGGACGTAGTTCAACGGTAGAACTCCGGTTTTTGGTGCCGGCTGTTGGGGGTTCGAATCCCTCCGTCCCAGCCATTAAAACTGAGCGCCCTAAGCCCATAACGGCCAAGGGCGCTTTCTTGTGGGCAAGCGGAGGAATTCGAGCCCGCAAGGGTGCGGAGCTGAGGAAACGCGAAGCGTTTTCCAGCGCAGCACGCAAGGAGCGAAGCGACGCAGCGGGGCGCGGCCGCCGACCAGGCGGACGCGGAATCCCTCCGTCCCACACCAGCCAAGAGCCCCTCACGTCAAGCAAATCGAGCCAACGCCGCCAAGCGGAGGGATTCGAACCCGCAAGGGAGCGAAGCGACGCAGCGGGGCGCGGCCGCCGCAGGCAGACGCGGTGCCGGCACTTGGGGGCGCTCCTAAGTGCCGGCATTATAGGAACGTCCCCAAGTGCCGGCTCGGGACTATTTTCGAGGACCCTCCGAAGGACTGTGGCCAAAAAACGGCAAATATGAGTACTGTTACCGTTGTAGCTACATTATTTTCGTTAATAAAAGAAGATCTTAATGAGATTTATTCGCATCAAGGTCTTCCTTTAATGAACACTTGAGGAGATACGGCAGCTTATCTGCTCGATCGACACGTCAAATCACCTTAAATGTGGTCAAAATTACTGCTACTAAAAGAGTATCAGTACTCATATTTGATGTTTTTTGGCCACGGCTCTTTATAGACACCCTGCACAGCGACGGTGGTAGATTTCGGAACGTGACCGTCAGCCCCGTTCCGAAAAGCGAGCCGCATGCAACGGCCAAGCCACGACAGGCCCCGGGAGAGCGGGGACACCGGCTTAGGTTTATCGCGAGTTCCGCACGAACAGGAGGCCACTTAATGTGGCCTCCGTCGTGAGCAGGACTGT
>URDI01000040.1:0-18984 GCA_900546475.1 uncultured Collinsella sp.
CCTCAAAAACTTTGCCATTAGCCCCGAGGACCTCGAGGTCGCATTTGAGGAGGGCATTGGCTTTGACGGCTCGGCCATCGAGGGTTTTGCCACGCCCGAGGAAGCCGACATGCTGGCGTTCCCTGATGCCTCGACCTTCCAGATTTTGCCGTGGCGTCCGAGCCACAACGGCGTCGCCCGTGTGTTCTGCGACGTGTGCACTCCCGATCGCGAGCCCTTCGCCGGCGACCCGCGCGCTGCGCTGCGCCGCATGTTCCATAAGGCCGAGAAGGCCGGCTACCTGCTCAACGTTGGTGCCGAGCTGGAGTACTACTATTTCCCCGACGAGCGCACGCCCGAGCCGCTCGACAACGTGGGCTACTTCGATCTTTCGGTGAGCGACGCCGCGCGCGACCTGCGCCGCAACACGGTCCTTACGCTCGAGAAGATGTCCGTGCCCGTGGAGTACACCTTCCACGCCGCCGGTCGCTCGCAGCACGGCATGAGCCTGCGCCACGCCGAGGCCCTGAGCATGTCCGACGCCATTACCACGGCCAAGCTCATCATTAAACAGCAGGCCTACGAGAGCGGTTGTCACGCCTCCTTTATGCCCAAGCCGCTGGCGGGCGAGGACGGCAGCGCCATGTTTTTGCATCAGTCGCTGTTCGACCACGACGGCAACAACGTCTTTTGGGGCGAGGCCGACGAGAGGTACCATCTCTCCGACGTCGCCAAGCACTACATGGCCGGTATCTTGGCGCACGCGCGCGAGATCAGCGCCATCACCAATCCCACGGTCAACTCGTACAAGCGCATCACCACGGGCGGCGACTCCGTGCCGCAGTACGCCACGTGGGGCCTGCGCAACCGCGCAAGCATGGTTCGCATCCCGGTCTACAAGCCCGGCAAGCAGCTGTCCACGCGCATTGAGCTTCGTAGCCCCGATCCCATGGCCAACCCGTATCTGGTCAACGCCGTCACGCTGGCTGCTGGTCTCGACGGCATCGAGCGCAAGCTGGAGCTCCCGCCCGAGGCCACGGCCGAGACGCTCAAGCTCAACGACCGCCAGATGCTCGAGGCCGGTTATACGCCGCTGCCGCGCTCGCTTAAAGAGGCACTCGACGTCTTTGAGGACTCGCAGTTTATGAAGGATGCCCTCGGCGAGCACATCCATAGCTTCTTCCTCAAAAAGAAGCGCGACGAGTGGCATAAGTTTGAGTCCACGATCACCGAATGGGAGATCAAGCACTACCTGGCGAACTCCTAATCGCGCTGGCTTGTCCCAGTACGATTGAGCTCATTTCTTTGGAGGCCGATATGTCCGAAAAGAGTGCCCTGTTCATGGCGCGCACGACGCGCTTCCACGAGTTTGCCCGCAGCTTGACGACCACCCTGGGTGTCGAGGTGAGTCTGGCCACCCCCGATTCGCCAACTGCGGCGCACGACTTTGACCTGCTGATCCTCGATTCCGATGGCATCCGCAGCGACCGCATCGATCAGATTGCCAAGTGGCTCGACGATCGCGGCGGTGTTCCCATGCTGGTGATCGTCGACGACGAGGCGCTCGGCACCCTGCGCCTGCCGAATCATGCGCATGCCGACTTTGTATGTCCCACGGCGACGCCCAACGAGCTCAAGGCTCGTGCACAGCGTCTGATGGGCGAGGAGGAGCCCGTCGCCTCCGATGATGTGCTCAACATCGATAACCTTGAGATCAACCTGGCCACCTACCAGGTGACACTCGATAGCGAGCCCATTGACCTGACGCTGATGGAGTACTCGCTGCTGAGTTTTTTGGCGACGCATCCCAACCGCGCCTACAGCCGCGAGGTACTGCTGCACCGCGTGTGGGGCTTTGAGTACTGCGGCGGTACGCGCACCGTCGACGTGCATATCCGACGCATCCGCTCCAAGGTGGGCCCGCAGATCGCGGCGCACATCACCACCGTCCGCGGCGTGGGCTATCTGTTTAAGGACTAGCAAGTAAATAGAGGGCAATGTGAGGGTACCGGAGATTTCTCCAGTACCCTTTTCTCGTTTAGGGCGAAAAGAAGACCTTTCACCGATTAAAAGTGTGTCAGTAAAAACAATATCAAACGTATAACACTATCTAGCGAATATCATTTAGTTACCGTATCTCCCTACTACACGGATGGAGGAAGAAATGCGTTATTCGAGAAAGGTGATTGTCGGATTCATAGTGTTGCTTGCCGCCCTGATGTCTCCAAGGTTGGTTTTTGGAGACGACGACTTGGTCCGTGTCACACCGCAAATAGCTGTGGAGCAAGCGCAGGCGTTCTTTGATGATGTATCGGATGAGCCGGTGACCGCTTGTGACCCAGTAAAAATGGTGAATTCCGATGGGGAATCAATCGGGTATATCGTTCGTGCGAAGCGGGATGACGTTAACTATGGCTACGTCGTATTTGATTCAGAGCGATCTTGGTGGATCAGCGAATACTGCTTGGCTCCGAACGCTCTTTTACCTATCGAGAGTGCAAGCGAAGAAATTGCACTCCTCGCATCCTCGGATAACGTCGTTGCGTTAAAGATTGACGAGCTAACTGTTGGCGTTGCCGACTTAGATAAAAACATTGTTTTAGACGCAAGTGGAAAAAAAGTACCAAATAAATTGTCCTCGGGAGGCAATCGCAGCGGATCGCCGGAACATTTCGATGACGTTTTTGTATCTGCCAAGGATTTGTATAAACAGGGATATGTTGTTGATGCGAGCAAAACGGTTTCGGGAATAATAACGCCAACGCAAACAGAAGTTATCAAAGAAACGGGGACTTATGCTTGCGCTGTTTCGGCAATGTTTGCAGTTAGCAGTCACTATGTGACTTTGAACCGCCTTAAATTGTCCGATTTATACTCGGAGCTTTGGAGGCTGTCGGGGACATGGGAAGAAGAAGAAAAGAAATATGATCAAGCGACTGGTCTGTACTTTACTCAAGGCAAGACTTCTCCTGATAAACCCGCTCCGGCCTTAAAGGAGTTTTGTGCAAGACGAGGCAAGGAGCTTGAGACGTCATTCGTTTGGTATCCGTCATGGGATTCCTTTAGGGTGAATACCGACTCGGGGAATCTGAGTATTTTCTCTGGAAGGCTCCGGTCAAATGGCAGCGGGCACGCAATGGCAGTTGTGGGCTACGTGGCAATGCATAACACATACTCGAATGCCAAGAAGTACCTGCTTGTTGTTTGGAATGGATGGACAAACCAGCTACAGTTTCTTCCATATGACGTATCAATTTACACGTCTCACGATGGCACATATTGCAAGGGTTGATTGTACTCGTGAACGGCGACAAGTTCATTCGAAGGGCAATGCTCCTATTGGTGCTTTCCTTTGCTTTGCTCACCGCAGCGAGCTTCTTTCTGTTAAGGGCGACTAATGGGGGAGAAAACGACACGGTTGTTGCAGTCGAGGTGCGCGCTCTATCGGATGTTCATAACGGGCAATTTGAGGCGCTTATGCCAAGTGGTTGCCGTAAGAGAATCGATATGCGCCGTAAGTCAAGTTCCGGATATGTCTCAGGGTTGAAAGCAGGTGATAAATGGATTCTAGTTTTTGTGGAAGATAAGGAACTTGACGGGACTGTTCTGTATCCCCATTCAGCTGAGAAAGTCAAATCAAGTAGACAAGGGGAATGAAGAATGATTGATAGAAAGCAGTTCTTAGGTCTGATGGCGGGGGCTCCTATTTTGATGCGAGCCGGGATGGCAGAAGCCGTGGAGTTGCCGGACGCTCAGAAGCGATTGACGCTCGTGGTCGACACGGTGGTCAGAGATGAAAATGGCAATGAAAAAACGCGAACAAGAAGCAGAGAGACTATTTTCACGCCAGAGAGCAAAACTGTGTCTGCCGACGCTATGGCCGGTGATGTCATAACAATCCAGAGGGAATCAGACGAAACGTTGCCGCTGCTTGCCAAGATTGAGCTCACAGTCGCTTATTATAACGATAAAACAGAAATTGAGATTCGTTCCGGAAAGTACTCGATAGTCCAAATCGATCCGCTTGTGATGTATGCAAACGCTTGGTACGCGCTCATGCAGAAGGATAAATACGTGATGAATAACTTCACGGAAAGCGAAGCATCATATGAAACGGGGTGGGAGCCAACGCCATACGACGCGGAGAAAGATAAGTGGACGTGCGGATCAGGCATGGGCGCGACGATTACGGACTTCATTAACGATTCAACATATAGCTTTGCTATCGACTGTTATATCGAATAGACATGACGGCATAAAACGAATTGGCCTATAAGCATGTCATTACTTAAGCAAAGCTGAAATCTTGGCATCTAGTGCTCGGGACTGCCCAGCTTGGGGTACAACTCAACGTGAACAATGATGGCCCGCCACATGTTTGGCGGGCCTTTGGTTATTTGACGAAAGGATCGCAGCTATGAGCGAGAACGATTCCCAGCGTCCCCAGGATGCGGGCAACGCCGGCGAGACCCAACAGCAGCCGCGTGTGCAGGTAGAGTCGACGCCTGCCGACAGCAACATTCCCTACGTGCAGGCCTACGACACGCAGACCGGAAAGCCGCTGGGCAGCCAGCAGGTTGTAAACAAGCACACAGTGGTCAAGACTAAGACCAAAAAGCTGCCGATCTTTATTACGGCACTCGCCGGTTGTGCCTGCGGCGCCCTGCTGGTCATTGCGCTCATTATGAGCGGCACGCTCAACATTGGCGGCGGAAAGAATGCCGTGACGGCGGGTGCTTCGGGTTCATCGACGCAAAAGATTACGATTGATTCCGAGGACACCACGCTGGCCGAGGCCGTTTCTGCCAAGGCGTTGCCCTCCGTGGTTTCCATTACCGCCACTTCGAGCGGCAGCCAGAATGGCTCGCTTTCGCAGTCTGCCGACGAGTCGGACAGCTCGGGCAGCGTCGGCTCGGGCGTGGTGCTCGATACCGAGGCCCACATCCTCACCAACAACCACGTGGTCGATGGCTATGACCAGTACGTGGTGACCATGGATGACGGCACCACCTACGAGGCCGAGTTCGTGGGCAACGATGCTTCGAGCGACCTTGCCGTCATCAAGCTCAAGGATGCCGACGCCTCCAAGCTCACCCCGATCGAGATCGGGGACTCCTCCAAGCTCAACGTGGGCGAGTGGGTCATGGCGATCGGCTCGCCGTTCGGCAACGAGCAATCTGTATCCACGGGCATCGTGTCGGCGCTGTATCGCTCCACGGCCATGAGCTCTACCAACGGTAACACCATCTATGCCAACATGATCCAGACCGATGCCGCCATCAACCCGGGCAACTCCGGCGGCGCGCTCGTTAACGACAACGGCGAGCTCGTGGGTATCAACTCGCTCATCGAGAGCTATTCGGGCTCCAGCTCGGGCGTGGGCTTTGCCATTCCGGTCAACTATGCCAAGAACATCGCCGACCAGATTATCGACGGCAAGACGCCGGTTCATCCGTATCTGGGCGCCACGCTTTCGAGCGTCAACGCGCTCAACGCCCGCACCAACAAGCTGAGCACCGATAGCGGTGCCTACGTGGCGAGCGTCGTCGAGGACGGCCCCGCTGCCAAGGCCGGCATCCAGGAGGGTGACGTCATCACCAAGCTGGGCAACGACGAGATTACAAGCGCTGACGGCCTGATCATCGCGCTGCGCAGCCACGAGGTGGGCGAGAAGGTCGAGATCACGCTCATGCGCGGCAAGGAAGAGAAGAAGGTCACTGTCGAGCTGGGCTCCGACGAGGAGCTGCAGAACCAGCAGCAGGACGACAGCGCGACCGACACCGGCAACGGCGGTATTACCGACGAGCAGCTGCGCCAGTACCTGGAGGAGCTGCTCGGCCAGCAAGGCCAGGGGCAAGGCCACGGCCAGGGCTACTAACGAGCCGTTTCGCACATATCGAGGCCAGGGGGCTGTCCCATCAACGCGGGACAGCCCCCCTCTTTTCCTATTGATCCTTTGGGGACGGGGAAACGGATCATTTTGGTTAGTCTTCGTCGCTGGGAAGACTTCCAAATGCCTCGACGTACTCTTCGTCCGACATCCAGTCGATGATGTCGCCGGGTTTGCAGTGAAGCGCCTCGCACATTGCGGTCAACGTCGAAAAGCGGATGCCCTTGAGCCGCCCCGTTTTAATGCGCGAAACGTTAACGGGCGAGATGCCGATAATGTCGGCAAGTTCTTGAGAGGACATTTTGCGATCCGCCATGACGCGATCGAGTCTCATGACGATTGGCATGCTGCCCTCCTTCTAAATAATGGCGTCAACGTCCGACTGCAAGAGTCGCCCGTACTCAAAGATAGCCGAAAGGGATAGCGCAAACAAAGCGAGAACCAGTGTCCAAGCGTTAAAACCAAAGATGCCAATTGCGGTAATACTGACGTCGTTGGGGAGCTGGATGGCACACAGGTTATCTAGGGTAATCGAGACAATTGAAGAAATGAGCAGCAGAAGTCCAACAACCAGAAGACGCCGGCATTGTTTTCGCGTGAATATCGACTGAGTGCTGACGACGTCAAGGCAGAAGTTCAAGTAGACAATCAGGCATGCGATTGAAAGCGCCAGGGCCAGAACGTCGCGGATGGCAAGCGCGGTAAGGACGGCGCTCGGAATGGACTCACCGTTAATGTAGAGGGGAGTGGGTGCAAAGAGCAGCTCCCGCGCCTCGTTGGCAACGCTGAACGCTGAGAAGGCCGCCATGATTGCTGCGACAGACAAAGTGGCGAGCAACATCACACTGCTAAAACGGCATCGTTTATCTGAGCTTTCCATAATTAACCCCAAAAAGGCTGCGGCAATGCCGCAGCCAAAAAATCCTAAGCATAGATGGTTCTTGCTTCAGAATGCCAACTGCCGTTGTAATAGTAAGTAACAGTTACGACGACGCTTCCGTTGCTGAGTCCGTATCTATAAGTCCAGCTGATGTTGCTTACTCGAGAATTGGAGGTCCAGTTCTTTATGGATTTGATGCCTGTTATCGTTCCATAGGTATCGTTAACGGTGTAAGTAACATGGAGCCTGACGCCGTTCGAATAGGCGAGGGTGGTTTCGGCGGTGTAGATTGAACGACTTTCGGCAACTGGCGAAATGATAGAGGAATGGGTTTCTGCTGCGAAGGCGGGCTGCGCGGTCATGCACGATAACCCAACAAGGCAGACGGCGAGTAAATAAGCAACCTTTTTCATCATTGGCTCCTAACTATCTGGTGATTATTTTTTAAACTCCTTTCTGACATCGAGCTATTCCTTTTGCGTAATCGTGATGGCTGTTGGCGTTATGAGGGCGGGCAGCTTTGTGGGATCGGGATCGCTGCTGGTGTTGACGGTGCAGGTTACGTCAACGTAGACGCCTTCTTTGATGGCTCCGACTTCTGCCTTCTTGCCATCCTGATCCTTAATGGGGATGGTTGAATTGATTTTAAAGTTGAGGTGCAGCGGTGCGGATTGGAATTGCTCGCTTGCGATAACGAAGCGACCTTCGCTCGCCCCGCTGGCGGAAGGGTGATACACAGCAACGACTTCGCCCCGCAAGGAAAGGTCCTTCGAAAAGGGAATGTCCTTCCAGAAAAAGCCGAGCAAAGCGGCTGCTATAAGGACAAGGGGGACGAGGATGGTCAGGAAACGTTTGGACTGATTCTTCATTTCAATCACCTCACGTTGATGATACCAAAATATATTGCAAACACAATATAAAATATTAACTACTATGAACCGAGTCGCATAATTGAGCATGTCGAACCCGCTGTCGCTCCAGTTTGACGGCTGCCGATTCGGTGCGGTTTGAGACCGCTATTCGGCCCCGTTGCGACCGGTGGTACTCTAGTATCCGTTTGAAATCGAGCGAAGGAGTGCCGCAATGGAGCAATCGAGCCTGTTTGGTGACGGTGTGGACATCGATACCGAAACGCCCGCGAGCGCGGATGCCGCCGCACCGACCGACGCCCGTGCCCAGGCGGCAGCGCGCGCGGCCGAGCTGCGCCACGAGCTCGATTACCACGCCTATCGCTACTACATGCTCGACGCACCCGAGATCACGGACGCCGCCTTCGACAAAATGCTCGTTGAGCTCCAGCAGATCGAGGCGGCCTATCCCGACCTGGTGACGCCCGACAGCTATACCCAGCGTGTGGGCGGATACGTGAGCGAGCAATTTACGCCGGTCACGCATATGGCGCGCATGTATTCCATGGACGATGCCATGGATCTGGACGAACTTGACGCGTGGCTCCAGCGCGCCGAGGATGCGCTCGGTGCCGGCAGCGTCACCTATACCTGCGAGCTCAAGATCGACGGTCTGGGCGTGGCGCTTACCTACCAAAACGGCACCTTTGTGCGCGCCGCCACGCGCGGTGACGGCACAACGGGCGAGGACGTGTCGCTCAACGTGCGTACCATCAAGGATGTGCCCATGCACCTGTCCGAGCCGGCGCTCGCCCACATGGGTGCCGACCGCGAGCGTACCATCGAAGTACGCGGCGAGGTCTATATGCCCAAAGGCAGCTTTGTTCGTCTGAATGAAGAGGCCGATGCCGAGGGCCGCGACCCCTTCGCCAACCCGCGCAACGCCGCCGCCGGATCGTTGCGCCAGAAGGATCCCAAGGTCACGGCGCGCCGCGACCTGGCCACCTTTATCTACGCCATTGCCGATACCGATCCGCTGCACGTCCACAGCCAGCGTGAGTTCCTCGACTGGCTGCGCAGCGCCGGTTTTAGCGTCAACCCCAACGTGGCCCGCTGCGCCACGCCGGCCGAGGTCCACGGGTTCTGCGCCCAGGCCCTCGAGCATCGCGGCGACTTGGACTACGACATCGACGGCGTGGTCGTAAAGGTCGACAGCTTCCAGCAGCAGCTCGACCTGGGCTTTACCGCTCGCGCACCGCGCTGGGCCATTGCCTTTAAGTTTCCGCCCGAGGAAAAGCAGACCGTCCTGCGCGAGATTCGCATCCAGGTGGGCCGCACCGGTGTGCTCACGCCGGTCGCCGAGTTCGATCCGGTCACAGTTGCCGGCTCCACCATCGCGCGCGCCACGCTGCACAACATCGACGAGATTCGCCGCAAAAACGTGCGCGAGGGCGACACCATCATTGTGCACAAGGCAGGCGACGTGATTCCCGAGGTCGTGGGTCCCGTGCTCGACAAGCGCCCGGCCGACAGCGTTGACTGGCAGATGCCCGAGGTCTGCCCCGTATGCGGCAGCCCCGTGGTCCACGAGGACGGCGAGGTGGCCTACCGCTGCGTGTCGATTGACTGCCCCGCGCAGCTCAAGGAGCGCCTGCTCCACTGGGTGAGCCGCGGCTGCATGGACGTCGACGGCCTGGGCGACGAGATCGTCGACAAGATGATCGCCGCCGGCCTGATCCACGATGTCGCGGACTTCTACCAGCTCACGGTGGACGACATCGCCGGACTGGACACGGGCCGCACCTATGCCAGCTCCAACAGCAAAAAGGGCGTCAAGAAGGGCGACCCCATCCCGGTGGGTCTCAAGACGGCCGAGAAAATCATCGCCGAGCTTAACAAGTCCAAGAGCCAACCGCTCGGTCGCGTGCTGTTTGCCCTGGGCATCCGCCACGTGGGCAAGAGTGTGGGCGAGGTCATTGCCGAGCGATTCCTGTCGATTGACAAGCTTATCTTGGCAAGCGAAGAGGATATTGCCGAGTGCGAGGGCATCGGTCCCAAGATTGCGGCGAGCGTCAAGCAGTTCCTGGCCGTACCCGAAAACCTTGCCGTGCTGGAACGTCTGCGCCAAGCGGGCCTTTCGCTCGAGGTCGACTTGGGCGCCGCTCATGCGCAAGCCGCGGCCGAAGCTGGCGTGGCGGGCGAGCTCGCCGACGCACAGCCGCTTGCGGGTCTGACCTTCGTGCTCACGGGCACGCTCGTCAACCGCACACGCGACGAGGCGGGCGCGGCGCTCAAGGTGCTCGGCGCCAAGGTTTCGGGCAGCGTGTCAAAGAAGACGAGCTATCTGGTCGCCGGCCCCAAGGCGGGTTCCAAGCTCACCAAGGCCGAGCAGTTGGGTGTGCCCGTACTGGACGAGGATGCGCTCGAGCGGATCTTGGCGACTGGTGAGGTGCCGGAGGCGTAATGGATATCGAGAATCGCAATTGCTCGCAGGCGGAAGGGCGCGCGAGGCATTCCCAAGTGCAGGCAAAAGAGCGCTTAATGATGCGAATTTGCGTTGCCGAGCGCGAGCGCGCGGCGGGTGCATCTCGCGATGCCTTTGAGGCATTGACCGAGTTAGAGGCGAGGCTCGGTCTAGCCTAGAGAGACCGGCACCGTGATCTGCGTCACGTAGGTTGCTGGGTCGTCGCTGATGATGTCGTCGATCAGGGCGATTTTGCGTCGCCCCGCTACGCTACCAGTTTGTCAAAAGCCCCACGGCGGTTGAGCACGGTAAATGCAATCACGCAGATGACCGCCGACAGAATCGAGCCGCACGGCGAGGCGATGCCCATGGGAAACAACGTATCGGAATAGGCGTTCGACAGCAGCCACGCGCCCGGCACGCGAATGAGTGTCACAGCCAGCACGTTGTGTGCAAAGCCGATGTAGCTCTTGCCATACGCAGCGAAAAAGCCGCTAAAGCAAATGTGGATGCCGGCAAAGATTGCATCGAAAATATAACTGTGCATATAGCCGGTACCGGCCGCGACCACCGCGGGGTCCTTGGCAAAAAAGCCGATAAACGCCGGCGCCACCAGCCACATCAGCACCGTGATCAGGCAGCCGTACACCACCGAGATCGTCATGGCGTCCTTGAGTACCTGACGCGCGCGGTCGCCCTTGCCCGCGCCGGCGTTTTGCGCCGTGAGTGCGCTGACGGTGGCACCCATGGAACTCGGCACAATGAACAAAAAGCTGATCATCTTTTCGACCAGGCCCACGGCGGCGGCGTCGACGAGCCCTCGGTGGTTGGCGATGACGGTGATAAACATAAACGCCACCTGGATGCAGCCGTCCTGCACAGCCACGGGCACGCCGATTTTAAGAATGCTGCCGAGTACCTCGGGCTGGGGGCGCAGGTCGCTGCGCTTAACGTGGATGTTTGTGCGACGGCTCTTGAGCCACACGAGCGCGAGAGCCACGCTCGCCGTCTGCGCGATGACTGTGCCGAGTGCCGCGCCTACGGGGCCGAGCCCCATGTGGCCGATAAACAGAAAGTCGAGCGCGATGTTGATGATGCATGCCACGCCAATCACGTACATGGGCGAGCGCGAATCGCCTAGGCCGCGAAAGATGGCCGAGAGGATGTTGTACGCGGCGATAAAGGGAATGCCCATAAAGCAGATACGCAGGTAGGCGGCGGTTCCTTCGACCGCTTCGGCCGGCGTGCCAATGAGTGCCACAATCTGCGGACACAGTGCGAGCAGGACAGCGGCCAGCACCACCGAGACACCCATAAAGAGCGTGATGGTGTTGCCGATGGCGGTCTCGGCGCGGTCAAACCGACGCGAACCCACGGCGTGGCCGACGATAACCGTCGTTCCCATGGCCAGGCCCACGAGCGTCACGGTAATGATATAGAGCGTCTGCGCGCCGTTGCCCACGGCGGTGATGCCGGCGGCGCCGCTAAACTGCCCCATCATGTACAGGTCGGCCATGCCGTAGAGCATCTGCAAAAAGTACGAGAGCATATAAGGCAGGGCAAAGACCGCGATGGTCTTAAGGACATTGCCGCGTGTGAGGTCGTGTTCCATGGGCGGGGCTTTCTGGCTTGGTCTGTTTACGTACCAGTGTAGTGAAAACCCTACAACGATTGTAGAGTCAAGGTTTGTGTTGGCGGCGGGGAGAAAAAAGTCACGCTCGCGTTCATTTCCAATTGAATACAGGGGCGCGTCCTGCGAGCTTGGCGCCTGCACTAGCCTTGCAGAAATCGATTTCGCATCACTTGACACCGCCGCACGGCGCGCCATAATACCTGGGTTTGCGAACAACGTTTGATGGGGGATGAACCTGCGTGCGCAATCTCAAGATTTTGTTTTCCTATCTGGGGGCATACCGCCGCGATGCCATACTCGGCGTGTTCTTTGTGACGGCCGAGACGGCGCTCGAGCTGTTTATCCCGGTCATCATGGCAAATATCATCGACGTGGGCGTTCCCGCGGGCGACATCAACTACATGCTGTTGCAGGGCGCGTATATGCTGGTATTCGCCGCATGTTCGCTGGTACTTGGCTTGGGCTATGCACGCACGTCTGCTCGCGTCGCCTCGGGGCTGGGCGCTAACTTGCGCGAGGCGGAGTACCGCAAGATCCAGACGCTCGCTTTTGGCAATCTGGATAACTACGACGCCAGCTCGCTCGTCACCCGCATGACTACCGATATCACCGTCATCCAAAATGCCATCGGCAATGGCTTTCGCCCCATGGTGCGCGGTCCCGTGACGCTCATCGTCGGCTTGGTCTATGCGCTGGTGCTGTCGCGTCCGCTCGCCACCGTTTTCGCGATCATCCTGCCGGTGCTGGCGATCGTGCTGGGCGTTATCACCTATCGCGTCAGTCCGCTCTACCGTCAGCTGCAGACCTCGATGGACCATCTCAACGGCGTGGTGCAGGAGGACCTCACCGCCGTGCGCGCCGTCAAGGCGTACGTGCGCGCCGAGCACGAGGAGGCCAAGTTCGATGCCGTCAATACCGAGCTTGCGCGCACCGCGACGAAGACCTTTGGCAACGCTGTGCTCAACTTGCCGGTGTTTCAGCTGTCGATGTACGTGGCGGCGCTTTCCATTCTGTGGATCGGCGGTCGCATGATTCTTGCCGGCGAGCTCGGCGTGGGCTCGCTCACGGGCTTCATGAGCTATGTGCTGCTGATCATGAACTCGCTCATGATGATTTCCAACGTGTTTTTGCTGCTCACGCGCGCACTTGCCAGCGTGGAGCGCATCTCGCGGGTGCTCGACGAGCGTTCGCTTATCCAGGCGCCCGACGCTGCCACTGCCGTGCACGGGGTGGCCGACGGAAGCATCGAGTTTCGCGACGTGTCGTTTAAGTACCGCGAGGATGCAGCCGAGGATGTGCTCGAACATATCGACCTTCGCATCGAGAGCGGCTCGACGGTGGGCATCCTCGGCGGCACGGGCTCGGGCAAGAGTTCGCTTGTGCAGCTGATCGCGCGCCTGTACGACGCCACCGAAGGCGCCGTACTCGTGGGCGGGCGCGATGTGCGCGATTACGACCTGGTTGCCCTGCGCGACGCGGTGGGCATTGTGCTGCAAAAGAACGTGCTGTTTACGGGTACCGTGCGCGAGAACCTGCAGTGGGGCGCGCCCGATGCCACCGACGAGGAGCTCCTGCGTGCCTGCCGGGCGGCATGCGTGGACGAGTTCCTGGATCGCATCGGCGGCCTTGACGGCTATCTGGGCCCGGGCGGTGCCGGTGTCTCGGGCGGGCAGAAGCAGCGCCTGTGCATCGCGCGTACATTGCTCAAGCATCCGCGTGTGCTCATCTTTGACGATTCGACCAGCGCGGTCGATATGGCGACCGACGCCAAGATCCGCGAGCATATCGCTCAGATTCCCAACACGACGGTGATTGTCATTGCGCAGCGCATTGCGAGCGTCATGGATGCCGCCCGCATTATTGTGTTGGACGACGGCCGTGTCCACGGCGTGGGCACGCATGAGGAGCTGCTGGCGGGCGACAGCATCTACCAGGAGATTTATGCCTCGCAGATGGAGTTCGCTGGGAACGCAGACACCGGCGACGGCTGCGACGATCGCTGCGCGAACGATCAGTTTTCCTCCGTCCCCAGCGAATCGCCCTTGGAAGGGGGTGAGCGCCATGCCTAAGACCGCAGCCCAAGCACGCCCTGCCGACCTCAAGCGCACTGTGCGTCGCTTGCTCTCCTACATGGGGCATGCCAAGTTCTCGTTGCTCGCGGTGGGCGTGCTCGCCTCCGTCGCCGCCATCGCGAGCCTCGTCGGCACCTACATGGTGCGCCCCATCGTTAACGGTTTGGCCACGGGCGGGGAGGAACTGCTTGCCAAGCAGGTCATCCTGACGGCGATCATCTACGCCGCGGGCGTGCTCTCGGCCCTGGGCTACTCACAGATCATGGTGCGCGCGGCCCAACGCGTGGTGTCCGATATTCGCCGCGACCTGTTCGCGCACATCCAGACGCTGCCGCTCAGTTATTTTGACAGCACGCGCTCGGGCGACATCATGAGCTTTTTCACCAACGACGTCGACACCGTCTCCGAGGCGCTCAACAACAGCTTTGCCAACGTGATTCAGGCCGCCATTCAGGTTGTGGGCACCACGGCCATGCTCATCATCCTTAACTGGCAGCTCACGATTATCACGCTCGTGTGCGATGCGGCCATTGTGCTGTATGCGCGCTACTCGGGCGCGCGCTCTAAGCGCTTCTTTGCCGCCCAGCAGGCATCGCTTGGCGACCTGGACGGATATATCGAAGAGATGGTCTCGGGCCAAAAGGTCATCAAGGTCTTTAACCGCGAGACAGCGAATGTCGCCGGCTTCACCTGCCGCAACGACGAGCTTCGCCGCACCGGCACCGCCGCCGTGAGCTATGCCAACTCCATGGTGCCCATGACCGTGGTGATTGGCTACGTCAACTATGCCATCGTCGCCGTGGCGGGCGGCATGCTCTGCATCAAGGGACTCGCCGACGTAGGTGCGCTCGCAAGCTACCTGGTCTTTGTACGCCAGGCCGCCATGCCCATCAACCAGTTCACGCAGCTGGGCAACTTCTTGCTCAATGCGTTGGCCGGCGCCGAGCGCCTGTTTACCGCCATGGATCTTGAGCCCGAGGTGGACGAGGGCTGCGTGGAGCTGGTGCAGACGGGCGACGCCGCGTGGGCATGGAAGATTCCCGAGGGCCAGGGCGTGGGCGCGTACGGGCACCTGCATGATGTGGCTGCCGTTGATGAGTCGGGCCGTGCGGTGGCTGCCGACGGTACCGAGCTCACGTGCGGCTTGGTCCCGCTTGCCGGCGACGTGCGCTTCCATGCCGTGGACTTTTCCTACGTGTCGGGCACCCGTGTGCTCACGGACCTCAACCTGTTTGCCAAGCCGGGGCAAAAAATCGCGTTTGTGGGCTCGACGGGCGCCGGAAAGACGACCATCACCAACCTCATCAACCGCTTTTACGAGGTCGATGACGGCGAGATCACGTACGACGGCATCGATGTCAAGCACATTGCCAAGGCCAGTCTGCGTGGGTCGCTCGGCATTGTGCTGCAGGACACGCACCTGTTTAGCGGCACCATTGCGCAGAACATCCGCTTTGGCAAACTCGACGCGACCGACGAGGAGGTGCGCGCCGCCGCCGAGGCTGCCTGCGCGGATTCGTTTATCCGCCGCCTGCCTAGAGGGTACGACACGCCGGTCACGGCCGACGGTGCCAACCTGTCGCAGGGCCAGCGCCAGCTGCTCGCCATCGCGCGCGTGGCTGTGGCCGATCCGCCGGTGCTCATCCTGGACGAGGCCACGAGCTCCATCGACACGCGTACCGAAAAGCTCATCGAGCGCGGTATGGACCGCATCATGCGTGGCCGCACCACGTTTATGATCGCGCACCGCCTGTCCACCGTCCGCGACGCCGACGCCATCATGGTCCTCGAACACGGCCGCATCATCGAGCGCGGCACGCACGAAGAACTGCTCGCCCAGCACGGCGAGTACTGGCAGCTGGCGCATGGCTTAAAAGAGTTGGATTAACCCGTTCGAGCACGATGCTTTGACCCCTCCGTGTCCCTCACCTCGCCTCAAACCACCACAACATTCGACGTTTTTTGCCAAAAACGAGAAAAGCATCGAATGTTGTGATGGTTTTTCTGCCACTCGATCGGGCGGAATCGCTTTCTTGCGCACGAAGGTGTGCGGACCCGTGGGCAGGGGAATAAGGTTGGTTATCCGACTCCATTGGAGGGCTCATGGACCTGCCGATCGTCTTGTCCCATAAGACTGCCTGGCTGTACCACAACGTGGCGCGCCCGTCCGAGCCGCTCTCGCGAGCAAGCAGCCTATACGATGAGGACTCGCTTGCTAGCGAGGCGGAGCCGACTGCGAGCCTGCCCAAATTGGGACTCGATGCCAAGGGACTGAGGGCTTCGACAGCAGTTGGGATCGTTACCGACTATCTGGTTTCGCTTGGTATTCCACGAGAAGAGCTCGATCATATCGACACACTCGTCAACTTCGATTTTGAGCGTTCGACGCCGGCTGGGTTTAGGTGCCACGTGTTTGGGGCGCCGGTACCTCCAGGCCATCTTATCGAGGTGGCAGAGGGCCTTCTGGTGGTTGATGAGGCCATGTGCTTTGTCCAAGCGGGTTCGTGGATGAGTGAGCCCGAACAGCTGGAGTATGGTTATGAAATCTGCGCCCGATACCATTTGAATCATCTGTCGACAGGCGATTATATCGAGATGGGGCAGAGGTATACCGTTGCCGACTTGATTGCCTATTGCAATGAGAACCGATCTCGTCAGGGGGCCATACGCGCGGCCGCCGTGCTCAAGCGCGTGCACGATGGCGCGCGGTCGCCCATGGAGACGGCCACCGCAATCATGGTCGTAGCAAAACGTTCCCAGGGCGGGCTGGGATACGCCAAGATCGAGCTCAACCATTGGGTCGATGTTCCCAACGAGTTCAAGTATCTCGCAAAGGCCGGGTATTTCGAGATCGACGTATATGCGCCTGCGAGCGGTACGGGGATTGAATATAACGGCTCGGACCATCTTGATAAGCAGCGCAGCGCGTCGGATGCGGAGCGTATGACCGTGCTGAGCGCGCTGGGCTTTAGGATGATCGTCCTCACCGGGACTCAGTTTGCCCACCAGCTGCAATTGCACCGGGCGATGAACGCCATTGCGCTCGCTATGGGCCTTAAGTGCGACCGAAGCGAAGCGTTCCAAAAGCGTCAAAACGACCTGCGAGAATTTGTGATTCGGCACTGGGACGGCGGCCTTTAGGGGCGCTTTGGTCCTTCTGCGGGGTGCCGTGGGCAGGCAAACCATCACAACATTCGACGTTTTTTGCCAAAAGCGGGAAAAGCATCGAATGTTGTGATGGTTTGTATGTTGAGGATGGGCTTGGAAAGTCCGTTTTGCTCAAAGCAACCTGTCCTGTCGTACGGGTGTCGGCATGATTCTTCCGTGGGGTATTATGTTTTCCGAAGAATAAACGCTGCGTGAGGGGAGGGCTGCGTGGACGGGCACGTGCAACATGACGGCTTTGGCCGCGACATTAACTACCTGCGCATTGCCGTTACCGACAAGTGCAATTTCCGCTGCATCTATTGCATGCCGGCCGATGGCGTGGCGCCCCGCGCGCACGACGAGCTGCTCAGCGCCGAGGAAATCGCCCGCTTTGTGCGCTTGGTGGCGGGGGAGGGCATTCGCCGCGTACGCCTGACGGGCGGCGAGCCGCTGGTCAGCCGCCGTATCATTCCGCTTATTCGCGACATCCGCGCGATCCCGCAGATCGAGGACATCTCGCTCACCACCAACGGCGCCCTGCTGCCCAAGCTGGCGCCGCAGCTCAAAGATGCCGGGCTTAACCGCGTCAACATTTCGCTCGACACGCTCGACCCTACGCTGTTTGGAAAGATCACGCGCCTGGGTCGACTCGAGCAGACCATGGCCGGCATCGACGCGGCGCTGGCTTGGGGCTTTGAGCCCGTTAAGGTCAACTGCGTTGTGGTGCGCCGGCTCAATCAAGATGTGGCGGCCCTCGCGCGGCTCACGCTCGACCGCCCCATCCACCTGCGCTTTATCGAATATATGCCCATCGGCGACGAGCGCACGAGCTCGCATTGCGCTGTGGACCCGCATGCGCCTGCGCTCAATCCGGCGCTGTGGGATGCGAGCGACACCGTGCCGAGCGACGAGCTGCGGGCGCGCATCAATGCCGGGGCCGCCGCGGTTGGTCTGGGCGAGCTTGAGCCGCTCGACATCAACGACGCTCCTGCCGGCGCGGGCCCTGCACGCTACTGGCACTTTCCGGGCGCGGCGGGAACGGTCGGCTTCATCAGCGCCATGTCCAACCATTTTTGCGCGAATTGCAACCGTCTGCGCCTGACGGCAGACGGCAACGTGCGTCCGTGCCTGTTCAGCGATGCCGAGTATTCGGTGCGCGACGCCCTGCGCCGTGGTGATGATATGCAGGTACTTTCGATTTGGCGCGATGCCGTGGCCCACAAACCGCAGGAACACGCGATAATTGAGGGCACGCAACGATTTATGTCCCAAATCGGAGGATGATCATATGGCCAAGAGCAGGTACGCCGATGCCACCAAGGCCGCTCGCAGGGCCGCGATGTCTGCCCACAAAGTCACGGCTGCGTCCAGCGATGCCGTTACAGGCGCGCAGCCGACTGCCAGTGCTGCCACTGAGCCCGTCCGTGACGCCCGCGACGCCCGTCGCGACGAGCTGACGCACGTGGACGCCAAGGGCGAGGTACGCATGGTCGACGTGTCCGACAAGGCCGAGACCCATCGCACCGCCATCGCCGAGGGCACCATCCTCATGCATCCCGAGACGCAGGCCATGGTACTGCAGGACCGCGCCAAAAAGGGCGACGTGCTTGCCTGCGCGCGCGTGGCGGGCATTATGGCCATCAAACGCACGAGCGACATCATCCCCATGTGCCATCCGTTGCTCATTACCAAGAGCAAGTGCGACATTGCGCCCATCGCTCCGGCGGGGACGCCGGCCGAGGACGTGCCCGAGGGCTGGGCGCCGGCGCGCGTGGACGGGCAGGTTGGCTTTCACGTACTGGTTACGGCGGGCGTGACGGGCAAGACGGGTATCGAGATGGAGGCTCTGACCGGCTCGAGTGCCGCGTGCCTGACCATCTATGACATGTGCAAGGCGGTCGATCGCGGCATGGAGATCGTCGACGTGCGCCTGCTGCACAAGGAGGGCGGTCGCTCGGGCGTGTGGGATCGTGCAGAGCGTCAGGCCGCTGCTGTTGAGGCCGTGGGAGCCGCGGGCTTGTTGAACTGTACCAAGTCACCCAATGTTTCCACATCGGCAGCTTTCAAGCAG
>URDI01000041.1:0-18660 GCA_900546475.1 uncultured Collinsella sp.
AGTGCGACGATGCCCGATGGCCGCGTGCTGAGCACAACGAGCGCCGCGCCGTACAGCTACTGGTCGTTCTTTGTAAACAATGGGTATGCGAGCGTCGGTGCTCCGAGCTACTACCTCAAGAACGGCGATTGCGTCGAGTTCCGTTATGTTAAGGGTGACGGCACGCAGAAGCCCTCGACGGCTCCTGCTACCAATCCCGGAACGGAGCATCCCGATGTCGATGCGGCATGGAATGGTTTTGCGAACGGCGGCTCGGGATCCTCGACGGACGCCCTTACGCCTACAACAAAGACCGATACGCCTTCTTGGGCACTTAATCTTCTGACCGAAGAGCAGCAGAAGGCAGGTGCAAGCGCCTCTGCGTCTGACCCCATTGTCGCGAACGGAAAGGTATACCTTGTCACGGGCGCTTCGGTATGGGGTGGAAAGACGTGGAATGCTGTCCTGAATGAGATTGATCCCGAGACGGGTTCCGTTCTGCGATCTCTTGAGCTTGGCTCTTCCATGGATACCACCTGCCGTCCTGTTATTGCGCAAGGCATTATTTTGATTCCGCTTTCCGGCGGCTATCTGCAGGCTGTTTCGGCGAAAACGTTTGAGACGCTTTGGTATTCCGATGCATTTACGAAGCAGAACCTGTCTTCGTTGACCGTTGACGGCGACTACGTCTATATCAACACCCTTGATTATTGGTCTGGCAATGGCAATGACGTGCAAAACGGTACGGTCAGGCGCATCAATATTCACACGGGCGCCATCGCCGGTAGCGCCTCCGTCGCTGACGGAGGTTACTACTGGTCTGGCGGCCTGATGGTAAATGGCTACTATGTCGTTGGCGGCGACTATGGCCAGGTGCGCGTGTATTCTGCCGATCTGTCAAAGCTTGTTGGTTCGATTAAGCTGTCTGGTGGCAACATCCGTTCGGCGCTTACCGTTCATGACGGTTATATATATGCTGTTACGCGCGACGATGGTACGTTGCACAAGCTGACCATTGGTTCCGATGGTTCCATTACTGAGGCCGCGAAAGTTCAGTTTGCCGCTTATTCGACTTCGACGCCCGTTTTCAGTGGTAAGTATGCTTTTATTGGCGGGACAACCGTGAACAATTGGAAGGCTAAGGCCAAGGCTAAGGCTAAGGCTAAGGCTAAGGGCCTGCTTTCGATCATTGACCTCTCCGATATGAGTGTGAAGCAGATTACGAAGGCCGATGGCGAAGAGCTTGGCTTTGAGTCCAAGGGCACGCCGCTCGTCTCAACGCATGATGGCGAGACGTACGTATATTTCACCTTGAACGGCGCCAAGGGCAATTGGCCTAACTACACTACCGGCGGTGGCGTGTACATGTACAAGCTGGGCGATGCCGAGGCAACCGAGGTGTTCGTTCCCGGTTCTGGATATGCCAACTATTGCATGGCCTCGGTTGTCTGCGATCAGTTCGGCAATCTGTATTACACCAACGATTCGGGCCATCTCTTCTGTGTGAAATCTCAGGCACATCGCGTCAAGTTTGATGCTCAGGGCGGCTCGTCGGTCAATGGTCAGACCCCCGCTTCGGGCTCGACTGTCAGCAAGCCGACCGATCCGACGCGCGAGGGCTATACCTTCGCTGGTTGGTACACCGATGAAGCTTGTACAAAGGCGTATGACTTTAGCGTTGCGGTGACGGCTGATATGACGCTGTATGCCAAGTGGATCAAGAAGGCCGCTGACAACAACGGCGGTTCTGGCGGCAATGGCGGCTCCGGTTCTGGCAACGGTACGAACGGGCAGCAGTCCGGCGGTGCTGTCTCGCCGGGTCAGAAGCCGGTCTCCACGACCACCACGACCGAGACCAAGGACGATAAGGATTCCAAGAAGGATTCCGATAAGTCCGGCAAGAAGGATGGCAAGTCCGATACGGGCTCGTCTGCTACGACCGCTGCTAAGAAGTCCGCTGCTGCTCCGGCACAGGAGTCTGGCTTCAACCCGCTCGCCATTGTTGGCGTGGCGGCCGGCGTGATCGGTCTCGCAGTCATCGGTGTGTTCGTGTTTACCAAGCGTCGGTAGGTGAGGGCTGTGTCCAATAAGCCTCAGGACGCCGAGTCCAAGCAGCCCGACTCGTCGTTCATCCAGCTTGACGATGCAAAGAAAAAGGACGCCGCTTCGGCGGCGTCCGCCCCTCGGCGCAAGGCGCTTTTTGGCGCCCTGACGGCCGTCTGCATCGTCTTGATCATTGTGTCGCTGGGTTTTGTCCAACCTTCTTCCAGCGGTGCTTGGTCCATCGATTGGATCGCTCGGGCCGTGGCGGGGAAAAGCGTTGCCGGCTCTGGCTCTACCGCCTCTCGCAAGACGGAGGCAGCGGGCTCCTCGTCTTCTGACGCTGTGGACTCCGAGTCCAAGGACTCGGATGAATCTGATTCCAAGGACAAGTCTGAATCTTCGGACAAGAAGTCTGACAAGGATTCGAAGGAGAAGAAGTCCGAAGGCAAAGGCGGCAAGAAGTCCGGGGATAAATCGGGTTCGCAGAATTCTGGGTCCACTGGCGGATCAAGCGCTTCTGACGGCTCATCTTCGAGCGCTGGCTCGACGACCGGCGGTGGTTCTGCATCCAACGGCGGCGGCGCCTCTACGGGCGATCAGGGCGGCTCGCAGCAGCCTAGCCACGTCGTCACGGTGACGGTCTCGGTCACATCGAGCGCCGTGGGTAACCCTGTCTCTTCTGGCGGCACGTTCACCTTCAATGAGGGCGCAACTCCTTACGACGCGCTGTGTGCGTTGGGACTTTCTATCAATGCGCGCCCTTCGTCGTATGGTACCTATGTTGCCGCGATTGGCGGTTTGGCCGAGAAGGAACACGGCGGCACGAGCGGCTGGATGTACTCCGTTAACGGCAAAACGCCCAATACCGCCTGCAGCAATTACATTCTCAAGAATGGCGACACCGTCGTGTGGTATTACGTAACGGGCTAGAGGCCTCGACATGGCGCGCCAAACGGGCGGTTCGGACCAACATCCGAGCCGCCCGTTTTTCATGCGTAGAGGACTGGGTCGCCGGGTCTCTCGGCAAACAAAAAGCCGGTTGGAACGGGAATTCCAACCGGCTGCGAAGCGAGATTATGTTGGGCCGTCTACGACTGCGCGCCCTCGAGGAATAAGCGGCGGCTGAAGTAGTTGTACCAGGTGACGAGGAACGTGGCGATGGCCTTCATGGCCTGGTAGCCGATGCTCAAAAACGTGACGCCCACAAACATGTACAGGTCGTTGAGGCCCAGGCCGATCACCGACAGGATGGTGAAGATCGTGAACTCGCGCTTGCGGCTCATGCCCTCGCGGTGGTCGAACACGTACTTCATGCTGAGCCAGTAGTTGACCACGACGGACGTGATGAACGAAACCGTGGTGCTCATCAAAAAGTCGAGGTGAAACAGCTCGACGAGCGCAATGAGCATACCCCAGTCGATGCCAAAGGAGACAAGACCCACGACAGCGAACTTGAGGAACTGCTTGGTATGAGGTTGTGCCAGTGCCTTGCGCACGTAATCACATCCAATGCGTTGATGAATCGAGCAGAGGATACTTTAGAGCTTTTGCAAGGGAAACGTAAGGTCCTTGCCAAGAACTATACGAACTCGCCAAATTTTCAAGAGCTAATCCGCAAACGTTGAAAACTTGCCCGTAAACGAGCAATGCCCGCGAACAACACGGCGCTCGACGCGCGTCATCCGTGGGCATTGTAAAGCTGTAAGGTTGCGAGTTACTTGGTCTCGTCGCCTTCCAGGAAGATCTTTCGGGTCACAAAGTTGTAGACCATGACAAGCGCGGTGGCGCAGATCTTGGCGATATTGGCCTCGAGTCCCAGGCCGGCGTTGAGTGTCAACACGATACCGTCGTTGAGTGCCAGGCCGATCACGGACAGCACGACAAAGATAATGAACTCGCGGCGGCGGCTCATGCCTTCCTTGTGCGCAAACACGTATTTCATGCTTGCGAGGTAGTTAAAGATGAGTGAGATGATAAAGCCGCTGGTGTTGGCGATTAGGATGTTAAGGCCCAGACCGTAGTGGAGCAGATTCATAATGCCAAAGTCGATGACCGTGGCAATGACGCCGACGACGCCAAACTTCATGATCTGCGCAAGGAGCTTTTGCATGGTACCTGCCTTATGGTGGCGCCGGGGCGCCGCGGGGATGACAAACTCAGCAAGTTTAGCCAATCCCCGCGGGTGGGGCTAGACGCGCTCCTCGATAGCACCGTTTCTATATGCATCGAGCAGCTGGCGCAGATCCTGGATCTGGCTGCGAATCTTGGCGCCAGTATCGGTGTCGCTCACCATGCGGCGACGGTCTGCTTGGTCAAAACGGTTGGTCTCGCTTTCGATGTCCACGTTGCGCGTGAGTGCCTCGGCAACCGTCGTAAAGGCCCGGTGCGACTTGAGGCGGCAGCCGCGCGAGCTCGAGATGAGCGTATAGCCGGCGATACCCGTCTTGGGATGGTAAGCGCGGCAGAAGCCGCCATCGATGACCAGCAGTTTGCCCTCGGCGCGGATGGGCTGCTCACCCTTGGTGGTTTTAACGGGCGTGTGGCCGTTGATGATGTGGCCGGTCGGTGAACATGCCATGGGCACGACGCCAAACTCGCGCATGATGTCATCGCAGACCGAGGGCGACTTGGTAAGCGTAAAGTACGGGTCCATCGGCTCGACCCAGGTGCTCTTATCGGCGATATAGGCGCGCTCAAAGGTACGCACCAGGCGTCCGCTGGCGGGTGAGCTAAAGCCAATCCACAGGTACCACATCCAGTCGAGGGCGTCGCGGTCGCCCACGCGCCAGGCGCGGCGGGCGATGTGGTCGCAAAAATCGAGATAATCGCGGCCAGCGTGCCAGGTGCCCAGGCAGTTCATGCTGCTAAAGGTGCCGTCTTCGTTGAGCGGCACGCAGCCATGGAACAGCAGGTTGCCGTTGGTGACCTTGTACATCGAGCCGTGGGAATAGAGGAAATCGATATGGCGATGCAGGTGATCGGCGGTGACAAACTCGGACACGAGCTTGTCGATGATGTGCTGCTCCTGAGACGTGAGCGTATAGGGGTCCGTCGGGTCGACGGTGGGGAAGTCGTTGGTCGTGAGCGGCCACACGCTGCCGTCGGCGAGCGTGACCGTGCCGGTGTCGTGGTCGATCTTGTTGAGTAACAGGCGGTCGGTCATGTCGAACTCGGGGTGGCGCTGGATAATCTGACCCTCGAGCTTAAAGAGCAGCACGTTGATGGCCTTGACCAGCGGGGTGATGGACTCACCGGCGGTGTAGGTGGCATCGGCAAAGGCGACAAGCTCACGCAGCGAGATGCCGTAGTCGTTCTCCAGGATCTCGTAGTTGTCGTAGCGTAGGTTGTTGCGCAGCACCGTGGCGATGCAGGCGGGCTCACCGGCCGCAGCGCCCATCCACAGCAGGTCGTGGTTACCCCACTGGATGTCGAGCGAATGGTAGGTGAGCAGGCGGTCCATAATCTTGGCCGCGCCGCCACCGCGGTCGAAGATGTCGCCCACCAGGTGCAGGTGGTCGACGGCCAGGCGCTTGATGAGCGAGGCAAGCGACTCGATAAAGTCGTCGGCGCTTGCGGTCTCCAGGATGGACTCCACGATGCGCTCGTGATAGCGCACGCGATAGTTGTTCTCGTCCGGGTGCGTGTGCAGCAGCTCGTCGATGATATAGGCGTAATCGCGTGGGATGGCCTTACGCACCTTGGAGCGCGTATAACGGCTCGAAAGCGAGCGGGCAACCATAATGAGTTGGTCAAGCATCGTCTTGTACCAGGTGGGCGAGTCCTCGCGCTGGCTGCGGACCAGCTCGATCTTCTCGTGCGGGTAGTAGATGAGCGTGCACAGCTCGCCCTTTTCGTCAAAGGAAAGCGTGTCGCCAAAAATCTCGTCGACATGCTCGCGCACGACGCCCGAGCAGTTGTTGAGGATGTGCATAAAGGCTTCGTACTCGCCATGCACGTCGCTCATAAAATGCTCGGTGCCTTTGGGCAGGTTGAGGATGGCCGAGAGATTGATGATCTCGGTAAACGCGGATTGCTCGGTGGGAAATTGTTTCGACAGCAGGCGCAGATACTTGAAGTCTTGCGGATTGCGATCGAATGCGACCATGAAACACCTTCCGATGGGGTTGGTAAAACTGATAAACAGCGTCAAACGTTTATCAGTATGCGCCGCTTTTGTTTCGATTGGGGGTGGGAGGTCGAATTGTTGGCCGAACGGTTTGGTAAATCGATTTAGTTGAGGTAGATATGGCGGTTGGGTGGAGACGTAGGGTCGTTTTTACAGACGTATGCCTCCGGGATCGATAGAGATGATGACGGTAAAGATGTTCACCACCTTTGGCTCTATTTGGTAAATAGTGGACATTTGTACCGTATTTATGCTTGCTGTGCGATAATTTTTATAACTATACGTAAGGAGCCTCATATGAGTGATTTTGTCCTGACCTGTGAATCCGCCGCCGATCGAACTCGGGAGTTCTTTGAATCGCGCAATATCCCTGTCGTGTGTTTTCATTACGAGATCGACGATGTTGTCTATGCGGACGATCTGTATCAGTCGATTACGCCGGACGAGTTTTTTGCCCAGATATCCGCGGGCGCCATGCCCAAGACGTCTCAGGTGAGCGTGGGTGAGTACGAGGAGTTTTGGGAGCCGCTTGTTGCCGAGGGCAAAGACGTGCTGCACCTGACGTTGTCGTCGGGTATTTCGGGCACGTATGGATCGGCCTGCGTTGCGGCGCAGATGCTCGCGGATCGCTATCCCCAGGGCGGCAAGGTGCGCGTCGTCGATTCGCTGGCGGCGTCTTCGGGCTTTGGCCTGCTGGCGGAATGTGCCGCCGACGTGCGCGATAGCGGGGCTTCACTCGACGAGACGGCTGCCTGGATCGAGGAGCACAAGCTCAACCTGCACCACTGGTTCTTCTCGACCGATCTGTCGAGCTACCTGCGCGGCGGTCGCATTTCGGCTGCGAGCGCGATCATCGGCACGGCGCTTAAGATTTGCCCGCTTATGACGGTCGATTGCGAAGGTGGGCTGTCGCCACGTGAGAAGATTCGCACTAAGAAGCGCGCGATTTCCGAGATGGCTCAGACCATGATGGCACACGTGCAGGACGGTGCGGATTATTCGGGTAAGTGCATCATGTCGCACTCGGCGTGCCGCGAGGATGCCGAGGCAGTTGCGGCGCTGATTGAGAAACAGGTTCCGCAGCTTAAAGGCAAGATTGAGATCAATAACATCGGTACTCTGATTGGCTCGCATACCGGACCTGGTACGGTGGCGCTCTTCTTTATGGGCGACAAGCGCGTGGATTAATTTGCCCCATCACATCGCTGCATGATTGCTCAAACGAAAACGGCCCGCCTCACGTTTGTGGGGCGGGCCAAGATGTTTTGCTAGCGTTTCTTTCCTCGGAAGAAAAAGCCGTGCAGTGAGGGCTTGAGCCCGCGGTTGGCGCGACGCTCCTCGACGCGCTCGTGGATCGAAGCGACGCGCTCGATGACCTCGTCGGGAATCGGCACGTCGGGATTCATGTTCTCGACCTGGCTGACTTCGGCGGCGGCGACCTGGTCGATAATGGGCACATCGTCGCGCGAGATAACGGGCGTGGCGTCTTCCTTCATCTTGCGATAACGCTGCATCATGTCGGTCTGTAGCTGCTGTGCCGAAGGCGGCGTCCAGATGATGGCGTTGGCGCCGGCGGCGATGGTCTCGCGGATGCTCTCGGACGTCTTGCCGCCCGGCGCGATGAGCGGCAGGTTGGGATAGTGCTCGCGCAGTTCACGCAGGACCTGCGGCGTGTTTTTGCCAGCGGCGATGTTAAGAATCTTGGCGCCGGCGCGCACCTTTGCGTGAGCATCGTCGTCGCAACGTACGATCGTGGCGATGACGGGGATGTCGGCGATGTTGGTGATGTGCTCGACCATCTCGGCGGTGGCGGGGGAGTTGACCACACAGCCCGCCGCGCCCTGCATCTCGGAGACGGCTGCCATCTGAACGGAGCGCTTGCCGGTGGTGGTGCCACCGCCCACGCCTACGAAGACCGGGCACTCGGCGACGGTCAGCAGCGCCTGCGTAATGGCGGGCTGCGGCGTGAAGGGGTAAACGGCAAAGACGGCATCGGCGTTGGAGTTGCGGATGACCGCGACGTCGGTGGTGTAGATGAGCGATTTGATACGACGGCCGAAGAGCGTGAAGCCGCTGGCCTCCTCAATCTCGTCAGGCATGCGAAGGGCCGCCTTGCGCAGGCGCCCGTCGATGGGCAGCGGCTCCATGGGGAGCAGTCCGTTGGGGGTCACGGCTACCTGGGGCTCGGTGAACTCGTCTGCGAGCTCGACCTCGGAGAAATCGACCGAGGCGACGATGTCTTCGTGAACCTCGGCGGGCACATCGATGGGAGCTTGGTCGTTTGCCGCGGCAGGCGTGTCGAAGGAGCTGGTGCCGACGAAGGCGTCGACGCGCTCATTTAGATCGTTGAGGGTATCCATGGAAGCTCGATTCTATGTGATGACGGCCGGCGCGATGCAGCCGGAATTGCGAATGCTAAATCATTTGACGAGTTGATTTTTCCCCGCCGCGTCCTCCGTTAGACCGAAGGGCGGCGAACGTGAAGGAGCTGTGGTGGCGGGGATCGAGGTGCTATCTTGAAAGTCCCGTTTAAAAGAGAGGTGACGCGGTATGGAATTATCGGCAATGTTGGGCTCGATTGGCCTATGCGTGGGCGCAATCGTAGCCGCCGCGGTCATCTACTTTGTGGTTACGGCCATTAAAGGCAAAAGGGCCGAACGCAAGGAGCGCGCGATGCTTAAACAGCATCGCGACCAGCAGGGCAAACGCGCACGGAGATAGCTTGTTGAGTTTTGGATCCGTGCGCTAGCTGCGTTTTCGGATCAGGGCAATGTAGAAGCCCTCAAATTCGCGGCTGGGCGGAATGGTGAGCGTGCCGGGCAGGCCGTTGGCGATGGCCGATACCTGACCCGCGGCGATTGCCTCGGTGAGAGCGTTGGACTCGATGCGCGGCTCTTCACCGGCATCCTGGGCGCGGCGTGCCTCACTTTCGCTCGGCGTGCCGTCGAGGGGGATAAGCTCGCAGTCCATGTGCTTGTCGAGGGCCTCTTGCAGGGCGTCCTCGTTTTCCTGCGGCAAGATCGAACAAGTCGAATAGACGAGCGTGCCGCCCGGTTTGAGGGCTCCCATGGCGCGGTCCAGAAGTGCTCGCTGCGAGCGGGCGCACTTGCTCAGCAACTGCTCGGTGAGGCCGCGCAGGCTCTTCTCGTTGCCGCTGACGACGGTGCCCGTGCCGGTGCAGGGAGCGTCGAGCAGGATACGGTCAAAGCGGAAGAACTCGTCGAGCTCGCGTGCGTCGATGCGCATGACGGGCACGTTTTTTGCGCCTTGGCGGTGGAGGTTGGCTTCGAGCTTCTCGGCGCGGGGAATGCTCATCTCGCAGGCGGTAAGGTGCGCCTGCCCCTGCGTGAGGGCGGCGATCTGCGTCGTCTTGCCGCCAGGGGCTGCGCACATGTCCAGGATGTCCTCGCCTGCCTGTGCGCCCAGGACCAGCGGCGGCATCATGGACGACAGACTTTGCAAGTAGATCTTGCCGTCGCGGTAGATGTCGAGGTCCCACAGGTCGGAAACCTGGGCGTCGGACAGGATGAAGGCGTCTGGGTACCAGGCGACGGGGTTGTGGGCGATGCCGGCGGCATCGAGCGCCGCAGCGATGTCCTCGGCGGTTGCCTTGAGCGTGTTGGCGCGCAGCGTGACCGGGCGTGTGACCGCGGCGCCGAAGCCCTTGATCATGAGCTCGGCATCGGCGGGCGCATAGGCGCCGGCGACCGTGTCGACCATAAAGCGCGGCAGGTCGGCGGCGGAGGGTTGGGCGGCAAGCTGGTCGGAAAGCTCGGTGGCGGCAAACTGCCTGAGCTTGAGCTCGGCCTTGACCTGCTTTTTCTGCTTACGACGACGCGGCTTGGACATCCGTCTTTCCTTCCCATTCCATTACATGTCGAGTGTTTAGTACTGGCTCTCGTGCTTGCTAAAGAAGTCGAAGCGCGGGGGCAGCGGCTTCACGCGGTGCTCGCCGGGCTTCTCGCCCAGGATCTCCACGAACTCGTCCGTGGAGGCAAAGATGTTATCCCAGCTAAAGAAAGCGACCGGGTCGACGTCGAAGTACTCGCAGATGAGCTCGCAGCCGGCCGGCACAATACCGTGCATCAGGACGGTCGCCACGCGCAGCTCGGTAAAGGCGTCGACAAGGGCCTGCGTCATCGCGGCATTGGCCGGCTCGCCCTCGAGCTTGTTGGCGGCCTTGGAGGCGTCGCTCCAGCGCTTGTTGGCGGCGCGCAGGTAGTCGTCGCACACGGCAAGCGCGCGGTGCGTCTCGAACTTGTACATGGCCTGCTCAAAGGCGAGGGCTGCCTGCTGGGCGGCTTCGACCACGGTGTCAGAAGCGGCACCGGCGGGGATGCAGCCGTTGCGGTAGGGGCTCTCGTCGCCTTCCTTGACGGCGACGCCGTAGAAGCAGCTGCGGGCCAGACGGTTGAACACGCCGGTCAGCAGCGCGCTCTCCTTAAGGGCCGGGTCGATAACGCGCTTGTCGTCGCAGGCGCGTACCTCGTTGCCGTCCTTGTCCTTGCCGGTCACACGCGTGTCGTATGCCTTGGGGCTAAAGCTCACCGGCTTTTCGGATAGGCCGAGCGACAGCCAGTGCGCGCGCATCTGCTCGCAGGTGTAGTGGTTGAGCAGGTCGTCTGCCGGCGGGGGAGGCGTCTGCGAGGACGAGCTGGCCTTTTTGCCCATGTAGAGCAGGTGGTAGCAGGCGCTGACGGTGCTCTGCGTAAGGTCCCAACCCAGGGCCTCCCACATGGCGGTTTGCGCGATGCAGTAGAAATAGATGTTGTCCTGACCGATGAACTGGTAGATCTGCGCGTCGTCCGAGCACCACCAGTCGCGCCAGTCGAGCGAGCTGTGCTGGTAGGTGGGCGCGGGGACCTGCGTGGAATCGGCGGCGGGCTCGCCCATGAGGGCGGCATCCTGGGCGGCGACGCCCTCGGTCACGCCGGCGGCCTTGGCATCGCGTGCGAGCACGGTGCGAGTGTAGCTGATGGGCGCCCACAGGCTCTCGGGCCAGCACCAGCAGGTGACGTCGGTTACGCCGTCAACCTCGGGCACCGGAACGCCCCAGTCGATGTTGCCGGTGATGCGGAAGGGCACGAGCGCCTTGCCGCTGCGGAAGCGCACGCCGCCGTTGGCGAGCACCGCGTGGGCGTCGTCGCGCTCCTTCCAGCTGGGGAAGGTGACGGTAAAGCTGCTCTTGTTGCCCTCGGGCTCCAGCACGGTGTGCTCGGGGAGCTGGTCCTCGACGGCATCGAAGGCCTCGCGGAACTTGTTCTGGATGTAGAGCTGAGCCGGCAGCAACCACTCCTCCATGGTCTTGGAGACCACGGAGCGAACCTGCGGGTTCTGGGCGAGCTTGGCGGTATAGGTCTTCATAAAGTCGAGGTAGGCCGGCAGATCAAAGTAGAGATTGTCGACCGGGCGCAGCTCGGGCACCTCGCCGGTGAGCTGGCTCTTGGGCGCGATGAGCTCCTCGGGCTCAAACTGGTGGCCCAGATCGCACTCGTCGGCATAAGCCTTCTCGGACTTGCAGCCCTGGATGGGGCAGCGGCCGATGACCTGGCGGCCGTTGAGGAACGTGCCGGCCTTGGCATCGTAGAACTGCAGCGTGGAGCGCTTGGAGATGGTGCCCTGCTCGTGCAGGCGCTCGATAATCTCGGCAGTCACCTCGTTGTGGATCTGGGCCGCCGGCTCAAGGCCCGAGCCGCCGTAGATATCGCAGCTGATGTTGTAGTTGTTGAGGGTCGCGGCCTGGCGGGAGTGATTGGACTCGACATACTCGCCGATGGATTTGTCGTAGCCCTCGTTCTCCTTGAGCTTGCGGTAGCTCTCCATGATGGGCGAACCGTAGCAGTCGGTGCCCGAGGTGAAGATGACGTTTTCGCGGCCAAGGCGGTCGCGCAGGAAGCGGGCGAAGAAGTCGGCCGGGACAAAGACGCCGCCGACGTGGCCAAAGTGCAGACCCTTGTTGCCGTAGGGCTCGCCGGCGGTAACGATGGCGCGGCGCGGCCAGCTGGGACGGTCGTTCATGGAGTATTTGGATGCCATGGGACTCCTTCGCATATAGGTAAGAGCGCGGCCGGGCACGGGGTTCGGCGGCGCGGTGGTCAATTCGTGCATATCGTTCGACATTATCGCACATGCGGGCGGGTGCGTGGCAGGGGCGCTATCCTAAGATGCTATGAATGAGATTTCCAACATACATGCGTTTGAGGACGAGGATTTTCTACACGCTTGCTTCGTGTGGGGGATGGCCGTGATCGCGGTGTTTGCCGTGTGCCTGGTGCCGGTGTTTATGCTGCTGGGCGGGCCTGCGGACTTGGACGCGGCTGAGGCGGGCGGCTGGACCACCGTCGTGGGCTGGATGGTCGGTGTGGCTGCGGTTTCTGCAGCGTCGTTTGCCGTGCACGAGCTGGTGCATGCGGCGTTTTTTAAGCTGCTGGCGCCTGCGGGCGCGCATGTGACCTTTGGCGCGAATCGTGAGACGGCGATGATCTATGCCTGCGCCGAGGGCGTTGTGTATTCGCGTCGGCGGTACATGGCCATTTGCCTGGCGCCCACGGTTGTTTTGACGGTGGCGTTTGCCCTGGGCTTTGCGCTCTCGGGCTATCCGCTGCTGTGTTACCTGGCGGCTGGCTTGCATTTGTCGGGCTGTGTGGGCGACTGGTATTACGTGCGGACCATCCTGCGCGACCGCCGCATTGTCGCCTGCGAGGATACGTCCTTTGGCGTGCGCTTTTTTGGGTGAGGAGATGTCGATGAAGTCGTTGTTGCTGCATGCGTGCTGTGCACCATGCTCGCTTGAGCCGGTTCGCCTGCTGCGCGAGGAGGGGTTTGAACCCACGATCTGCTGGACCAACCCCAATATTCAGCCGTACAATGAATGGCAGCGTCGCCTGGACGAGCTGCGCCGGTGGTGTGCCGACGGCGACATCGAGCTCATCGAGGCCGAGGAGGATCGCGAGCGCTGGGAGGCCGGCGTGGCCCCGCTAGGTGCCGATCGTCCCCGTCGCTGTCGCGCGTGCTATGCCTTGCGCTTGGCCGAGGCATGCCGCGTTGCCCAGGAGCGCGGGTTTGAATACGTGGGCACGACGCTCGCCGTCTCTCCGTATCAGTTGTTCGACACCTGCAATGACGTGCTCGAGCGTTTGGCTGCCGCCCGCGGTCTCACTCCGGTGATTCGCGATTTTCGCCCGTATTATCCCGAGGCTACGCGCCGTTCGCGCGAACTGGGCATGTATCGACAGAACTACTGCGGCTGCCGCTTTTCTGCTGTCGAGGCGGCCATGGACCGCGCCCGCATCCGCGACGAGCGCAAAGCCGCCAAAAAGTAGTTCGTTTGGGACGTCAGCCTGCTAGGATGTAGAGCGGACTTTAGCTATATAAGGAGTATCCGACGTGTCTATGCGTACCGATGATTTTGACTACAACCTTCCTGAGGAACTGATTGCCCAGGCTCCTGCCGAGCCGCGCGACTCCTGCCGCCTGCTGGTGGTGGATCGCAAAGGCTCCCAGGCGGGGAAGCCGCTGGAGCACGGCGGTACCGTTGAGCACCGCATCTTCCGCGACATCATCGACTATATCGAGCCGGGCGACGTGCTCGTCATCAACCAGACGCGCGTGATGCCGGCCCGCCTGATCGGTCGCAAAGCCGGCTCGGGTGGCGTGGTCGAGACGCTGCTGCTCAAGCGCCGTGAGGATGTGGATCCGCTCGGCCATGTGTGGGAGTGCCTGGTCAAGCCGGGCAAGCGCCTGAAGCCCGGTGCTCAGATTGAGTATCGCGCCGGTGGCGCCCATGCGCCCGAGGGGGCTCCCGTGGTGCTGACGGCCGAGGTCATCGACTTTGTCACCGATAGCCGCGGTGGCCGTCTGGTGCGCTTTGAGCCGGCCGGTTGCAATGCCGCCGGCGACCCGCGCACGCTCGACGAGGCCATCCATGCTGCCGGCCACGTGCCGCTGCCGCCCTACATTACCGATTACGAGGGCGACCCCGAGAAGTACCAGACCGTCTACGCCATGAAGGAGGAGCACTCGGCTGCCGCTCCTACGGCGGGTCTGCACTTTACCCCCGAGCTCATGGCCGCTATCGAGGCCAAGGGCGCGAAGTTTGCCGCCGTCGAGCTCGAGGTGGGTATTGATACCTTCCGTCTGGTGGAGGAGGACGACCCCACGCAGCACGTCATGCACACCGAGCGCTACCACGTGTCACAGGAGGTTGTCGACGCCGTGCATAAGGCGAAGGCCGAGGGGCACCGCGTGATCGCCGTCGGCACCACCGCAGTACGCTCGCTCGAGAGCGCCTTTGACGCCGATGCTCCGGTGTCCAATCCGGCCGTGACAGCGCGCTATTTTGAAGGCCGCGAGGACGGCGCTGACACGCTCGGCCGCGGTGACATCGTGGTGCGCGAGAACGCCACGACGCAGCTCTACCTCATGCCCGGCTCGACCTATCACGTGGTCGACGCGCTGATCACGAACTTCCACGTGCCGCGCTCCACGCTCATGATGCTCGTAAGCGCGCTTGCCACCCGCGACCAGATCATGGATGCCTATGCCGCCGCCATCGAGGAGCGCTACCGCTTCTTCAGCTTCGGCGACGCAATGCTCATTCAGTAGGTTACGGCGTTTTACAAACGACGTAACCGGCCGACGCTGCAAACCCGCCAGAGCGGCAATCTGACGTTCAATCGTCGGGCATGACCAGAAAGTCAATGCCCTCCTCTTTCACGTCACCTTGCTCGCTTAGGGGTGTTTTCGCTGACTTTGCCAAAGCATCGGCAGGTACTCATTGGGGACGTGCTTAAATGAGTGCCTGCAGAATGAGAGTGGATAATCTCCCGTTTTTGGCCTGCTTGGGGGCTCAAAGTGGGAGATTATCCACTCTCGTCATTGGGCTAGTCGTTGGGGACGTTCTTGTTTGACTAGTCGTTTAAGAACGTCCCCAATGACTACTTGCTCGCGAACAGCCAGACTAGGATGATCACCAGGATTGCGGCGACGATGCAGACGATGGCGCCGGTGAATTTGATGCGTGAGTCGCGGGTACGCTCGCGCACCGCGTCCTCGGTGGCCTCGAGCTGGGCGACTTCTCGCTCGGTCTCGGTGTGTTCGGCTTTGTCTCGGGTCAAGGATCCTGCAAGCGACTCAGTGATCTCTGGGTGGTCGTGCACCTCGGTCGCCTGTTCGATGATCGACTGCGCATGTGCGGCATCTGTTTGGGCGTTGGCGATGGTCTGCTCCTGGTCGCGGCGTGCCTTGTCCTCGGCAGCGATCTTCTCGCGCAGTTCGCGCTGACGAGTCGCGGCGGCGGTCTTCGCCGTCTGCAGCTCGTCGCGCGCGGCATCGGCTTCGGTCGTCACGGCTTGGTGCGCGCGTTTTGCGTCGGCGATAGGGGCTTGAGCCTGCTCGACGGCCTGCTCGGCTGCGGCAAGCGAGTGCTCAAGGTCGGCGGTGATGCGCGGGACATCTTCTTCGGCTTTACGCAGGGCATCTGCCGTGTCGGAAATCTGCATCGAGAGCTCGCTGGTGCGCACCGTATAGTTGGCGGGATTTGCCGAGGGATTGCGTTGCAGCTCGGCATACTCATGACGCAGCGTCTCGAGCTGGGCGCGCGTGGCGTCGACGGTTTGTTGTGCGGCGGCAATGCCGGCGTCTCGCTCTGCCTTCACCTTGTCGCGGATGCGCTTGGAATCCTCAAGACGTCGAACGAGGCGGTTGCCGGTCTCGCGTGAGCTCGCCTCGCGGGCCTCCACGGCGTCGAGCGCGGCCTTCAGGCGGAGCTCAGTCGCGTCATCCTCTGTCTTCATTTGTTCGAGCTGACCCTTGAGCTCTGTCGCTTTGGAGGCGTGGGCATCACGGTCAATCTCGGCGGCCGCTGCAGTCTTTTGGGCCGTGGCAATCGCCTGGCGCTGGTCGGCGACGATCTGGTCGTAGCGGCCTGCGATATCCTGGCGCGTCTCGAGTTCCTCGGCCTGATCGGCAATGCGCTGCTCAAGTTCGGCCAGGTGAGCGCGGGCATCGGCAAGTGCCTTTTTCGCGGCGTTCATCTCGCGCATGGCCGAGGCACCCTGGGCGATAAAGGTGCCCACGGCGTTCGCGGTGTTCGAGACAGCGGCCCCCAGATCGCGGCTGGCTGCAGGGGCGTGCGGGGCGGTCGGGCGAGCGGTGTCGGCAGCGTCCGCATCGGTAGCCTGCGGCGCGGCGATATTGCCGGTGCCGCCCTCGACCACAGAAAAGCCTGCTGCGTGCGGGTCGACCGCATCGGCGCCAATCGTGGGATGCTCGAGCTGCAGAAACGAGGGCATGGCGCTGCCCTGGTCGGCAACCGGAGTCTCGCCGGGTACGAAGGTCGAGGCTGCCTCGGCGGCCTCCTCTTCCTTGGCGTCAACGTCAGCGTCGGCCACGGCGTCTTTCATCGCTTTGACGGCATCCATCATGGAGTCCATGACGGCGTCGAGCTCTTCTTCCGAAGAAACCTCGATAGGGCCCGCAGCTTGCGGAGCAGCATCCTGTACGGGGCGGTCGTCCTGAGCGGGCGCATCGTCGTTTTGCTCGTCTGCATCTTCGGCGCCAGGGGTTTCCGCCGTAGCGCTTTCGTCCAAGAATGGGCCGTCGAGGTCAATATCATCGCAGGTCACAGCGTCGGCATCTGCAGTGACGTCTGCGGAATCATCAATATGCTGTTGAGTCTGGGGGTCCAGCTCGTCTGTCATAGGCATGTGCTCCTCATCGTTGTTTGTCACCCTATGATAAAGTCTCGCGCCGACATCCCGCGCGCTGCAGCAAAGTTTCAAAACGTGTTCGATGGCTCGCGTCGATAGCAAAAACTCGGCCACTTTATCCAGTTTGTACTTGACATTCCCTTCGCCGAAAGACGTTGCGCCGTTCGCCTGCCATGGGCTTTATTTTTCACTTGAACCCGCTAAAGTTGCATTTCAGCTTTTGGCGCGTGAAGTTGGATGCGCGCAGTCGACGGGCAGGCCCGTCGCGATTTGAAAGGACTTTATATGGGACTTTTCACTGGTAAGACCGTGATCGTCACCGGCGGCGGCAAGGCCACGCTCAAGGACGGCTCCGCTGGCTCCATCGGCTACGGTATCGATATCGCTTTTGCCAAGGAGGGCGCAAACCTCGTCATTACCGGCCGCAACGTTGCCAAGCTCGAGGCTGCCAAGGAATCCCTCGAGGCCGAGTACGGCGTCAAGGTTCTGCCTGTTCAGGCCGATGTCTCGGCTGGTCAGGACAACGAGGCCGTCGTCCAGAACGTCATCGACAAGGCCATTGAGGAGTTCGGCCGCATCGACGCCGTCGTCAACAATGCTCAGGCCAGCGCTTCGGGCGTGACGATCGCCGATCACACCATGGACCAGTTCAACCTCGCCATTTACTCCGGTCTGTATGCCACCTACCTGTACATGCAGAAGGCCTACCCGCACCTGAAGGAGACCAAGGGCTCCGTGGTCAACTTTGCTTCGGGCGCCGGCCTGTTTGGCAACTATGGCCAGTGCAGCTACGCCGCTGCCAAGGAGGGCATCCGCGGTCTGACCCGCGTCGCTGCCAACGAGTGGGGCAAGGACGGCATCAACGTCAATATCGTTTGCCCGCTTGCTTGGACCGCCGCGCTCGAGAACTTCCAGGATGCCTATCCCGAGGCGTTCAAGGCCAACGTCCACATGCCGCCGGCGGGTCACTACGGCGACGTCGAGAAGGAAATCGGCCGCGTTGTCGTTCAGCTCTGCGGTCCCGACTTTAAGTATATGAACGGCGAGACCGTCACCCTCGAGGGTGGCATGGGCCAGCGTCCTTAGGGGTTCCGCCGTTCTACCGAACGGCGGACCGGTCGACGCTGTGCGGGCCGCATTTGGACAATCTGCCGTTCAATTTCAAGGGCGCGACCAGAAGGTCAGCGCCCTTTCATTTCACGGCACCTTGTCTCAAATGCGACCCGCTCGCTCATATGACCCAATCCACTGTCAAGGGCCACAATGGCCCCGCCGACCGCTTGCAATCGGTCGGCGGGGCCTGCCGTTAAACCCGTCCCGGTCCGCCCCCGGCATGTCATCGACGCCTTCGGCTCAGTCTCATATCCGCGGATACCGCTCCGGCGGCCCGCAATCCTCTCCTTCGGCGGGGTTCCCCTAGTCTGTCTTCGCGCATGCGGCGGCCGCCGCGCGCACAGCGAGAACGGGGGTGTCCCCGAAGGCTGCCCGGCTCGCCGGGACGGGGGCTTATGTCTATTCCGCGCCCTCCCGGCACATCGTGCCGAGGGCCCACAGCCACCTCACGAGCTCGGCCGCGGTGGCCGCGTTCGCCTTCGCCTGCGGCATCCCGCGGGCGATCATCTCCTCGCGGCGGCGCAGGAGCCTCTCGGACCCCTTCCTCCCGTGCATCCTTATCTCGAGGGGCACGCCGGAGCCCTTGGGCATCAGCTTCGGCTGGTGGCCGGCCTGGGCATAGCACCAGGACCCCTTGTTAGCGCTACTGTAAAAACAACCATTTTGACCAACGCTCAATAACCAATCATG
>URDI01000042.1:0-18064 GCA_900546475.1 uncultured Collinsella sp.
ACAGGAGGCCACTTAATGTGGCCTCCGTCGTGAGCAGGACTGTAGAGCAGGAAACTTAGCCCGTGCCGGGGCCGCTGAGCCCTGACCGGCGGGATACACGGCTACAGATGGGGCTTTGATGCATGGGTGGTCTGTTGGTATGCAAATGGGTATCATACTGTGGTTACTGCATCGACTCTGTGATGCATGTTTGTACGTTCCCGACGGTCGGTTTGCCAGAAGCGCCCCGCCGGTTGTTCCAGACCCGTTTCGAAGAAAGGAAACAACACTCACCTATGGCAGCTAAAAAATCATCTCCCTTGAAGATCATCCCGCTCGGCGGCCTTGATGGCATCGGCAAGAACATGACGGTCTTCGAGTGCGGCGACGACATGGTGCTCGTCGACGCTGGCCTCATGTTCCCCGACGACTCGCAGCCCGGTATCGACCTGGTACTCCCGGATTACACCTACGTTCTTGAGAACGAGGAAAAGCTCCGCGGCATCATCGTCACTCACGGTCACGAGGACCACACCGGTTCGCTTCCGTACCTGCTGCAGGACCTCAACAACAAGGTGCCTATCTTCTCGAGCAAGCTGACGCTTGGCTTTATCGAGGGCAAGCTCTCCGAGTTCCGCATTCGTGCACCCAAGTTCCGTGAGGTCAAGGGCGGAAGCCACGTCAATTTGGGTGGCATCTCGCTCGACTTCTTCTCGATGACGCACTCCATTCCGGGTGCTTTGGGCGTGTTTATTCGCACCAACCAGGGCACCGTTATGCACACGGGCGACTTTAAGCTCGATCAGACGCCCATCGACGGCGTCACGCCCGACTATGCCGCTATCAGCCGCTTTGCCAAGCAGGGCATCGACCTGCTGCTGTCCGACTCCACCAACGCCACGGTCCCCGGCTTTACTAAGTCAGAGGCCGAGGTCGGCCCCAATCTGCTGCATGCCATCAAGAATGCTCCGGGCCGCGTGTTCGTAGCGTCGTTCTCGAGCCACATCCATCGTCTGCAGCAGATCTGCGACGCCGCCCGCAAGTGCGGCCGCAAGGTCGTCGTGACCGGTCGTTCCATGCTCACCAACACCCGCGTGGCGCGCGAGCTCGGTTATCTCAACATCGATGATGCCGATATCATCGATGCCTTCGATATTGACAACCTGCCCGACGATAAGATCGTCGTCATGTGCACCGGTTCGCAGGGCGAGCCACTGTCGGCCCTGTCCCGCATGGCCAACGGCGAGCACAAGACGCTCTCCATCCATGAGGGCGATACCGTCATCCTCTCGGCAACGCCGGTCCCCGGTAACGAGAAGGCCGTTCAGCAGGTCGTCAACAGCCTTGCCAAGCTTGGCTGCGACGTGTGGGATAAGAACCGCGCCCTCGTTCACGTCTCGGGTCACGGTAGCCAGGAGGAGCTCAAGCTCCTGATGGCCATGGCCAAGCCCACCTACTTTATGCCGGTCCACGGCGAGGCCGTGCATCTGCGCGCCCATGCTCAACTTGCACGCAAGATGGGCCTCAAGGACGATCACATCTTTATCCTCGACAATGGTGACACGCTCGAGATGCGCGGCGGTATCGTCAAACGCGGTGCGCCCGTCGAGTCCGGCGTCGTCTATGTCGACGGTCTGCGCATCGGCGATACCGACCCCATTGTCCTGCGCGATCGCCAAAAGCTCGCCAACGACGGTATGGTCACGGCTGTTGCCATCGTCTCGCTCAAGCATAAGAAGATCGAGGCTATCGAGTTCTCGGGCCGCGGCGTTTCGTTTGCCATCGACGACCAGTTCTCTGAGGATGCCTCCGCAGCCATCATGAAGACGATCGAGAAGGGCAAGTTTAGCTTTACCAGCAGCGGCTCCGATGCCATTCGCAAAGCCGTGCGCGATTCTCTCTCCAACTTTATCTGGAGCCGTACGCGCACCCGTCCGATGATCATCCCGGTCGTCATGGAGGTTTAGTTTGGCGCGCGGATCTGCACAAAACGCCAAAGGCAATAAAGCCAACAGCCAACCGGCATCTGCTAAGGGTGCCGGTTCCCATCTGCGTGCCAATAAGGGTCACGAGGCGGAGTTCGATGAGTTCGAGCCCCTGGTCGAGCCTTCGGCCAATCGCGATATCGCCGGCGTGGTCATTGCCGTTTTGGCGATTGCATCCTTCATTGCCGTGATTTCGCCGGCAACGGCGCCCGTAACGGCTGCTGTCGCCGGTTTCTATCACCTCGGCTTTGGCCTGGGCGCCTACGTGCTGCCGATCGTCATCTTGCTGTTTGCCGCCACGCTCTTTTTGGGTGAGGACTCGCCGCTCAACATTCGTTCGGTTGCGGGCGGCGCCGTGGTCTTTGTGGCCATTGTCTCTATCCTGTCGCTGATGGTGCCGGGTACGAGCGATTCGTGCGACCTCATGTTTGCGCCGCAGAACCTTTCCGCCTCGGGCGGCTACATTGGTGCCTTTATCGCAAGTGCCTTGCAAAACGCCCTGGGTAAACCTATCGCCATGGTTGTCTTGTTGGGGCTTGTCGTCGTAGGTTTGGTCATCATCGGCTTTTCGGTGGGCGGCGTTTTGCGCTCTGCTCGCGATCACGCTGCTGATTTTGCCGAGCGCCGTCGTGCCGATGTCAACGCAAGCCCGTGGGGCGACGAAGAGGCCCTGTCGGTACCCGGTGCCGCGCATCCGCACCTGAGCATCCTGCGCCAGAAGGGGACTGACGCCGCGGTGACCACGGTCATGGGTGGCGATGCCGACCCGGTCTTGGATGACGACGAGGACGATGATCCGTTTGTCGACGTGTCCGAGGCCGTGGAGGCCGAGCGCGCCAAGACCACGCTGCTGCCGCGCCGCCATGCCAAGAAGGGCAAGGCCGCGCCCAAGCTCAACACGAGCGAGCCCGACCCGTCTTGGTCCGATAGCGAAATCGAGCTCACCGAGGGCGATGACGATGACGTCGAGGCTCCGCTCGAGACCGCCAAGACCACCTTGCTGCCGCGTCGCCGCGCCAACGCAGGACAGGTCACCGGACAGTTTTCGATGGAAGACGACCCGGACAAGGCTGACGAGTCAGAGCCGCCGTTTGCCGTGAATCCCGTTTCGGCAGCTCCGCAGATACCTGACTTTCTAAAGCATCCCAAGGTTTCCGATGCTTCCTCCTCTACGGCTTCCGCTGCTCCTGTTGCAGCCGGTGATGGGGGAGCGGACGGTACCACTGCCGGTGTCGAGGGCGAACAAGAGGACGGCCTCAAGCTTCCGCCGCTCGAAATCCTGCACGCCAACCCGCAGTCGGCGTCCTCCGCGTCTTCTGATAAGGAGCTGGAACAGACTGCCGAGTCGTTGCAGTCCACCTTGCTTGAGTTTGGCCGTAGCGCCCGCGTTGTCGGCTGGATTGCCGGCCCCACGGTCACGACCTTTAAGCTGCAGCCCGGCGAGGGCGAGCGCGTGAGTAAGATCTCGAGCCTCGAGGACGATATCGCGCTATCTCTTGCCGCCCAGTCGGTGCGCATTTTTGCGCCGATTCCCGGCACCTCGCTCGTTGGTATCGAGATTCCCAATCGCAAGCGTCAGAACGTCAACCTGGGCGACGTGCTTCCCTATGTGAAGGGCGGTCCGCTCGAGCTTGCCATCGGTCGCGATGCCGAGGGCACGCCGGTTGTCGCCGACCTCGCCAAGATGCCCCATCTGCTGATCGCCGGCACCACCGGTTCGGGTAAGTCGGTCATGATCAACTCCATCATCACGACCTTGCTCATGCGCGCCCTTCCCGAGGACGTTCGCCTTATCATGGTCGACCCCAAGCGCGTCGAGCTTGCGGGCTATAACGGCCTGCCGCATCTCTATGTGCCCGTGGTGACCGAGCCCAAGCAGGCTGCCAGTGCGCTGCAATGGGCCGTGTCCGAGATGGAGCGTCGCCTGAAGGTCTTCGAGCGCCTCAACGTTCGCAAGATCTCGACGTATAACGAAAAGCAGGCAGCCGGCGAGTTTGAACACTACGATAACCCGCCGCAAAAGATGCCCTATCTGGTCATCATCATCGACGAGCTTTCGGACCTGATGATGGTCGCCGGCAAGGATGTCGAGGCCTCGATCGTCCGTATCGCGCAGCTGGGCCGTGCCGCCGGTATTCACCTTATCGTGGCTACGCAGCGCCCCAGCTCTAACGTGGTGACTGGCCTTATTAAGGCCAACATCACCAACCGTATTGCCTTTAACGTGGCTACGGGCATCGATTCCCGCGTCATTATCGACCAGATGGGCGCCGAAAAGCTTACCGGTTTGGGCGACATGCTGTTCTCCAAGGTCGACTGGGGCAAGCCGCGCCGTATCCAGGGCTGTTTTGTCTCGGACGACGAGATCAACGAAATCGTCGAGTTCGTTAAGTCGCAAAGCGAGCCCGACTACCACGAGGAGATTCTGTCTGCTGTGGCGCCCGCTTCCATGTCTATGGCTGGTGGCGGCATTGTTCGCACGGGCGTTGCCGAGCCGCAAGATGACGACCCTCTTATCTGGGAGGCCGCCCATATTGTGGTGGAATCGCAGCTGGGCTCCACATCTGGGCTGCAACGCCGCCTCAAGGTTGGCTATGCGCGCGCCGGGCGTATTATGGACATGCTGGAAGAAAAGGGTGTCGTCGGCCCGCCCGACGGTTCCAAGCCGCGCGAGGTCCTGCTGGACGAGGAGGGGCTCGCCGCGTTGGAGTCTGTCGACGCCGAGATGGCACGTGAAGATCGTGAGTTTGGAGGATTCTGATGGCTGCACGCTTTGGTGACATGCTGCTCGAGCAGCGTCGCCGGATGGGCCTTTCCATCCAGCAGGTCGCCAACACCATCAAAATCAGGCCGCAGATCATCGAGTTTTTCGAGACCGGTAACTTTGCATCGATGCCCCCGCGTGGCTATGCGCAGGGCATGATTTCGAGCTATGCTCGCTTTTTGGGGCTTAACCCGCGCGAGGTCGTCAACGCTTATTTTGATGACCTCATGGCATATGAACGCGAGACCTCGCAGCAGGGCGGTCGTTTTCAGGATGCTGCCGGCTACGTTAACTCGCGTTCGTCGGTCGATAATGGACGCTTTCTGATGGTTCAGGGCGGTCGCTCGACGCGGTACGGCCAGCGCCCTCCGCAGGCGGGCTATATCACCGAGACGGGCTCCAGCGAGGAGATTCGTTCTCAGCGAGATCGCTTTCGCAGTACGCCCATGCCGGATGATCGTGCGCTTCCCGCCGCTCGCGGGTTGAGTCGCGATCCTCGCGCCGGTTACGGCGACGGTGGCTACTCCGGTCGTGGTTATCGCGGAGTTTCAGCCGGGCGTTCCCACGGTGGATATGCCGACGCCGATACCACACAGGTGACGCCGCGCCTCCGTTCGCAATCGCAGCCTTACGGGCAGCGCTCTTCGGCGCCTCGCTCTGACCAGCGTGGCTATCAGAACCGTGGTGAGCTTGCGCCGCGTTCGGGCCAGCGTGGCTCGCAGCGCCAGGGCGGCTATCGTGGTCGTCCCGATAGCGGTCGCGGTCGTATGCCGCACGGGAATGGCCGTGGCGGCTCCAATCGCGGACGCGGCGGTGGACGTGCTCCTCAGAACAATGGACTCGATCCGCGCATCATCTACGCCGGCATCGGCGCCGTGGCACTTTTGCTGATTCTGCTCATCGTGGTCCTCCTGCGTGGCTGCGGCTCTTCTGCACCCGAGTCGACGCCCGAGACGCCCGCGGCCACCAAGACGACGACCAAGAAGTCTTCCAAGAAGACCGAATCCGTTGACGAGGATGAAGGCACTGACGATGCGACGGATTCTGCCGATTCCGATGCCGCCAAGGCGACGGTAAAACAGGAAGAGGACGAGGTCATCAAGGTCAAGGTTTCCGTTACCAAGGGCAAGACCGCCTGGATTGAGGTCAAGGTCGACGGTAAATCGGTCTACGGCGCCCAGGCGACTGGTCCCTTTGAGCAGGAGTACACGCCTGAGTCCTCGATTGAGATCACCACGTCCAAGCCCTCCGATGTCACGGTTACCAAGAACGGTGAAAAGGTTCGCTATGACACCAAGACATCGGGCGTGGCGCGCGTGACCATTACCGTTCCCAAGAAGGAGACCACAGACTCCAAGGACGGCGAGGGTACCGACGGTACCGATACTGCCGACGGCACCGACCCCCAGTCTGTCGACGGCACCGACGCCCAATCTGCCGACGGTACCGACACGGCTTCCGACGGCCAGACTGCAAACGATTCTGATGACTATTCGTACGACAGCTACTAAGGCTCCCCGTACCGAAAGGAAGAACCATGGCTAAAGATTCCAGCTTCGACGTTGTGTCCGAGGTCAATATGCAGGAGGTCGATAACGCCTTCCAGCAGACCGCTCGCGAGATCTCTCAGCGCTATGACCTCAAGGACTCCGGCGCCACTATCGAGCTTTCGAAGGGCGACAAGCTCTTTACGATCAATGCCCCGGCCGATTTTGTCTCCAAGCAGATTATTGACGTGCTGAGCTCTAAGCTCATCAAGCGTGGCATCGACCTTAAGGCTGTCTCTTGGGACACGCCGCAGGCGGCTTCGGGCGGTACCGTGCGTGTGCTCGGCCATATCGTCGAGGGCATCGACCAGACGACCTCCAAAAAGATCAACAAGGACATCAAGGACCAAAAGCTCAAGGTCAAGGTGACCATCGAGGCCGATAAGCTGCGCGTATCCTCTGCTTCCAAGGACGCGCTGCAGACGGTGATCCAGTTCCTGCGCGACCAGGACTACGGTCAGCCGCTGCAGTTTACCAACTACCGCTAATTTACTCGAAAGGACCGTTCTCCAACATGGATACTCCGTTGGGTTCCGTACTCTACATCACGCTTGGCTGCGCTAAGAACGAGGTCGATACCGACCGCATGCGTTCGCTGCTGACCGCTGCGGGCTACGAGGAGGCATTCGATCCGCAGGATGCTGATATCGCCATCGTTAACACGTGCTCGTTTCTCGCCTCGGCGACGTCCGAGAGCATCGAGACCACGCTCGAGCTCGCTAACGAGGTGCAGGACGGCGTTCGCGCCTGCCCCATCGTCATGTGCGGTTGTGTGCCGTCTCGTTACGGCGATGACCTGCCCGACGAGCTTCCCGAGGTCGCGGCCTTTGTGAAGGCCGATGAGGAAGACGGTATCGTTTCTGTCATCGATGGCGTACTGGGCGTGGAGCGTGAGATCGCAGCCTATATCCCGCAGGTCAAGCGTACCGTCGAGGGTGCCGTTGCCTACGTCAAGATCTCCGATGGCTGCAATCGTTTTTGCAGCTTCTGCATGATCCCCTACATTCGCGGTCGCTATCATTCGCGCAATGCCGAGAGCATTATCTCCGAGGTGCGCGACCTGGTTGCCGGCGGTGTGCGCGAGATCGTGCTGATCGGCCAGGACACGGGCATTTGGGGCACCGACTTTGCCGACGAGGACGTCGCCGAGGGCGCGCCGCGCAATTTGGCGCAGCTGCTGCGTGCCGTCGCCGAGGCTGTGCGCCCGCACAACGTCTGGGTCCGCGTGCTCTATCTGCAGCCCGAGGGCATGACCGACGAGCTTATCGAGACGATTCGCGATACGCCTGAGGTGCTGCCTTATATCGATATCCCCGTGCAGCACTGTGACGCGCGCATCCTCAAGGCCATGCGCCGCTCCGGCTCGCGTCAGGAGCTCGAGGATCTGTTCCGTGATCTTCGCGAGCGCATCCCCGGCATCGTGATTCGTTCCACGGCCATGGTCGGCTTCCCGACCGAAACTGACGACGAGTTCCGCGATCTTATCGACTTTATGGACACCGTTGGCTTTGACTACACGAGCGTTTTCGCCTACTCGCGTGAGGAGGGCAGCCTGGCCGCCAAGATGGAGGGCCAGGTCGATGAGGAGGTCAAGCTCGAGCGCGCCCAGGAGGCCATGGATCTGGCCGAGTCGCTCGGTTTTGCCGCCACGGCAGCCCATGTGGGCGAGCGTGCCCAGGTGATCGTCGACGGCATCGAGGAGACCGAGGACGGCGCCGAGCTGATTGGTCATGCCTGGTTCCAGGCGCCCGATTCCGATGGCGCGGTGCATCTGGACGCCAGCGAGGCGTCCGTGGGCGATATTCTGACCGTCGAGTTTACCGATAGCTTCTGCTATGAGCTTATCGGCCATGTTGTGGAGTAGGAGAGCGTCGTGGCAAACGAGAGCAATAAGGAACTGACGAGTGTTTGGACGCCCGCCAACATCGTGACGTGCGTTCGCATCGTCTTTATCCCGGTGTTCATGATCGTCTCGGCCCTGTCTCACGCGAGCGTTGCCGGTACGGACTGGAGCACCTTCGACGGCCCGCTCGCCGCTGCTGCCTTCATTCTGTATGTGATTCTGTCGTGCACCGACAAGGTCGACGGCTATCTGGCGCGCTCGCGCAACGAGATCACCGATTTCGGTAAGTTCTTGGACCCTATCGCCGACAAGCTGCTGGTGTTCTCGGCCCTGCTGCTGTTCTTGGATTTTGGCGCGGTGACCGTGTGGTCCGTATTCATCATCTTGTTCCGCGAGCTGCTGGTGAGCGCTCTTCGCATGGTCGCGAGTGCGGCCGGCGTGGTCGTTGCCGCCGATAAGCTCGGCAAGTATAAGACGGCGACCACGATGGTCTCCATCTGCGGCTATCTGTGCGTCTTTGCTATGACCGGCCTCCAGTTGGGGCCTGCGGAGCTGTTGCTCGGTGTCTATGGCGTCTCACGCTTCCTGTACGCTGTTGCCGTTGTCCTGACCGTTATCTCGGGCGCTCAGTACTTCTGGAACTGCCGCAAGATCGTCTTTTCGGTCTAGGTCCTGGTGGGTATGACGGACTCTTTTGAGCAGATTTCCGCACATAACGAGGAGCTGGCGCGCGATATTGTCGAGCGTGCGAGTGCCCGTGGGGTGACGGTGTCGACGGCGGAGTCGCTGACGGCGGGCATGATCGCCTCGACGATTGCCGATATCCCGGGTGCCTCGGCGGTGCTGCGCGGCGGTGCGGTGGCCTATTGCGATGAGATCAAACATCGCGTTCTGGGTGTTGAGCAGGAGACGCTCGATCGGTTTAGCGCCGTGTCGCACCCGACGGCGCGTGAGATGGCCGCGGGCTCGCTGGACCTCTATCAGAGCGATGTGGCCGTAAGCGCAACGGGCTACGCTGGGCCCGATGGTGGCACCGAGCAGGACCCCGCCGGTACGTTCTATATTGGCTGGGCGCATCGCGCGGTCGATGGGGAAGTGCCGGTCGTGGACTCTGTGCGTTGCCACTATGAGGGCAACCGTTCGTGTGTTCGTGCCTATGCGGTCGCGGAGGCTTTGGAGCGCATTGTCCGCGTGCTCAATTCTATGGAATAGACGTGGTTTAAGGGGCCTTAGGGCCCCTTAATTGTGGAGATAGGGACCCCTGACGAATTTAGCGTTTGCGCTGGTCATAGGTGTATTTTTGCCTTTCTTGTTCTTATTTGCCCCTTTGTGGTCAAGCATTTGGTCAGTGTTAGGTCGGCGTTTGGTTGGGTTTTGGAAAGACTGCCTGCATATGATTTATCTGAACGGTTGACCACGAACAGCCGTTCGTTTATTATCGATGCAGGTTGTTAAGAGGAGGGCTTTTCATGGCCAAGAATTCAGGTCCCGTACGTACCGTTCATGCTCGCACGACGGGTAAAGAGCGCGATGAGATGATCGCCACCACCAAGGCAGAGATCGAGAAGAAATTCGGCCAGGGTTCCATCATGAGGTACGGCGACGGTGGTCCCGAGCTCGAGGTCGAGGCCATTCCCACGGGCGCTCTGGCCCTCGATGCCGCTCTGGGTATCGGCGGTGTGCCGCGCGGCCGCATCGTCGAGATTTACGGTCCTGAGTCCTCCGGTAAGACGACGCTTTCGCTCGAGATCCTGGCCGAGGCCCAGGCTATGGGCGGCGTTGTGGCATTTATCGATGCCGAGCACGCGCTCGATCCCACGTATGCCGCGCGCATTGGCGTGGATATCGACGAGGTACTGATTTCCCAGCCCGATACGGGTGAGCAGGCGCTCGAGATCGTTGACATGCTCGTGCGTTCCGGCGCCATCGATGCCATCGTCGTCGACTCCGTCGCCGCGCTGACCCCGCGTGCCGAGATCGAGGGAGAGATCGGCGACACTACGGTCGGTCTTCAGGCTCGCCTGATGAGCCAGGCGCTCCGCAAGCTCGCCGGTTCGCTGTCCAAGTCCAACACGACGTGCATCTTCATTAACCAGCTGCGAGAGAAGATCGGCGTCATGTTCGGCAACCCCGAGACCACGACGGGCGGCCGCGCCCTTAAGTTCTTCTCTTCGGTGCGTATCGACATTCGCCGCATCGACAGCATTAAGCTTAAGGATGAGGTTATCGGTAACCGCGTGCGCGCCAAGGTCGTTAAGAACAAGGTGGCAGCTCCGTTCCGTTCTGCTGAGTTCGACATCATGTACGGTACGGGCATCTCTAAGGAGGGCTCGATTCTGGACATGGCTGTCGAGTGCGGCATTTGCAAGAAGATGGGCTCCTGGTTTGCCTATGGCGAGGACAAGCTCGGTAACGGTCGCGAGGCCGCCAAGGCGTTCCTGCGCGAACACCCCGATTGCGCCGACGAGATTGAGCATAAGGTCCGCCTTGCCTGCGGGCTTGAGTTTGATGACGATGCTCCGTCCGAGGTCGAGCTGACCGATCAGCCTGCGCCTGAGGAGTTTGACGAGCTTTACGCCATCGATGGTTCCGCCATGCTCGATGATGACGACGAGTAGCGGTTACGCTCATGTCGTATACGGTGACCGAGGCCACGGTCGTCTTTCCCGATAAGAAGGCGGCCTCCTCGTTCTCGAGCGGGTATGCGTCCAAAAAGCCTTGCGCACAGATCGATTGTGAGCTTGAGGGCGGTTTTGAGCGGTCCATTTGGATTCCCGTGCGGGTCGCGCGCCTGTATGTCAAAAATCGCCCCGATCTTCCCTGTGATTGGGATAACTTTCGTGAAGCGGTGCAGCTCATCGAGCGTAAATGTGCACTTACCATGGTGACCGAGATGCTATCGCGACGCGACCATGCGACGGGTGAGGTCCGTGACAAGTTGGCACGCTACGGCTTTCGCCAGCCCGCGATCGATTTCGCCGTCGAGCGCGCCACCGAGTATCGCTTTTTAGACGAGAACCGCTTTTGCTCGTACTTTATCGAGGAACGCAAGCGGCGCGGTTGGGGACAGCGTAAAATCGAGACCGAGCTCAAGCGCCGTCATGTCGTGCTCGATGACATTCCCGGTTATCCCGAGGATTATTTTGCCGTCGAAGACGATTTGGCGCGTGCGTCAGCCCTGCTCGCCAAGCGGCGTGTTCCAGAGACGCGCGGATTCGAAAAACTGGTTCGGTTTTTGATGGGCAAGGGCTTCTCGTATCACATCGCCGCCGATGCCGTTAAGGCTCGTCTTAATGCCGAACGCGAGGAATGTGCGGTTTAGGCGTATGCGTTTTGTGGCCCTGCCGTTCACCGCGTTTTAGCCGCCGTGCTGGGGCCATTTATTTGACAGTTGTTGTGGTTCAACGTACGATAAACACTGTCATTTGCTTTGTGATATGTGCTCATCTGTGATGAGTTTGTTTATATGTTTATCTGTATCCGACCCGCATAAGCTGCGCCCATATTACTCAAATGTCGCGAGCCGTTCGTAAGGACGGTTCGCTTTGTTGTGTAACGAATCCATAAAAAGGAGTGAGCATGCCTATCATCGCAGCGCTCGTTGGCATCGTTTTGGGTGCCATCGCCGCCATTGCCTACATGCGCACCGCCAAGCAGGGTAGTCTTCACGAGGCCGACGAAAAGATCCAGTCGGCACACGCACAGGCTGAGTCCCTGATCGGTGATGCTAAGCGTCAGGCCGAGACCCTCAAAAAAGAGGCTCTGCTCGAGGCTAAAGAGGAGATCATCAAGAACAAGCAGGCCGCCGAGGCCGAGGACAAGCAGCGTAAGAACGAGATTCGTACGCTCGAGAACCGCGTGATGCAGCGCGAGGAATCCCTCGATCGCCGCAACGACGCTCTCGACAAGCGCGAGCATCAGCTGTCCAGCCAGGCCGGTCAGGTCGAGAAGCGCTCCCGTGAGCTCGAGGAGCTCTGCGCAAAGCAGACCTCCGAGCTCGAGCGTATCGCCGACCTTACCCGCGAGGACGCCCACAAGGAGCTCCTCGATAAGGTTCGCGGCGAGGTCACCCACGAGGCCGCCACGATCATTCGCGAGTCCGAGCAGCAGGTTCGCGCCGAGTGCCACAAGACCGCCCAGGAGATTCTGTCTCTGGCGATTCAGCGCTGCGCTGCCGACCACACTGCCGAGGTCACCGTTACCTCCGTGCACATTCCCTCTGATGACCTCAAGGGCCGTATCATCGGTCGCGAGGGTCGCAACATCCGGACCTTCGAGCAGGTTTCCGGCGTCAACCTCGTGATCGACGACACGCCCGAGACCGTCGTTCTTTCGAGCTTCGACCCGGTCCGTCGTGAGACCGCCCGTGTCGCCCTCGAGAACCTCATCGCCGACGGCCGCATTCACCCTGCCCGTATCGAGGAGATGTATCACAAGGCCGCCGACCTGGTTCAGCAGCGCGTGCGCGAGGCTGGCGAGCAGGCTGCCTTCGATACCGGCATCCACGATCTGCACCCCGAGATCGTCAAGACCCTTGGTGCCCTGCGCTACCGTACCTCGTTTGGTCAGAACGTGCTTCAGCATTCCCTCGAGGTCTCTGATCTGTGCGGCGTGATGGCTTCCGAGCTTGGCCTGGACGTTGTGACCGCCAAGCGCGCCGGCCTGCTTCATGACCTGGGCAAGGCAATCGACCACGACGTCGAGGGCCCGCATGCCGTCATCGGCGCCGAGCTTGCCCGCCGTTATGGCGAGAAGCCCGTTATCGTCCACGCTATTGAGGCTCACCATGCCGATGTCGACCCCAACACGGTGCTCGATGTCCTGGTGCAGGCCGCCGATGCTGTCTCTGCCTCTCGCCCCGGTGCCCGTCGCGAGTCTGCCGAGAACTACATCAAGCGTCTTGAGAAGCTCGAGGAGATCGCCAACTCCCATGACGGCGTCGAACGTACCTATGCCATGCAGGCCGGTCGCGAGGTCCACGTCATGGTCCAGCCGGACAAGATCTCCGATGCCCAGTCCACGGTTCTGGCTCACGATATCGCCCATCAGATCGAGGAAGAGATGGAGTATCCCGGTCAGGTGCGCGTCGTCGTGATTCGCGAGAGCCGCGCTGTCGATATCGCTAAATAACATGAGCGACGCGAACGAGCTCATCTCATTTATCGCGTCGATGTCGGGGGAGGGCAACCTTCGCGTCGAGGAGAACCTTGGCGAGGGGTATGTCCGCCTCCGCGTTTCGGAGGCCGAGCGGCGCCAGGCTAAGCACGACATTCAGCATGTCGAGGACATCGTCATCGAAATGCTCCGTAATGCTCGCGATGCCGGCGCCGACAAGGTCTATCTCGCCACGACAAAGGAAGATGGCGTCCGCACGCTTGTCTTTCTGGATAACGGTTCTGGCGTTCCGCAGGATATGCAAGAGCGAATCTTTGATGCCCGCGTTACCTCCAAGCTCGAGAGCATGAAGATGGACCGTTGGGGCGTTCACGGTCGTGGCATGGCATTGTTTTCGATTAAGCAGAACGCCGACGAGGCCCGTGTGGTCACGTCCGGCGTCGATCTTGGTTCAGCCTTCAAGGTGAGCGTTGCGGCCGACCGCCTCAGTGAGCGTGCCGATCAGTCCAGCTGGCCCCAGGCCGTCAAGGATGAGGACGGACGTTATGTCTGCGCTCGCGGTCCACATAATATTATTCGCGCTGCTTGTGAGTTTGCGCTCGAGGAGTTGCGTGGTTGCGATGTCTATCTCGGTTCTCCGTCTGAGATTGCCGCGACCCTTTATGCTCAAGCGTCAAGTCGGCTCGATACGTCTCGTCTCCTGTTCATTGATGACGAGAGCGAGCTTCCGGTTGTCGATCGTTTAGGCCTTGCTTCTGATGCCGAGGACTTTATCCGTATTTGTTCGGGTTTGGGTCTTGAGATGTCCGAGCGCACGGCCCATCGCATTTTGGCAGGGCAGATTAAGCCCGTTCGCGGTGTGACCGCGCGTCTGCTGCGCGAGCGTGATTCGTCCTCGCATGCGCCGGCTCCTGTCGATCTCGCGAAGGATCGTCGCGGGCTACGTATTGCCAAGGATGACATGGCACAGTTTTCGCGTGCTGTGGAGCGCGACTTTAATGACCTTGCCGCCCGGTACTATCTCAACCTTTGCGGTGACCCAAAGATCCGTGTTTCGCGTGATCGAATCACCGTGACCTTTGATCTTGCCAAAGAGGAATAGTGCCTTTACCGAGTCCACTCGGTACGATACAGTTATTGCAGTTAAAACGTACTTTTAAATGCAGGAGTTTCTTCATGGATTGCCTGAAGGTATCAAGCAAATCATCGCCCGCGTCCGTTGCCGGCGCCATCGCCGGCATGGTCAAGGATGGTGTACCCGTCAACATCCAGTGTGTCGGCGCCGGTGCCGTCAACCAGGCCATTAAGGCCGTTGCTATCGCGCGCGGTTTTTTGATTCCAACCGGTTTTGATATTTCCTGCGCGCCCGTGTTCTCCGACATCCTCATTAACGGGGAGTCGCGCACGGCCATCCGCCTTTCTATCTACGTTCACCAGATCAATCGAGCTGCTATGGATAACGTCGTCATGGATGATGTTAAGCCTGTGGCATAGCTTCTGCTTGCCTTGTTTCGCTCCCCATCGTTAGGACTTATGCACATGGACCAGCGTTTCGTACGCGATATTCTTGCCGGTAAAACCTACTTTATCCGCACCTTTGGCTGCCAGATGAATCAGCACGACTCCGAGCGTGTGAGCGGTCTGCTTGATTCGTATGGCTGCCTCATGGCGCTCGATCCCGCGCATGCCGATATCGTTGTCTTCATGACGTGCTGCGTGCGCGAGGCCGCCGATACTCGCCTGTACGGGCAGTGCAATTCCTGCAAAAGCCTGCCGCCTTCGCCTTCGGGCAAGCGCGTGGTTGCCGTTGGCGGTTGCATCGCGCAGCGCGATGGCGAGGGCCTGCTCACCAACGTCGATAACGTTAATGTCATCTTTGGCACGCATTCCATTGCACATGTGGCCGAGCTCATTGCCGAGGCGTTCCTTGATGGTAAGCGTCATATCCGCACCAATGAGCATGAGGATACGGATGCCATGAGCATGCCGTGGCATCGCGAGACTCAGTATCACGCCTGGGTGCCCATCATGACGGGCTGCAATAATTTCTGCACCTATTGCATCGTGCCGTACGTGCGCGGTCGCGAAAAGAGCCGCCCCTTCGAGGAGATTGTCGACGAGGTGACCGGTTTGGTGCGCCAGGGCGTGCGTGAGATTACGCTGCTGGGCCAAAACGTTAACTCATATGGTCGCGATCTGTTTGGCAAGCCGCGTTTTGCCGATTTGCTGCGTGCCGTGGGCGATACGGGCGTGGAGCGCATCTTCTTTACGTCTTCGCATCCCAAGGACCTGTTGCCCGAGACCATCGACGCCATGGCCGAGACGCCTGCCGTTATGCCGCAGCTGCACTTGGCCGTCCAGTCAGGTTCGACGCGGATCCTCAAAGAGATGAATCGCCGTTATACACGCGAGGACTATCTGGGCCTTGTCGATCGCATTCGCAACCGCATGCCCGATATCGCGCTCTCGACCGACATTATCGTTGGCTTCCCGGGTGAGACTGAAGAAGACTTTGAGCAGACGCTCTCACTTGCCGAGACGGTCCGCTATGCTCAGGCCTATACCTTCATCTATTCCAAGCGCGCCGGTACCCCGGCCGCCGAGATTGACGATCCTACGCCGCATGAGGTTATTCTCGAGCGTTTCAACCGTCTGGTTAAGGTTATCGAGACCACGGCACACGAGTATAACCAGGGTGAGCTTCATACTGTGGTTCCGGCGCTCATTGAGGGAACGAGTAAAAAGAACGACGCGGTCCTGCTGGGCAAGAGTCCCAAGAATCAGACCGTGCATACGCCTATCCCCGAGGGTTACAGCATCGATCAGCTTGTTGGTAAGATCGTTGATGTTGACGTTGACGTTGCCAAGACCTGGTATTTGTCCGGCTCCGTTGTGGGCGAGCCGCGCTAATGGTTTCTCCCGGGGCAGGTCTTTCCGCCGTTGCGATCGTCGGTCCGACGGCGGTTGGTAAGAGTGATGTTGCCGACCGTTTGGCAGCTCGTCTTTCGTCCGAAGTGTTGTCGTGCGATGCGATGCAAATCTATCGCGGCATGGACATCGGTACCGCAAAGATGGCGCCCGATGAGTGCACGGCGCCGCTGCGTCTCGTCGACATCGTAGAGCCGGGTGCGGCATATTCTGCTGCGCTTTATCAGGCCGACGCTCGCGCGCATGTTGAACGTCTCCTTGGTTCGGGTTGCCTGCCGGTTTTTTGCGGAGGTACGGGGCTGTATCTCAAGGCCGCCCTCGATGAGATGGACTTTCCCTCGGGTGAACTTGAGGACGATCGTCGTGCGGGCTATCAGGAGCTTGCCGAGCGTATTGGCGAGGAAGAACTGCATGCCTTGCTTGCCGAGCGCGATCCAGAATCGGCTGCTGTTATTCATCCCCATAACGTGCGCCGTGTGATTCGTGCGCTCGAGATGCATGATGATGGCGTCTCCTATGCGCAGCAAAAGTCGCAGTTTAGTGTTCCGCACGAGCATTATCATGCCCTATGGTTTGGTCTGACGCGTAATCGCGAGGTGCTCTACGAGCGCATTAACCAGCGCGTCGATCTGATGTTTGAGCAGGGTCTTGTCGATGAGGTCCGCGGTCTTATGGGCCAGGGGCTGGGAGATGCCCTGACGTCGATGCAGGCAATTGGCTATAAAGAGATCATTGATGCTTTCAATGGCGTGATGAGCATGGATGAGGCCCGCGAACTCATTAAGATGCGTTCGCGTCGTTATGCCAAGCGTCAGCTTTCGTGGTTTAAGCGCGATGACCGTATCGTGTGGTTTGATATGGATGAATGTACGATCGATGAGGTCGTTGAGGATATCCTGCATCGTATTGAGGCTGCCTAATGGCCCGTTTCCCCCTTGTTCCCACGGCACCCGAGCCCGAGCGTGCCATTTTAGTTGGTGTTGAGTGGCGCGACAATGCATGGCCGCTCGATCGCTCGCTTGATGAGCTGGAGCGTCTTGCCCACACAGCTGGTGCCCGGTGCGTGGCACGCTTGTCGCAGCGTTTGGTAAAGCCGTATCCTAAATCGTTTATCGGTTCCGGTAAGGTTGAAGAGCTGTGCGGCCTGGTGCATCGCATGGATGCCGATGTCGTTATTTTTGACGACGACCTGACCCCCTCGCAGCAATCCTATTTGGAGAAAGCCGTGGGCGAGCCGGTAAAGATTATCGATCGTACAGCACTGATCCTGGATATCTTTGGCCTGCATGCTCAGACGCGTGAGGGACGCCTGCAGGTACAGCTGGCACAACTTCAATATTTGTTGCCTCGCCTGCGTGGCATGTGGAGCCATCTCGCCAAGGAGCAGACGCGCGGCGGCATCGGCTCACGTTTTGGTCAGGGCGAAAGTCAGCTCGAGGTCGACCGTCGCCTCATTCGTAATAAGATCGCTGCGCTTCGTCGTGAGCTCAAGCAGGTTGAACAGCGTCGCGATGTTCAATCCAAGAGTCGCATTGAGTCCCCGGCGTTTCGCGTCGCGTTAGCCGGTTATACCAATGCCGGTAAATCGACGTTACTCAATCGTCTGACCGGCTCTACGGTACTTTCGCAGGACAAGCTGTTTGCTACGCTCGACCCGACGACGCGTTCGTATCGTCTGCCCGGCGGTCGCGGCATGACGATTACCGATACCGTCGGCTTTATTCAAAAGCTGCCCCATGGTTTGGTCGATGCCTTTAAATCGACGCTGTCCGAGGTTTTGGGTGCCGATCTAATTCTCAAAGTCGTAGATGCGTCTGACGAGGACTATGAGCGGCAGCTGGATGCTGTCGACCGCGTGCTTGATGAGATCGGCGCCGGAGAGCGTTTAACGCTGACCGTATTC
>URDI01000043.1:0-17856 GCA_900546475.1 uncultured Collinsella sp.
CAGGCCGAAGAAGCCCTCCATCGCGGCGTTGTCCGGGCTGCAGCCCTTGGCGGACATGCTCCTGGTGAGGCCATGCCCCTCGCAGATCGAGATCCAGCCGGGCCAGCGGTAGTGGCCGCCGCGGTCGGAGTGGATGACGGGGCGCTCGCCGGGCGCCAGCCGGGCGCAGGCGTCCTCGAGCGTCGAGTTGGCGAGCGCGGCGTCCGGTCTCTCGCCGGCCCTCCACGCCACGACCGAGGAGTCGAAGCAGTCCCTGATGGCCGACAGGTAGACCTTCCTGCCGGAGGGCAGCCTGAACTCGGTGATGTCGGTGAGCCACAGGAAGTTCGGCAGGGCCGAGCGGAAGTCGCGGCGCACGAGGTTCGGCGGGGCCGGCGTCGGCTCGCCCGCATAGGAGCTGTAGGGCCTCCTCTTCCTCCTCATCCACCTGGGGACCAGGCCCTCCTCGCGCATGATGCGGAGGACGACCTTCTCCGAGGCGCGCACGGGCTCGTCGAGCTCGCGCAGGCGCGCCGTCACGAAGCGGTACCCCCGCGCCCCCTCACCGTCCTCGGTGAAGATCCTGCGCACGAGCGCGCGCAGGGGCGCGAGCCGGTCGGGCCTCGCGATCGCGCGGCGCTGGTACTCATAGGAGCTCTTTGATATCCCCAAGGAACTCGTGAGTTCTCTCAAGGACCACTTCCCGCACGGCCTCAGGCGGTCTATCACCAGGGTCTTCTCCCTGTTCGACATCCCGTCGAGGCTCGCGGCTTTTAAAACGTCGTTCACCGCCCTGAGGACGGCGTTCTCCAGGACGAGGCGCTCTATCAGGGCGTCCTTGTCGTCCGGGTCGATGTCGGGGTACACCGGACCGTCCCCGACGACCTTCGGCAGATCCATCTTCGCGACCGCCCTCCCGACGGTTCCGCCCGCGGCCCCGGCCCTCGTCCAGCGCGCGACGGCGCTCTTGCTCGGCCCGTCGAGCTCCCGGGCTATCTCCCTGCACGAGAGCCCGGAGCGGCGTAGCTCCCCGGCCCTCTCCACTACGGCTCTACTGTATGTCATGCGGACTCCAAACCGGACCTGATGGTCCAACTTTTTGTCCGCAGTCCCAGGCTGGGGATTCGAACCCTCAAAAAAAGAGGCATCCTTTCGGACGCCTCCTTTCAGCGGACTTATTATTCTTGCGCCCTACACCTCGGGCGCCTTGGCGACGGTCTCGCTTTCTGCCGTGAGTGGGCGGTTGTCGATGCGACGGCCCAAGCGATCGAGCTTCACGAGTAGCCATTCAATGGGATTCGGCCCTGCGCCTTCCTCGTCGGCAACTAGGTCCATGACGGCGATCTTGGTGCCATCCTGCTTGAGCGTAACGCTGCCCACCTTGTCGCCCACATGCACCGTGCCCGAAAGATCGTCGTAGCTAACCTTTTCGGTCACCTCGCCGGCAAGGGAAAACACGGTCGCTTGCGCCGTAGGATCGGCGAGCGTGGCGTCGATCGTCTTATCCGTCCAGTCGGTTTGGCCAATGCGCGCCATAAGCGGGTTGCCGTTGGCGGTCTTTTCCTGCGTGTTGGCGATTGCGACCGTCACCTTGTGACCGTAGTACCAATTGGCAAGGGTTGCGGTATCGGTAAAGCGCTGGTCGGTGGTGGTGGAGTTCAAAACGACGGTGTAGATCTCGTCGCCATCGCGGTTGTAGGCACCCGTAAAGCAATAGCCTGCATCATCGGTGGTGCCGGTCTTGCCACCGATGTTGCCATCTTGGCCCAGCAAATAGTTATGCGTGTCCATGGAATGCGAATGGTCGGTGCCGTCGGCGCCCGTGACCTCGATCCAGGAATCCTCGCTCGCTACGACCTCGCGGATCGTGTCGTTTTTCATGGCCTCCTGCATCATCAGCGCTACGTCGTGTGCGGTTGAGTGCATATCGCCAGCCCACTCATCAAAGTCCAGACCATGCGGGTTTTCAAAAAGCGTACCGGTGCAGCCGAGCTTCTTAGCGCGCTCGTTCATGGCCTTCACAAAGGTTGCCTCGGCGTCTTTGGTCTTAGGGTCGATCTTCTTGCCCACATATTCGGCGAGCACGACGGCGGCGTCGTTGCCTGAGGGAATCATCAGGCCGCGCAGTGCCTGCTCCACGGTGAGCTCGTCACCTTCGAGCAAGCCGGCGGTCGAATTACCCACGGTGGCTGCGGCGTTGCTCACCGTGACCTTCTCGTCCATCTTGCAATTCTCGACGGTTAGGATTGCGGTCATGACCTTGGTGATCGAGGCAATCTTGACCTGCTCATCGGCGCCGCGGGCATAGTAGACGGTGCCGTCTTTGCCCATGACGAGGGCATTGGTCGCATCGATATCGGGCAGGTTTTCGGCCGTGATGCCGCGCGCATCGGCGGTTTTGCCGCAAACATTGTCGGTCGTGAGTACTTGGGCGCCGGCGACGGTGGGCACGCCAGCGGCAAGGGCGATAGCGCAGACAAAGCCGGCGGCAAGCTGGGCTGAGCGCTTTGCAAAAGAGGTGAGGGACTTCACGGATTTCGCTTTCGACGGGATGGTCTCTTCTGGAACTAGAGTATATCGTTTGCCGGCGTCGGCGATCATCGCGTGCGTGCGTGGCCCACATCCGCGCCCGAACGGGCACAAGGGTGCTTAAGGCCGACTTAATCACCAACGCTTGTTGTGTGTGGCATGCGTCCCCTCGGGCATAATGGAGCGCGAGAGGAGCACGCATGAACGAGCGCATTTTGGTAGTTGATGACGAGAAGGCCATCGCCGACTTGGTTGGTATCTACCTTACAAAAGAGGGCTTTGATGTCCAGATTGCCTATAGCGGGGCCGATGCTGCCAAGGCAATCCTGGAGCAGGAGTTCGATCTGGCACTGTTGGATGTCATGCTGCCCGATATCGATGGCTTTGAGCTACTGCGTACGATCCGTTCCGGCCATACCTATCCTGTGATCATGCTGACGGCGCGCGATGCCCAGCAAGACAAGATCGAGGGCCTTTCGCTTGGCGCGGACGATTACGTGGTTAAGCCGTTCCGTCCGCTGGAGCTCATCGCGCGCGTGCACGCTCAGCTTCGCCGCTACACCAGCTACGGTAGCCGCTCGCAGGCGGCCGAGTCGCCGACCATCCAGCTCGACGGCCTGGAGATCAACCGCGATGCTCGTTCCGTAACGGTGGACGGTGCACCGGTGCGCCTCACGCCCATCGAGTATTCCATCTTGCTGTATCTGGTTGAGCATCGCGGCAGCGTGGTAGCCGTGGAGGATCTGTTCCGCGCGGTGTGGAACGAGGATTTTATGCCCGGCTCCAACAATACGGTGATGGTGCACATTCGCCACCTGCGCGAAAAGATTGGCGACGACGCTCAAAAGCCGCGCTTTATCAAAAACGTCTGGGGCGTCGGCTACATAATCGAATAGCGCCTTTGATGGTGGGGAAGTGGATATGACAAAAGACGATAGGCAGGCATTCGAGGTGCCCGATCGACTCTTTGAATACGTACGGGCAGTCGTCGACAACCGCGCGCTTGCGACGGTGCTGCTCTTTTTGCTGAGCCTGCTGCTGATTGGCATCGACAACATCGCCGGAGTCTTAGCGGTGCTGCTTGTCGGCTTTTTGCTGATCGATCGATTCGAAATCGTGCGCCGTTGCGTGGTGATTGGCGGTGCCGCGTGGGCCATGACGTTGGCGATTGGCGCCATGGCGCTCGGCGGCATCGAAGGGCCAGTGCTGTTCGATGCCGGCTTTGTATTCAACATGCTTGGCTTTGTGCTGGCGCTTGCCGTGTGCGTGCTGTTCTTTTGCGGCCGCGCCCTGTACTACCATGGCTACGAGCAGGGCGAGCAGCATGCCGATTGTGTGCTGGCCGCTCGTATTCAAGATCGCCTGATCGATCACCCCGACACCTGGGATAACATCGACGGCGACTTCTTGGAGGTCGAGGGCGCCCTTAACCGCGTGCGTGACCGTGAGCGCAAGGTGCAGCAAGCTCTGCGTGACGAGTCGCATCGCAAGGACGATTTGGTCACGTACTTGGCACATGACCTACGCACCCCGCTTGCCAGTGTGGTGGGCTATCTTTCGCTGCTGCAAGAGGCTCCTGAGCTGCCGGTTGAGCAACGTGCGCGCTTTACGGGCGTGGCACTCGACAAGGCGCACCGGCTCGATGCGCTCATCGAGGAGTTCTTCGATATCACGCGCTTTGACTTCCACGATATCGTGCTCACGCGCGGCTATGTTGATCTGGGGTTGCTGCTGGCTCAGGTGGCTGACGAGTTCTATCCCATCCTCAACGAGCAGCATAAGGAAGCCCAAGTTGATATTCGCGAGGACCTGACGGTGCTCGTGGATGGCGACAAGATGGCCCGCGTGTTCAACAACATCATGAAAAACGCCGTCGCCTATAGCTACGAGGGCTCGACCATCACGATTGAGGCCAGGCGCCAAGACGATGGTGGCGTGCGCGTGCGCTTTATCAATCAGGGCGATCCTATCCCTGCGGCTAAGCTCAAGGTAATCTTTGAGAAGTTCTATCGCCTGGATGCGGCGCGTGCGACCAATCGCGGTGGTGCCGGTTTGGGCCTTGCTATTGCCAAGGAGATCATCGCGGCACACGGCGGTACCGTTGCATGTGAATCGACGCCCGAACACACGATATTCACCATCGAGCTGCCCGCCGCATAGCTAGCGTGCCCTTACAAACACTTGACAATGTGCTCACGTGCGTATGAGCCGCGATTCCTACTATCGATACTGCTGAATTGATATCGATATGGAGGTGTGCGGTATGACGGCTGCTGCGGCTGTGGAGCCCACGGAGCTTGAAGAACTCATGGAAGCGCAGGCCGAGGCCGCGCATGAGCGCGAGGTTGGGGATGCGACTCGCCCCACGGCAGAGGGTCTTGCCGCCTCGCCGACGCGCATCGACGTCGAGGGCATCGACCTGTTCTATGGCGACCACCATGCGCTCAAGGACGTGAATATCAAGATCCGCGACAAGCAGATCACCTCGTTCATCGGGCCTTCGGGCTGCGGAAAGTCCACGTTGCTGCGCTGCTTTAACCGCATGAACGACGGCATCAAGGATTGCCGCATCGAGGGCAAGATTGCGCTCGATGGTCAAGATATCCTGGGCGATTGCGACATCTGCCGTTTGCGCCAGCGCGTGGGCATGGTGTTCCAACGTCCCAACCCATTTCCCATGAGCATCTACGACAACGTCGCCTACGGTCCTCGCGGTATGGGTGTGCGCGACCGCGCCGTGCTCGATGAGCTGGTCGAGGACTCCCTGCGTCGCGCTGCCCTGTGGGACGAGGTCAAGGACAAGCTCAAAGAGTCAGGCCTGGGTCTTTCGGGTGGACAGCAGCAGCGCCTGTGCATCGCCCGCGCACTTGCCGTGCAGCCCGACATTCTGCTGATGGACGAGCCGACCTCGGCACTCGACCCTGTGTCGACGTTGGTGGTGGAGCAGCTGGCCTGCGAGCTCAAGGAGACCTGCACGCTGGTGGTCGTGACGCACAACATGCAGCAGGCCGCGCGTATTTCCGATTCGGTTGCGTTCTTTTTGCTGGGTGAGCTGGTGGAGCACGCGCCCACCGCGCAACTCTTCAAGAATCCGTCCGATCCGCGCACCGCGGATTATTTGACGGGGCGTTTTGGCTGACGCTGTCTTTTACAGGTGCCTTTAGGGTTAAGATGCGGTCATATCGGCCGCAAAGGGGTTCAACATGATCTATTACGTCGAGGACGATGACAACATCAGGGATTTGACAGTCTACGCGCTGCGCAAGCAGGGAATCGAGGCCGAGGGCTTTTCGTGCGATGGCGAGTTTAAAGCTGCCGTGGCACGACGGGTGCCCGATGCTGTGCTGCTCGATATCATGCTGCCCGACACCGATGGCTTGGCGATTATGCGTCGCCTGCGTGCCGATCGCCTGACGGCGACGGTGCCCATCATGATGCTTACCGCCAAGGACACCGAACTCGACAAGGTGATGGCGCTCGATGGCGGTGCCGACGATTACCTGACTAAGCCGTTTTCGCTCATGGAGCTTGCGAGCCGCTGCCGCGCACTGCTGCGTCGCGGCGGCATGGCCAAGCAGGCGAGCGATGTGCTCAGCGTGGGCGACATCGTGCTCTCGCCCAGCCATCGCGAGGTGACCGTTGCCGGCGAGCCGCTTAAGCTCACCCTGCGCGAGTTCGACCTGCTCGAGTACCTCATGCGCAAGCCCGGCGTGGTCTTTACCCGCGAGTCGTTGCTGCAGAGCGTGTGGGGCTGGGACTTCGACGGCGGTTCGCGCACCGTTGACGTGCACGTGCAGACGCTTCGCCAAAAACTGGGCGAGCATGCCAGCGCCATCGAGACCGTGCGCGGCGTGGGTTATCGCCTGGCCGAGCCTTCTGCCGGTGATGGTGCCGAAGGCGACGACACCGCGGCCACCGCATCGGAGGAGTAACCCGTGGTCTTCGCCCCCCAGGGAAAACATACGCTGTCGCACCGCGTTTTTGTGACGATCTTTGTCTGCGCCATGGCGGTTATCGTGGCGTTTACGGTGCTGGGTGCGTTCTTTGTGCAAAACACTTTGGCGGATGCCACGAGTGCCAATCTGGCGCAGGAAACCGAGCTCATTGCTGCCGCCCTCGACGAGCAGCAGGAGCCCATTCCGTTCTTGCGAAGCCTCGATCGCGAGGATCTTCGTATCACGCTGATCAATAAGGACGGATCTGTTGCCTACGACAACGAGGCGTCGCCTTCCACACTGCCCAACCATGGCGATCGCCCCGAGGTCATCGAGGCCTTTGAGAGTGGTTCGGGTTCCGCGGAGCGCGCAAGCTCTACACTCGACGAGATTATGCTGTATCGCGCCGTCACCCTTGATAACGGCCAGGTCGTTCGCTTGGCGCAGGCCCAGCCTGGCGTTGCGGCGATTTTGCTGTCGATGCTGGCGCCGATGCTGCTTATCGCAGCAGCGGGTGCAGTACTCTCGTTTTTTATGGCGCGCCGTGAGTCCCGTGCCATCATCGCGCCGTTGCAAGAGGTGGATTTGGATCACCCACGCCGTAGCTATGAGCACGCCTATGCCGAGATGGTCCCCATGCTTGAGCGCATCGAGTCGCAGCGCCAGGAACTCAAGCGCCAAATGGCGGTGCTAGCGGACAACGACCGTATGCGCCGCGAGTTCACGGCGAATATCACCCATGAGCTCAAGACGCCGCTTACGGCGATTTCGGGCTATGCCGAGCTCATCGCAAATGGCATGGTCGAGGGCGAGGACGACCTGCGCAACTTTGGCGGTCGCATCTATCGTGAGGCGGGCCGCTTGGCAGCGCTTGTCAACGACATCCTTACGCTGTCTAACTTGGACGAGGCCGAACGTGCAACTGAAGGCGAGGCAGTGCCCATTGGGTCCACGGAGCCTATTGAGCTCTCGCGTGCGATCTACGCGGTTGAGCAGCGTCTTGAACAGGTTGCCCGTCAGGCGAATGTGACGATAAGTCATGAGGCCAAGCCTGTGGTCATCGAAGGCGTTTCGCGCTTGATCGACGAGCTCATCTATAATCTGGCAAGCAACGCCATCCGCTACAATCGACCCAGCGGTACGGTTACGTTGCAGTGCGGCACCAACGACGAAGGCCGTCCGTTCCTCGCTGTCGCCGACACGGGAATCGGTATCGCGCCTGAAGAACAGGGCAAGGTATTTGAGCGGTTCTATCGCGTGGACAAGAGTAGGTCCAAGGCGCGCGGCGGAACCGGCCTGGGGCTTGCCATTGTCAAGCATGCGGCCCTGTATCATCACGCCACGCTCGATCTGTCGAGCGAGTTGGGCGTGGGAACCACCATTACGGTGACGTTTCCCATACAGCAGGACGAGCCATTCGCATAGCGATGCAACATAGATATTGATGTAGACGCCGCATCGGGCTTTCGGGTGCGGCGTTGTTGTGCAATTTTACGATTGCTTCCGACATTTTTACAGGAGAGCCTGTTTCTTATGTATAGAGTTTGGTCTCGGTAAAAAGATGCGATAACATACGGACAGTTTTGTCAATCCGAACTGGGGAAATGAAAGGCAAGCTGCATGACCCTTCTCGAACTGTTCCAGCTGCTGAAGAAGCACCTCAAGCTGGTCATCACCCTTCCGGTGGTCTGCGCGATCGCCATGGGCATCGTGTCCTTCGTTGCGATGGACAACACCTATACCGCGACGACGAGCATGTACATTCTCGCCAAGACCGACGATAGCGGTCAGATGAGCTACAACGATCTCTCGGCGAGCCAGATGCTTTCCAATGATATCGCCACGCTGCTGGATAGCGATAGCGTTAAGAGCGGCGCCGCCAAAGAACTGGGCCTCACCGATCTGGATGACTACAAGGTGTCTGTTTCCTCCGAGACCACCACGCGTGTCATTACGCTTTCGGTTACCGGCACCGATGCCAAGGAGACGGCTGAGGTCGCAAAGGCCATTGCCAGCTCGGTGAGTACGGTCGCTCAGAACGTCGGCGCTGCCCAGAGCATCAACGTTATCGACGAGGCTAAGACCCCCGAAGCCCCCAGCGGTCCCAAGCGTATGCTGTACGTTGCTGTCGCGTTCCTCGCGGGCATCTTTATCGCAGTTGCCTATGTCGTTTTGGCAGACATGCTCAATACCCGCATCCGCGGTGCCGAAGAGGCAGAAGAGCTCCTGGGCATTCCCGTTGTTGGCCGAATTCCGGCTATGAAAGGTGGTAAATAGGCATGGCTAAGGCAAAGAACACCGATAAGCTCGTTGTACAGAATGCCGCCAAGACCCTTCTGGCCAACATCCGCTTTGCGAGCGTGGACGACCCCATTCGCACCATTACCGTCACGTCCTCGATTCCCAACGAGGGCAAGTCTACGGTTTCCATTAACCTTGCTCAGGCAATCGCCACGAGCGGCAAGTCCGTGCTCCTGGTCGAGGCCGATATGCGCCGCAGGTCCCTTGCCGATATGCTCGGCGTCCGCTCCCGCGGTGGACTCTATGCGGTCCTTTCCGAGCAGATCTCCATTGACCAGGCAATTGTCGAGACGGGTCAGAAGAACTTCTACTTCCTCGATGCCGAGCCGCATATTCCCAATCCTGCCGACATCATCGTCTCTCACCGCTTTTCCAAGTTGGTCAAGGCACTGTCTGCTAAGTTCCAGTACGTCATCTTCGATGCTCCCCCGGTTGGCACCTTCATCGATGCTGCCGAGATTGCCAGCCTGACCGACGGCGCGCTGTTCGTGGTGCGCGAGAACTTTACCAAGCGCGAAGAGGCGCTCAACGCCATCGGTCAGCTTAAGAAGTCCGAGAAGGTCAAGCTCATCGGTACCGTCATGAATTACTGTGAGACCGAGACCAGCGAGTACTACTATTCTTACTACACCAAGGACGGTAAGAAGGTTAAGAAGGGCTCCAACGATCAGGGCACTTCCAAAAAGGGCATCTTCACCAACCGAGCAAACGTTTAGTTGATTAAGGCTGACCTATGCGTGACATTCATTGCCATATCTTGCCGGGTGTAGACGACGGCGCCGCCGATCTTGATGAGAGCTTGGCGATGCTCGAGGCTGCCAAGCGGGCCGGTGTAACCAGAATCGTTTGCACTCCTCACTGCCGTGATCCCTATTTTGATTACGACAAGATGTGGGATGCCTTTGAGCTACTGCGCGATAACGCTGACGGTTTTCCGCTCCAGATGGGCTTCGAGGTCAACCATCGAAAGCTCGTTGAGCTTGGTATCGATGCCGCGGATCACTTGCATTTCGATGGGACCAACGAGTTTCTACTCGAGCTTTCGACGCATGCCGATGCGTATGCGTTTAGAGAGTACGAGAACACGATTTACGATTTGCAGTGCCGTGGCTACCAGGTGATCATCGCTCATCCTGAGCGCTATCGTGCAGTTCAAAAGGATGCAAGCGTGGCGGAGCGCCTGGTCGATATGGGCTGCAAGCTGCAGGCTTCGGCGGACTTTATTGCCGGCGGTCGCTTTGGTCGCGAGAAAAAGCCGGCACAGCGCCTGTTCGATCAGAATCTGTACAGCTTCATCGCGAGCGATGCCCATAACGTGGGTCATTACGACTGCCTGGCGAAGGCTCGCGCGAAGTTTAGCGTGCGCGGAGCTCATTTTCGCTAAAATCTGTCCCTAACGTTCGCATTGAATGAAAGGGCAGCCATGGATATCCAACTTAAGACGGGATGCTTTGATGACGCGGCGTTGGTGCGCCGCGTCGTTTTTATGGACGAGCAGGGCTACGAGAATGAGTTTGACGCTATCGACGAGGATCCGAACTGCATCCATGTGACGCTCTATGTAGACGGTGAGCTTGCCGGTTGCTCGCGCGTGTTTCCCGAAGAACTCGAGCGCGCAGCTGACGCAGAGGCTCCGGTGTCGCCGGCGTGCGACTTGGACGAAGGCGTCGCGGCGGGGGAGACCTACATTATGGGGCGCGTGGCCGTGCTGCCGAGCATGCGCCGTCGCGGTTTGGCGAGCAAGATTGTCGAGGCCAGTGATACGTGCGCGCGTGATGCCGGCGCCAAGCTCATTAAGCTGCACGCGCAGGAATACGTGCTGCCGCTCTATGCCAAGGCGGGTTACACGCAGATTGCCCCGGTGGACTACGAAGACGAGGGCCAGCCCCATGTTTGGATGGCCAAGCGCGTAGATGGCAGATAGGGACGTTCCTTTCCTGCCGGCAGTCGGGGACACTCCTTGGCAATTGGCGCATCAGAGCGTTTGGACATACAGTTTTTCGATTCCGTATGTATATATGCGCGCTAATGGGTTATAAAATCTAAGTCTGGACATAGCAGGTCTGCGATGCGGCTCGGGCAACCGGGCCGTTTTTGCGGACGGGGGTAGCGCGAAAGGACTGCACATGCGTCAATTTAAGACCGAGAGCAAAAAACTGCTCGACCTCATGATCAACTCCATCTACACCAATAAGGAAATCTTCCTGCGCGAGCTTATCTCCAACGCGAGCGACGCCGTCGACAAGCTCAACTTTAAGAGCCTGCAGGACCCGAGTGTCAAGCTCGACCAGGGCGACCTGGCTATTCGCGTCTCTTTTGATAAAGACGCCCGCACCATTACCATCTCGGATAACGGCATTGGCATGACCGCCGAGGAGCTCGAGCGCAATCTGGGCACCATCGCCCATTCCGGCTCCGAGGAGTTTAAGACCGAGAACGCCGAGCAACAGGGCTCCGATGTCGACATCATCGGCCAGTTTGGCGTGGGCTTCTACTCTGCCTTTATGGTTGCCAGCCACGTAAAGGTTGTCAGCCGCGCCTATGGCGAGGACACCGCTCACGTGTGGGAGTCTGATGGTCTTGAGGGTTACACCATCGAAGACGGCGAGCGCGCCGAGCACGGCACCGATGTCATCCTGACGCTGCGCGAGAACGAGAAGCTCGACGCCGACGGCGAGGCCGAGACCTACGATCGCTTCCTGACCGAGTGGGGCCTCAAGAGCCTGATTCAGCAGTACAGCAACTATGTGCGCTACCCGATTCAGATGATGGTGAGCAAGAGCCGCCAGAAACCCAAGCCCGAGGACGCCGGCGACGACTACAAGCCCGAGTACGAGGACTACCAGGAGCTCGAGACCATCAACTCCATGACGCCGATCTGGAAAAAGCGCAGCTCCGACGTTGAGCAGAAGGATTACAACGAGTTCTACAAGTCCACGTTCCACGACTTTGACGATCCCGCGCGCACTATCAGCTTCCATGCCGAGGGTACGCTTGAGTACGATGCGCTGCTGTTTGTGCCGGGTCGCGCCCCGTTCGATCTGTACAGCAAGGACTACGAGAAGGGCCTGGCGCTCTACAGTTCCAACGTGCTGATTATGGAGAAGTGCGACGACCTGCTGCCCGACTACTACAACTTTGTGCGCGGTGTCGTGGACTCTGCCGACGTGACGCTCAACATCTCGCGTGAGACGCTGCAACAGAACCGTCAGCTCAAGGCCATTGCCAAGCGTGTCGAGAAGAAGATCACTGCCGATCTTGAGGACATGCGCGACAACGACCGCGAGGCATACGAGAAGTTCTTTGAGAACTTTGGTCGCGGTCTGAAGTACGGCATCTACTCGAGCTACGGCATGAAGGCCGACGAGCTCGCCGACCTGCTGCTGTTCTGGTCTGCCAAGGAGCAGAAGATGATCACCCTGGCCGAGTATGCCAAGGGCATGCCCGAGGATCAGAAGGCCATCTACTACGCCGCCGGCGACTCGCGTGAGCGCTTGGCCAAGATGCCCGTGGTAAAGGGCGTGCTCGAGCGCGGCTATGACGTGCTGTTGCTGACGCAGGATGTGGATGAGTTCACGTTCCAGGCTATGCGTGAGTACGTGGCCGCCGATATGCCCAAGATCTACGAGGACGACGCCGCCCGCGAGGCTGCCGAAAAGGCCGTTGCCGACGGTGCCGAGCCCGAGGTCGAGGATCGTCACCTGGAGCTCAAGAACGTTGCGACTGGCGATCTTGATCTGGCGACCGAGGACGAGAAGAAGGAGGCCGAGGACGCCACCAAGGAAAACGAGGACCTCTTTAGCGCTATGAAGGAGGCGCTCGGTGACAAGGTCGAGAAAGTTGCCGTCTCCGCGCGCCTGACCGATGCCCCCGCTTGCATCACCACCGAGGGTCCGCTTTCGCTCGAGATGGAGAAGGTGCTCCAGAAGGGGCCCGAGGGCGCGCCCGACGGCATGCCCAAGAGCCAGCGCGTGCTCGAGCTCAACGCCAAGCACCCGGTCTTTGACAAGCTTGTCGCTGCCCAGAAGGCAGGTGACGCCGACAAGATCAAGCAGTACTCCGGCCTGCTCTACGATCAGGCCCTGCTGGTCGAGGGTATCCTCCCCGAGGACCCCGTTGCCTTCGCGGCGGCTGTTTGCAACTTGATGTAGTTAAGTAGTTACGCCTTTGGGTCCGCCGTTCTAACGAACCTATTGGTTCCGTCGTTCTAACGAACGACGGACCGGTCGACGCTGCAAACGCCCCTAAGCGGCAATCTGACGTTCAATCGTCGGTCGCGTACCAAAGTACGCTTCCCTCCTCTTTCACGTCACCTTGCTCGCTCAGGGGCGTTTTCGCTGACTTATGCTCAACCTGCGACGCTTTCGTGGCCCTAAGTAGTCATCGGGGACGTTCTTGTTTGACTAGTCGTTTAAGAACGTTCCCAATGACTATTCGGATTGCTAATTTGTGCGGGCTGTGGTTTTGTGACCTGCTGAAATTAAAGATACTGTACAACTGTACACTAACTCATCTTCGTAGTATATTGCTACCCGCAAAACTCAGCACCATTGTGCCGCGAGGCACTAAAGCGCCTACGTACAATGGTTGTCGATAGTACGATTCGATTCAACGACAGGATGGATGGTCCAAGCGTGAGTCTCGGCAGCAAACTATCCAACGCAAAGGTCTCCTTTGCGATATTCAAGCGCGACATTAAGCGACTGCTTGTGAACCCCGTCGCCTTGGTGGTTACCCTGGGCGTGTGCGTTATCCCTTCGCTGTATGCCTGGTACAACATCGTGGCAAACTGGGATCCGTACGGAAACACCCAAGGTATCAAGATTGCCATCGCCAACAACGATCAGGGCACTCAGAATGACTTGGTGGGCGAGCTCAACGCGGGCGACCAGGTCGTCGATCAGCTCAAGGAGAACGATCAGCTGGGCTGGACCTTCGTCGATTCGGCCGCCGATGCCAAAGAGGGCGTCGAGAGTGGTGAGTACTATGCGGCCATCGTAATCCCCAAGAACTTCTCCGACAATCTTGTTTCGATGCTCGATGGCAATTACCATCAGCCGAAGCTCACCTATTACGTCAACGAGAAGAAGAGCGCTATTGCGCCCAAGGTCACCGACACTGGTGCCAATACCATCGAGGAGCAGATCAACTCGGAGTTTGTCTCCACGGTGGGCGAGACCGTCGCGGGCATTGCCAAAGATGCTGGCATCGACCTTAAAGACAAGGCGACCCAGACCCGGGATTCGCTGGCGGGCTCGGTGTCCGAGGCGTCTGATACCCTGGGCGAAGTACGCGATTCCATCGGCGACATGAACACCGCCATCGACAAGACGAGCAGCTCGATTGCTTCGGCCGATGCTGCGCTGGCGGGCCTGCAGGGGCAGGCGCCCTCTCTAACGCAGGCAATCTCCCAGGGCAACGACCTGCTGGGCGAGGCTCGCGCCACGGCGGGCAACTCTATCACCTCGCTCTCCAAGGCACTCTCGGAAGGTAGCCTTGCACTCACCAAGACGTCAGCCTCCGCGAACGCTGCGATTGGCAAGCTAACGGGTACGGTCACATCTACGACCACCCGCATCGACAACTCGCTCGAGTCTCTCCAGGCGACGATCGATCACAATAAGGCCGTTATCGGGCACTTGGAGATTCTCGTTAATGACACGTCGACAGGTTCCGAGGAAATTGACGCGCGCATTGTATCGACCATCGATTCGCTTCGCGAGCAAAACCAGAAGCTGCAGAGCATCAAGGATGGCCTTTCTGCACAGTCGAGCGCCATGGCAAACGACGCTACGGCAATCTCGAACGCGAGCAACGCACTCAACGCGGCAATTCAGACCGGTACGGCTAACCTCGGTCAGGCTCAGACCGATCTGGGTCAGAACGCACTTCCGAAGGCTTCGAGCGCGCTTGATTCCTTTGCCGCCGTTTCGGGCGATTTGACCGGCATTGTGTCGGGTATGACCCCCACGATAGCGAGCGCGCGCGGCACGCTGGCGCAGCTCGACGCCACGCTCAAGCAGGCAAAGACCACGCTGTCCCAAACCGACGCCTCCCTTGCCAAGGTTCAGGACAAGCTCGCGACCGCCGCCAATGACATTGCGGCGCTGCAGACCTCTGAGTCTATGGGCGAGTTAGCCGACCTCATGGACGTCGACGTCAATGACGTGGCAGATTTCATGGCATCTCCGGTTGAGCTGACGTCCAAGTCAATCTATCCGGTCAAGAGCTTTGGCTCGGGCATCGCGCCCTTCTACACCAATCTGGCGCTGTGGGTAGGCGGCTATGTGCTCATCGCTATCTATAAACTCGAGGTCGACCGCGAGGGCATCGGTAGCTTTACGGCGCGTCAGGGCTACTTTGGCCGCTGGCTGCTGCTGGTGATCCTGGGTGCGTTGCAGGCCATCATCGTTACGGTGGGAGATCTGGTCATTGGCGTTCAGTGCGTCAATCCGCTGCTCTTTGTACTGGGCGGCATCGCTATTTCGTTCACCTACGTCAACATCATCTATGCGCTGTCCACCACGTTTAAGCATATCGGTAAAGCCATTGGCGTCATCCTCGTCATTGTGCAGATCCCCGGCTCGTCGGGCATGTATCCCATCGAGATGATGCCCGGCTTCTTCCAATGGCTGCATCCGCTGCTGCCCTTCACCTATGGCATCAACCTGCTGCGCGAGACCGTCGGTGGCATGTATTCGTTCAACTACCTGTTCAACCTGTGCATCCTGGGCGTGTTCCTTGCCATCGCACTCTTTATTGGCTTGCAGCTGCGTCCGCTGCTGCTCAACCTCAACCTGCTCTTTGACAAGCAGCTTTCCACGACGGGCCTCATGATCTGCGAGTCCAACGACCTGCCGCGCCAGCGCTATTCGCTGCGCACGGCCATGCGCGTCATGCTCGATTCGGATTCGTACCGTCGCGAGCTGCTCGATCATGCCGTGGCGTTTGAGCATCGCTACCCGTACTACATCAAGGGCGGTTTTGCCGCCGTGGTAGGCGTGCAGGTTCTGCTCTTTGTGCTTTCGACGGTGCTCGATATCGACAATAACGGCAAGATCATCCTGCTCGTTATCTGGATCATTTCGGTTATCGCCATCTGCGGCTGGCTCATCAACATCGAATACATCCGTGCGAGCCTCAATACCCAGATGCGTATCTCGGCGCTTTCGGACGAGGACCTTCGCCGCGAGATGCGCGAGCACACGGCTGCCATCCCTGCCGCCCGTCGCATGTTTGGTCTCAACGCCAGCGAGCGTGGCGCCAAGGGAGGCGAACAGCCTACGAGCCGTCTGTCGCATATCGGTGCGCATCGTAAGGCTCAAGATGCCGACGGCGCTGACAACGTAAACGGAAACGACGGGGACACCACCTCGCTTGGCAAGCACTCTAAAGGAGGTGAGGCATAAATGAAAAACATCCTGCACCTGTTTAAGCGCGATGTCCAAAACGTGTCTCGCTCCGTGATCGGCATGGTCGTCGTGATGGGCCTGATCATCGTGCCATGTCTCTATGCATGGTTTAACATCGCCGGAAGCTGGGATCCCTACGGCAATACCGGCAACCTTAAGATCGCCGTGGTCAACACCGATGAGGGTTACGAGAGCGATCTGATTCCCGTCGAGGTCAACGTGGGCGAAAACGTAACCGCCACCCTGCGCGGCAACGAGAACTTCGACTGGGTCGTCCTCAACGACCGTGATAAGGCGATTGAGGGCGTTAAGTCGGGCGCGTACTACGCTGCCGTCGTTATCCCTAAAACGTTTAGCGCCGACATGATGACGCTTTTCTCGACCGAGGTGAAGCACGCCGATATCGAGTTCTACGAGAACCAGAAGGCTAACGCCATCGCACAGATCGTGACTGAAAAGGGCTCGAGCGCCGTCCAGAGTCAGGTCAACGAGACCTTTACCAAGACCATCACGACCATCGGCCTTAAGACCGTGTCCAGCCTGCTCGACTATATGAGTACCGACCAGGTGAGCAACTTTATCGCCAATCTGTCCTCGACGCTGGGCGATTCGGTCGAGGACCTGCAGGACGTTCAGGCGAGTGCGACGTCGCTCGCGGGCATTTTGAGCTCCACGTCCGATTCACTGACATCGGCGGGCGGCATGCTCAAGCAGACGGGCACCGTTGATGAGTCGACGAAGCAGCTGATGGAGCACGCCAAGAGCGGCATCAATGATTCCAAGGAAGCGCTCAAGGCCGCCAACGATGCCGTTGACGCGGCGATTGACGGAAGCGCGGGCTCGTTCGACAACGTGTCCGCCGAGCTTGCGAAGGCATTCGATGCCGCGAATCAGCATGTTTACCTTACGGTGTCTCAGCTCAACGAAGCCGCAGCGGCGCTCAATACGCGTGCTGACGATATCGATGCGATGGCCGATCAGCTCCGCAACCTTGCCGACCAGGTGAGTGATGACAAGCTCAAAGACGGTCTCGAGTCCGCTGCGACGTCGCTGGGCAGAATTGCCGTGGAGTACCGCAACAATGCGAAGGACCTGACGGCGACCGCAAAGTCCCTTTCGGACGGCATGGCGGAGGTCAACAACTCGCGTGCCGAGGTCGACCAGGCCATCGCCGATGCCAAGGCGGGTATCTCGGGAGCCAAGTCCGACTACGATTCCACGTTCTCGATTAAGGCCAAGGAGCTCAAGAAGACCATTTCGGGCGTTCTGGATTCCCTGAACGGTATCTCGGGTGACTTGGATAGCGCTGTGAGCGGTCTGACCGACGCCTCTGGCTCGCTCGCAAAGGGCCTCTCCAAGGCTGCGACGCTGGTCAACAAGGCTTCTGATCAGTTGGGCGAGGCGTCGGACAAGATCAGCGCTTTTAAGGACGAGCTTGATAGCGCTCTGATGTCGGGTGACCTGGCCATGATTAAGACAATGATTGGCAACGACCCCGAGGGCCTCGCCGTGTCGCTTTCCGGCCCCGTCGCGCTCGACCGCAAACCGGTCTATCCGATCCGCAACTACGGTTCGGCCATGGCACCGTTCTACACGATTCTGTCGCTGTGGGTGGGCTCGATTGTACTGGCGGCCATGATGAAGGTCTCGGTTGACGATGAGCTCATCAACGAGCTGATCCCCGTGCGCCTGCACGAGAT
>URDI01000044.1:0-17739 GCA_900546475.1 uncultured Collinsella sp.
CCAAACCACTTAATCGCAGTTTCTTTCATGAATCCTTCTTCTTTTAACTCTTTCATCGAGGGCGTCAAGCGCCGCTGCCGCGCCGGCATGGGTCGATGCCAAAGCGGTTTTTGCCAGAGCCGCGTGGTGGCGATCCTGGCGCGCGAGCTGGGCTGCGACCCCAGCGAAGTGCTGTTGGAGGATGCCGGATCTTGGCTGGTCGAGGGGCCTTTGAAGGGGGTGCGCTAGGATGGCGACGATCGATGTGCGCGGCGGACGCGCGGAGGCCGGAACCGCAGAGGTCGGAGCTGCAGCGCCCGTGCAAACGCAGGCCTTCGACGTGGTCGTCATCGGAGGAGGCCCCGCCGGCATGGCTGCCGCGCTGGCCGCGCATAAGGCCGGAGCGCGCGTGGCCATCGTGGAGCGCGAGCAGCACCTGGGAGGCATCCTGCGCCAGTGCATCCACCCCGGCTTTGGGCTGTCACACTTTAAGCAGGAGCTCACCGGCCCCGAGTATGCGCAGCGCTTTATCGACCAGGTGCGCGCAACCGACATTGCGCTGTTCCTGAACAGCATGGTGATTGGGATTGATTCAGGCGAGCCTACGGAAGGCGCAGCACTCCACACCGTCACGCTCATGAGCCCCGCCGACATGCTGCGGCTCACCGGACGCGCGGTCGTCCTTGCCATGGGATGCCGCGAGCGCACCCGCAGCGAGATCAAGATTCCCGGTAGCCGTCCCGCCGGCGTGTTTACGGCCGGCCTGGCGCAGCGATACATCAATATCGAAAATCTCAAACCCGGCTCGCGCGCCGTCATTTTGGGTTCGGGCGATATCGGGCTCATCATGGCACGTCGCTGCACGCTCGAAGGGATTTCGGTCGAGGGCGTGTACGAGCTCATGCCGTACGCCAACGGTCTGCGCCGCAATGTGAAGAACTGCCTGGACGATTTTGGTATTCCGCTGCACCTATCCACTACCGTGACGCGCGTGATCGGGCACGATCGCGTGGAGGCCGTCGAGGTGAGTCAGGTCGACGAGCACCTGGCACCCATTCTGGGGACCGAACGCATTGTTCCGTGCGACACGCTGCTGCTTTCGGTGGGCCTGATTCCCGAGAACGAGCTTTCGGTTGCCGCAGGCGTAGAGCTTGACCCACGCACACGCGGCGCCGTGGTGGACCAGAGTCTGCAGACGGGCGTGCCGGGCATATTTGCCTGCGGCAACGTCCTGCACGTGCACGACCTGGCCGACAACGTAACGACCGAGTCCGAGCGCGCCGGTGCGGCTGCGGCGGCATGGGCGCTGGGTGGCGGGGCCGAAACGAACGCGGTCGCGGACACGAGCTGCGAGCTCACGGTCTCCCCTGCAGGCATTGCGGGATACGCGCTGCCAGGACGCATTACGACGACGGCGCTCACCAAGCTCAACTTCCGCGTGCACCGACCGGTCGACGCCGCCCGCGTACGCATTCTGGCAGGTGGCGAGGAGCTGTTTGCCGGCAAGGTCCGCCCGTTTAAGCCGAGCGTCATGGAAAACTTCCCGCTGCCGGCAAAGGTAATTCAGCGCGCACTCGACCTGGGTGCCAGCGAGATTGTCCTGTCCGTCGACCCCGTTGAGGAGGCGTAAGGCCATGAGCATAAACGCGATCGAAACGCTGCAGTTCAACTGCACCACCTGCCCATCCGAGTGCCTCCTGACCGTAGAGGTGAAACGCGACACAGACGGCGCCGTGGCAGAGGTGCGCTCCGTAACCGGCAACAACTGCCCGCGTGGCGACAAGTTCGCACATCAGGAGCTCACCTGCCCCATGCGCGTGCTCACCACCACCGTGGCTGTATCCGGCGGCGACGAAGCCCTGCTCCCCGTGCGCACGGCCGAAGCCATCCCGCTGGCACTCCACGCCCAAGCCATGGCCCTCATCCGAGGTCTAGTCGTCAACGCCCCCATCCGCATGGGCGACGTCGTGCTGGAAGATCTTCTCGGCACCAACATTGACCTAGTCGCCAGCATGGACATCGACCCAGCCTAAGCAGCTAATTAGGGACGGAGCTCTTTTAGCTACTTTTGTCTGCATGCCTGCCAGGCTGGTCATGCTAAGGAGTGTCCCAAGGTGCCGACATAAAAGGAACGTCCCTATGTGCCGGGCTTGGGATACCATGGTGGCAGCCTAGCGAAAGGATGTTTCATGGCACATGTCGATGACCAGCGCGTGGCGCGCGTGCTCGATGCGCTCGAGGCTCAGCACCCCGGTGCGCAGCTGCTCGTGAATGACCCGTGGTCGATCTATTACCTAACCGGCTTTTATGCCGATATGTTCGAGCGTTTTTGCGGCGTGCTGCTCGCGCGCGGTGCCGAGCCGGTGATCCTAGTCAACGCCCTGCACCAGCTGCCAGAGTATGACAATGCCCGCGTCGCCTACCACACCGATACCGATATCGTGACCGATGCCATCGCTCGCGAGATCGATCCGACCAAGCCGCTCGGCATCGACACCGTCATGCGTTCCGGCTTTTTGATGCCGCTCATGGAGCGCCACGCCGCAAGCGAGTTTTTCCTGGGTGACTTTGCCGTCACCGCCGCACGCACCTACAAGGATGCCGCCGAGCAGGAGCTCATGCGCGCGTCCTCGGCCGCTAACGATGCCGTGATGGCCGATGTTATCAAGCTCGTCCACGAGGGCGTGACGGAGCGCGAAATTGCCGACCAGATGCTCAGTCTGTATCGCAAGCACGGCTGCGAGGGCTTTAGCTTTCCGCCCATCGTGAGCTTTGGCGCCAACGCCGGCGACCCGCATCACGAGCCCGACGATACCGAGCTTAAACGCGGCGACGTGGTGCTGTTCGACATTGGCGGACGCCATCGCAACTACTGCTCGGACATGACGCGCACGTTCTTTTGGGGCGAGCCGGACGAGGAGACGGCGCGCATCTACGATATCGTGCGCCGCGCCAACGAGGCCGCCGAGGCGCTCATCGCACCGGGCGTGCGCATGTGCGACCTGGACCGTGCCTCGCGCGACGTGATTGAGGACGCGGGCTACGGCGAATACTTTACGCATCGCCTGGGACACTCGATCGGCCTGCAGGACCACGAGCCAGGCGACGTCTCGCTCGTCAACGAGCAGGTCGTGGAGCCGGGCATGACGTTCTCCATCGAACCGGGCATCTACCTCCCCAGCCGCACCGGTGTCCGCATCGAGGACCTGGCCCTGGTGACCGAGAACGGCGTCGAGATTCTCAACGCCTACCCCCACGATCCGGTCCGCCTAGACTAGGCACGCCACCAAAGCTCCCCTAGAAGTTGCGGTGGAATACGGACTGTTTAAGGCTTCTAGCCCATAAAACAGTCCCTATTTCACCGCAACTGATGAGGGGATGGGTTAGCGCAGCAAGCCTGCCACTTCGCCGGCTAGGGTAATGGTGCCGGCTGCTACGAAGGGCTCGCCCGCGGCCTCGAAAGCTGCGAGGGCCTCGGATACGCTGGGGTACACGCCCGCGAGCTTGTCAGCGTCCACAAGGGCGGCGAGCTCCTCTGCCGGCAGGGCGCGATCGGAATCGGTCTGCGTCACGACCACACGGGGGAAGGCCGGAATCAGCACGTCGACGATGCCAGCCGCGTCCTTGTCGGCCAGCGCGGCACACAGCAACGTGGGGCGGTTCTCCACGCACGGATCGATCTCGTCCAGCGCGCTCACAAAGTTCTCGCAGCTCTGAGGGTTATGGCAGGCGTCAATCAGCTTAAGCGGATCAGTTCCCAGCACATCAAATCGGCCCGGCGTGGGGCAGCCCATAAGCGACGCATCGAGCTTGTCATGATCGAGCTCGCGACCCAGATACCCCTCGCACAGCATAATCGCGCACGCGGCATTCTGCGGCTGATAGGCCGGCTTGACCATGCTCGACGTATAGATCGCACGCGGCGTGGTGCAGCTAAACTCAACCGTATTGCCCACGTGCTCCGGCACTTTGGTCGTGGCATGGTTCACTACGAGCGGCACAATGCCGCACTCGCGACAACGTGCATCCATCACGCGCTGAACACTTGCCTCATGCGTACCCTCGCCCAAAACAACCAGGCGCCCAGGCTTAATAACCGCAGCCTTCTCCACCGCAATGGCCTCGAGCGTATCTCCCAGAATGCGTGTATGGTCGAGCCCGATGCCCGTAATGGCAACGGCGACGGGATCGGTCGCACTCGTGGCGTCCCAGCGTCCGCCCATGCCGACCTCGAGCACAGCAACATCCACCGCGGCCTCGGCAAACACGACAAGTGCGGCAGCCGTCAGCAGATCAAACGGCGTGATGGCATAGGCACGCTCCCCCGCCGCCACACGACGGGCATTCACGCGATGTCCCGCCTCAACAGCGGCGGAAACGCCACGGGCAAAGGCCTCATCGCTCACGACGCGCCCATCGACCTCCATGCGCTCGGGATAGCGCACCAGCTGCGGCGACGTATACAGCGCGGTCTTTAACCCCTCACCACGCAAGATAGCAGCCGAAAAACGCGTGGTCGAAGTCTTGCCATTGGTACCGGCAACCTGAATGCAATCGAAATACTCATCCGGACGTCCCAGCTCATCGAGCATATCGACAACCGTCTCGAGCAGAGGACCAGCATCCCCAGAAATCCGCCCCGTATCAGCAGCAAGTCCCACAGCCTCATCAAACGAAAGCAGCTCAAACGAGAAAGGAACGACATACGACCCCGAACGCTTAGCCATAACCCAAAGTCCCCCATAACAGAAAAAGAGGCCCATCAAAAAGAATGAGCCCCTCACGTTGACAATATCAGCCTTTACCCGCTTGCAGCGAGATCAAGGCCACAACCCAGTGGCCCTAACACGCCAGATGCAAACAACAACGTAAACGAACTAGGAGCGGCCCGATGCTTTGCTCGCCGCAAGTTCCGCACGCAAAGGACAGCACTTAATGTGCTGTCCGTCTTGCGCAGGACTGTCCGCAGCGGAGAGCAAAGCATCGGGACGCGCCCCCGAGTGAACCTTACGAGAAGTCAGCAACCTGAGCAGTCAGCGCCGCCAGGATCTCCTTGAGCTCAGCTGCACGGTCCCTCTTCTTCTGCACCACCGCGGGCGCGGCCTTGGCCACAAAGCCCTCGTTGGCAAGGGTCTTCTCGCAGCCGGCAAGCTCCTTCTGAGCCGTGGCGATCTCCTTCTCCAGGCGCGCCTTCTCGGCCGAAAGATCAACCTTGCCCTCGAGCACCACAAAAACCTCGACGCCGCTGTCGACCACGGCAATGCTCGCAGCCGGCTTCTCAACGTCGGTACCCATGACCAGCGAAGCGGTGTTGGCCAGCGGCTCAATGGTCGAGCGCAGGCTCTCGAGCTTCTCGATGTCCTCGGCACCGGCGCGCACGACCACGTCGAGCTCGGCCTTGGGGCTCAGGCGATAACGCGAACGCGTGGCGCGGGCGGCGGAAACGACGGTACGGCACAGCTCAAACGCGCGCTCGGCAGGCTCATCGACATACTTAGCGTAGTCGGCGGGCTCGGGCCACTTGGCGATCATGAGCGCCTCGGCGCGGTCCACGTTGCCCTCGGCGTCCAGGTCGAGCACGCTCGCCGGCATGTTGTCCCAGATCTCCTCGGTGACAAACGGCATAAGCGGGTGCATCAGGCGAATGGAGGTGTCGAGCACAAAGATCAGGTTGCGCTGAGCTTGCAGACGGTCCTCGCCCTTCAAGCGGGCCTTGGTGACCTCGACGTACCAGTCGCAGACCTCGTTCCAGAAGAACTGCTGCACGCCGCGGGCCATATCGCCAAAGGTGTAGCTCTCAATGCCCTCGGTGACCATCTTCACGGCCTTGGCCAGGCGGCTGAACATCCAGGCGTCGGCCGGCGTCTCCACGACGGGCTCGCCGGGCGTGTAGCCCTCCATGTTCATGAGCAGGAAGCGGCTGGCGTTCCAGATCTTGGTCACAAACGACTTGGCCTGCTCGGTGCGCGGGCTGTCGATGAGCTTCTTAGTCTTCTTGTCGATGTTCGCGTCGAACTTGACGTCCTGGTTGTTGGTGCACAGCGTGAGCAAGTTGTAACGCATGGCGTCGGCACCGTACATGCCAATGAGGTCCATGGGGTCAACGCCGTTGCCCTTGGACTTGGACATGCGGCTACCGTCCTTGGCAAGGATCGTCGGGTAGATGACGACGTCCTTAAACGGCACCTCGTCCAGGAAGTACAGGGAGCTCATAACCATGCGGGCGACCCACAGCGCGATGATGTCGCGCGCGGTGACCAGCGCCGTCGTGGGGTGATGTCCCTCGAGCAGCTCCGGCTTTTGCGGCCAGCCCTGCGTGGCAAAGGTCCACAGCTGCGAGCTGAACCAGGTGTCCAGCACGTTCTCATCCTGATGCACGTGATGGCCGCCGCACTTGGGGCACACGTCGGTGTCCTCGGTCAGGGCGTCCTCCCAGCCGCAGTCCTCGCAGTAGAACACGGGGATGCGGTGGCCCCACCACAGCTGGCGGCTGATGCACCAATCCTTAAGGTTCTCCATCCAGGTGGTGTAGGTCTGCGTCCAGCGCGCGGGGTGGAAGGTGACCTTGCCGGAGTTGACGGCGTCGAGCGCCGGCCCCTTGAGTTTGTCGACGGCCACAAACCACTGCTCGGACAGCCACGGCTCCAGCGCGGCGTCGCAACGGTAGCAGTGCATGACGGAGTGGTCGTGCTCCTCGACGTGGTCGAGCAGGTCATGCTCCTCAAACCACTTGATGACGGCCTCGCGGCACTCCTCGCGGGTCATGCCGGTAAACTCGCCGTAGCCCTCGACGACCACCGCGTGTTCATCGAAGATATTGATCTGCGGCAGGTCGTGAGCCTGACCCATAGCGTAATCGTTGGGGTCGTGGGCAGGGGTGACCTTAACGAAGCCGGAGCCAAAGTTGGCGTCGACATGCCAATCCTCAAAGATGGGAATCTCGCGGTCGACGATGGGGAGTTTGACGGTCTTGCCCACAAAGGCGGCCTTCTCGGGATCCTTCGGGGAGACGGCGACGCCCGTATCGCCGAGCATGGTCTCGGGGCGCGTGGTGGCGACGACGATGTAATCCTGGCCGTTGACCGGCTCGGTCAGCGGGTAGCGCAGGTGCCACAGGTGGCCCTTCTCGTCCTTGTACTCGGCCTCGTCGTCCGAGATGGCGGTGGTGCAGTTGGGGCACCAGTTGACGATGCGCTTGCCGCGGTAAATCAGACCGTCGTGGTACCAGTCGCAGAAGACCTTACGCACGGCCTGGGCGTAATCCTCGTCCATGGTGAAGCGCTCGTTGTCGAAGTCGACGGAGCAGCCCATGCGCTTGATCTGCTCGACGATAATGCCGCCGTACTCGTGGGTCCAATCCCAGCAGGCGTCGACAAACTTGTCGCGACCGATCTCCAGGCGGCTGATGCCCTCGCTCTTGAGCTTCTTGTCGACCTTGGTCTGCGTGGCGATACCGGCGTGGTCGGTGCCCAGCACCCAGCGCGTGGACTTGCCGCGCATGCGGGCCATACGGATGATGGCGTCCTGGATGGAGTCGTCGGTGGCGTGGCCCATGTGGAGCTTGCCGGTCACGTTGGGAGGCGGAATGGTGACGGTGCAGTCGCCCACGCCCTCACGGCGCTTGTAGTAGCCGCCGTCGAGCCACTTCTGCAGGATCGCCGGCTCGTTGGTCGACGGATCGTAGTTCTTGGGCATCTCTTCCATATATCTCTCCCTTGCCCGTCGGGGAGGAATGTAGGCCCGATTTTCGCTCGGTCAGGTCCTGGGCTCGCTCGAAGACCACATTAAGTGGTCTTCGGCTCGTGCGGAATCTACGAAAATCGGGCCTACATTCCTCCCCTTAGGTATCGATTACTTCAGTCTGAATTGACTTTGCCGAGGCTTAAACAAACACACAGAATAACACAGGTAGTTGGGGTTATTGCGTATATATAAAATAGCCTCCGACCGCGGATGGTCGGAGGCTATTTGCAAGCACGTTTTTGGCAGGTTTACCCGTAGATGCGTTGGGGCTGTTCTTCGCCCTTTACGGAGGCTTCGGTCACAACGACCTTGGAAACGCCCTCCTCGCTGGGGAGGTCGAACATCGTCTGCTGCAGCACGTCCTCGCAGATGGCGCGCAGGCCGCGGGCGCCGGTCTTGCGGGCGAGCGCCATGCGGGCGATCTCGTGCAGGGCCGCGTCCTCAAACTCAAGATCGACGTCCTCGAGCTGGAACATCTTACGGTACTGGCGCACCACGGCGTTCTTGGGCTCGATCAGGATCGACACCAGGTCGTCCTCGTCGAGCGCCTGCGTCTGGGTGACGACGGGCGTACGGCCCACGAATTCGGGGATCATGCCAAAGGCGTTGAGGTCCTGCGGGAGCACCTGGCGCAGCAGGTCGTTCTCGTCGACCGAGGTGGGGCCGGCGATCTCGGAGTTAAAGCCCACGCCCTTGTTGCCCACGCGGTCGGCGATGATCTTGTCCAGGCCCACAAAGGCACCGCCGCAGATGAACAGGATGTTGGTCGTGTCGATCTGCAGCAGCTCCTGCTGGGGATGCTTGCGGCCGCCAGTGGGCGGAACGCTTGCCACCGTACCCTCAAGAATCTTAAGCAGCGCCTGCTGAACGCCCTCGCCCGAAACATCGCGGGTAATGGAGAGGTTCTCAGCCTTGCGGGCGATCTTGTCAATCTCGTCCACGTAGATAATGCCCACCTGAGCGCGCTCAATGTCGCCATCGGCAGCATTAATGAGCTTGAGCAGGATGTTCTCCACGTCCTCGCCAACGTAGCCAGCCTCGGTGAGCGCGGTGGCATCGGCAATGGCAAACGGCACCTCGAGGATGCGCGCAAGCGTCTGGGCCAGCAGCGTCTTACCGGTACCGGTGGGGCCGAGCAGCAGAATATTGGACTTGGCAAGCTCCACCTCGTCCATATCGTCGTCAAACTGTCCGCCCATACCCGATGCCTCGTCAAAGGCGGACACCGCGGCACCGCCCTCGATCACGCGACGGTAGTGGTTGTACACGGCCACCGACATGGCGCGCTTGGCGTCCTCCTGGCCCATAACATAGGCCGAAAGCTCGTCATAGATCTCGTGCGGCGTCGGCACGTGCGTGATGACCTGACGGTCGTCCTCGAGCTCAAAGCCCTCGGCCTCGGGGTCCACGGCGGGCTGGGATGCAGCCTGGCCGTGGTCGTTGAGGAAGCCCGGCAGATTGCCGTTGCGAGCAGCGTCCATAAAATCCGAAGCCAGCGACTCCTCAAGGATCTCGGAACAGGCGGCGACGCACTCGTCACAGATAAAGATGTTGGTCGGGCCCTTTACGAGGCGACGGACCTGGCCCTGCTCTTTTCCGCAAAAGGAGCAGCGGATGGGGTTGCCGTTCTCGTCAAAGTTGTCCTGCATGTTACCTGCCATCCTAGGCGTCCTTCGCGGCGAGATCGCGCGAGGTAACGATACGGTCGATCAGGCCGTAGTCGAGGGCCTCGGCGGCGGTCAGGTAGTTGTCGCGCTCGGTATCGGCCTGGACCTTCTCGATGGGCTGGCCCGAGGCATCGGACAAGATCTGGTTGAGCTCGCGGCGGGTCTTCTTGATCTCCTCGGCCACAATCTCAATCTCGGTCTGCTGACCCTGGGCACCGCCGCTGGGCTGGTGAATCATGACTTTGGAGTGCGGCAGGCAGAAGCGCTTGCCCTTAGCACCGGCCGAAAGCAGCACGGCGGCCATGGACGCGGCCATACCGACGCAGATGGTGGAGACCTGCGGCTTGATGAAGTTCATGGTGTCAAGAATCGCCAGGCCGGAGTAAACCTCGCCACCGGGCGAATTGATGTAGAGCGAGATATCCTTCTCGGCATCCTGGCTCTCAAGATGCAGTAGCTGGGCAACGACCAGGTTGGCGCTGACGGAGTTGATCTCCTCGCCCAAGAAGATGATGCGATCGTTGAGCAGGCGCGAATAGATATCGTAGCTGCGCTCGCCGCGCGGCGTCTGCTCGATAACGTATGGCACGAGTGCGGAATCGAACTTAGCGATCATACGCATCTCCATTTCTCTCTTGCGGACCAAATTGGTTCTAGATAAACGTACGGTGCCCGCATGCTATGCATTGGCTGGCACCGTACGAAGCAACCGGATAATCGGCTTATAACTTTACCCCATCACGGGCGCATGCATGCGCTCGTGGGCAAGGTGGCGAGAATTACTCGGCGTCCTTGGCGGTCTCGTCGACCTCGGTCACCTTGGCGTTCTCGACCAGGTGGTCGACGGCCTTGGAGCGACGGATGGACTCGCGGACGGCAGGCATGCGGCCATCGGCGATGAACTCAGCCTTGGAAGCCTCGACGTCCTTGACGCCGGCCTTCTCGAACTCGGCGTTGATGTCGTCCTCGGTGACCTCAATCTTGAGCTCGCGGGCGAGAGCGTCGAGCGCCAGGGACTCACGGGCAACGTCGTTGGCCTGCTTGTGCAGGTCGCCGATGAACTGCTCCATGGTCAGGCCGGAAGCGGGCAGCCAGGTGTCCAGGGTCATGCCGCGGGCAGCGAGGTTGGACAGGAAGTTCTGGCCAAGCTCCTCAAAGACGGACTGCTCGTAGTCGGCATCCATCTCGTCGAGCTGCAGGCGCTCGGCGAGAGCGGAGACGCAACGGTTCTCCTTCTCGGCCGGGAGGCGGGAAGCCTTGTCCTGCTCGATCTCGATCTTGATGGCGTCGCGCATAGCGTCGATGCTGTCGAAGCCAAAGTCAGACTTGACGAGCTCGTCGGTGAGCTCGGGGGTGTTGCGGACCTTGATGCCCTTGACGGTGACCTCGACGGTGTGGGTCTCGGCCTCCTCGCCCTCCTCGGCTTCGTCGGTCCAGGTGACGGACTTGACGTCGTCAACGTTGGCGCCGATCAGAGCCTCGTTGAACTCGGCGGGGTTGCTGTCGCTACCGGCGATGAGCATACGGCCCTCGGCGGCGAAGTTGTCGGCGTTCTCGACGGCCTTGAGGTCGACGGTGACATAGTCCTCGGCCTCGACGGCGCGACCCACGACGTCCTCGAAGGTGGCACGGTAGTTGAGGAGCATCTCGACCTGGTTGTTGATCTCGGACTCGGTGACCTCCGCAGGGGGCATCTCGATCTCGACGGCGTCGAAGGAAGAGAGCTCGGCAGCAGGACGCAGGGAGAACTCGACGGTGTAGGTGTAGTCCTCGTGATCCTTGGCGAGGTCAAGCTCCTTGTAGTCACCGTTCTTGGTGGGGACGATGTCCAGCTCGTTGAGGACGGCGGGCTCGTTGGCGGCGATCAGGTCGTTGGTGGCCTGAGCGAGGGTTGCCTCGGCGCCAAGAGCGGAGTCGATGACCGGACGGGGAGCCTTACCGGCACGGAAGCCCGGGAAGCGGTACTTCTTAGCGGTGTCCTTGTAGGCCTTCTTGATCGCGGCGTCGACGTCGGCGGCCGGGATGGTGACCGTAGCGGTGAGCTTGGCGTCCTTGACGTCAGAAGCGGTGATGTTCAACACGTTCCTCCTCATACTGCCCAGCTTATCTGAGGTGCTGGTACCTTTATGCAACAAAGAGTCGCGACGGCCGAAGCCGACGCAGATGCGTTGGTGCGGGCGAAAGGACTCGAACCTTCACGGGAATCCCACCAGAACCTAAATCTGGCGCGTCTACCAATTCCGCCACGCCCGCATGAGCGCACAGACTAGGAATGATAGCAGATACGAGCGGCAAGCGCACGCACACCTTTTACAGGCTCACGACCTCACCACGAGTGCAAAAGGCGGGGCGAGTTGTCCCGTCCCGCCAACTACGACTTGTTCGCTGACCCGCTATTCCCCCAGCAGAGCCTTCTCCGGTGTGATGGGCAGCGAGCGCACCTGGTGGCCGGTGGCGTGTGCCACGGCCGAGGCAACGGCGGCGAGCGGCGTGTTGATGACGACCTCGCCGATCGACTTGGCGCCAAACGGACCCGTCGGCTCGTAGCTCGGCTCAAAGGCCACGCGAATGCTGCCGATATCCAGGCGCGTGGGCAGCTTGTAGCTCATAAAGTTGCCGGTGCGCAGGCGGCCACGGTCGTCGTGCTCGACGATCTCGTAGAGCGCATGACCGATACCCTGGGCAATGCCGCCCTCGGCCTGGACGCGCGCGAGCGCCTCGTTGATCACGGTGCCGCAGTCGACGGCCGCCGCGTAGTCCACCACGGTCACCTTGCCGGTGGCCTTGTCGACCTCGACCTCGGCAATGCCAGCCATAAACGGCGGGGGCGAAACGGGCAGGCAGGCAGAGGCGTGCGAGGTCAGCGCGTCGCCGCCCGCGATGTTCTTGACGCATAGGTTGGCAAATTCGCGCAGCGTGAGGTAGCGGTTCTGCTCACGAGCGGCACGCTCGTCGGACAGGCGCACGTACTGGCCGTCGAAGACCACGTCGGCGGCGTCAACGTCCCACATCTGAGCGGCCTTGGCGCAAATCTTCTCGCGCAGCTCGGTCGCGGCGTTCTTGGCGGCAAGGCCCGTCACGTAGGTACCAGAGCTCGCGTACGAGCCGGCGTCGAACGGCGACACGTCGGTGTCCACGCCGCGCACCACGATCAGCGAGCTCTCCACGCCCAGCTCCTCGGCGGCAATCTGCGCCAGGATCGTGTCGACGCCCATGCCGTTATCGGTGGCGCCGGTGCCGATGGTAATGAAGCCGTCCTCTTCCAAGCGCATGTCGATGCCGGCGATATCCACGTTGGAGATGCCCGAGCCCTGCATGGTGAGCGCACAGCCCAGAGCACGCACACGGTCGCCCAGGTCGACGGCTAGCGGCTTGTCGCGCCAACCGATCATGTCCATCGCGCGCAGCAGGCAGCGGTCGAGCGCGCAGGCGTTGAGCTTCTCGTTGTAGTACTGCGGCATGATCTCGCCCTCGCGCACGATGTTCTTAAGGCGCAGGTCGGCGGGGTCCATGTGCAGCATGTCGGCGAGCTCGTTGACGGAGCTCTCCACGGCAAACTGGCCCTGGGTGGCACCGTAGCCACGATACGCACCGCCACGGTTGGTATTGGTGTAGACGGCGTCCCAGCTAAAGCGGCTCGCCTTCACGTGGTTGTAGATGGGCAGGCTTTTGTGGCCCGAAAGGCCGATCGTCGTGGTGGCGTGCTCGCCATAGGCGCCGGCGTTGGACAGCGTGTGCAGGTCGATGGCCGTGATGGTGCCGTCGTTCATGGCGCCCAGCTTAACGGTCATCTGCATCTGGTGGCGCGAGTTGCCCGCGGTAATGGTCTCCTCGCGGGTGTAGCAGCAGTAGCTCGGACGGCCGGTCTGCTGCGTCACAAACGCAACGAAGATCTCGCAGCAGCCCGTCTGCTTGGAGCCAAAGCCACCGCCGATGCGCGGCTTAATGACCTGCACCTGCGACTGCGGAATGTCGAGCGACTGCGCGACCATGCGGCGCACGTGGAAGGGCACCTGCGTAGAGGTGGTCACCGAGATGCGTCCGAATGCGTCAGTCGTCGCGAAGGCACGGAAGGTCTCCATGGGCGCGGTCTGCGTGGCCTGGCTGGTGTAGGTGCGCTCAAAGACGATGTCGCTCTGGGCGAAGGCCTCGTCAAGGTCGCCAAAATCGCTGGTACCGCTGCACACCAGGTTGCGCGGGACATCGCCGCCCTGCGGGAACATAAAGGTCACGTCGCCCTCGGGGTGGACCACGATGTCGTTATCGAGTGCCTTGGTAAAGTCGAGCAGCGGCTCGAGCACCTCGTAGTCGACCTTGATGAGCTTGAGCGCCTTGTCGGCGGCCTCCTCGGTCTCGGCGGCGACAATCGCCACCTCCTCGTTTTGGTAGCGCACGAGGTTCTCGAGGATCAAGCGGTCGTAGGGACTCGGCTGCGGATAGCTCTGGCCGGCGATGGTAAAGCGGCGCTTGGGCACGTCCTCATAGGTGTAGACGCCCACGACGCCGGGCACCTTCAGGGCGCGAGACGTGTTGATGGAGCGGATTTTGGCGCGAGCATACGGGCTGCGCTTGAGCTTAACGATGAGCGCGCCGGCGGGCACCATATCGCCCGTGTAGACGGGACGCCCCTCGAGCAGGGCCTTCGAGTCCTTCTTGGGCTGCTTGTGGGTAATCTGCTTGTAGGAGACACCGTCGCAGCTGGTGTCGTTGACCGGTAGCTCGGGCATCTCAAAGCCCACCTGCACGCCGGACTCGTTAAGGAAGCGCACGATGGCGCGCAGCTGGCTCTCGTAGCCGCTGCAACGGCAAAGGTTGCCGGCCAGCTGGCGCGAGAGCTCCTCGCGCGTAGCGACGAGGCTCGGGTCCTCCTTGGCGGCACGAGCAAGCGCCAGCACGTTCATGATAAGGCCGGGGGCGCAAAAACCGCACTGCTCGGCGCCTTCTGCAGCCATCGCACGGGCCAGCGCTTCGGACTCGGCCTTGAGGCCCTCGAGCGTGGTGATGGAGCGGCCCTCGACGCGCGCGGCGGGAACCGAGCAGCTCAGCACCGGGTCGCCGTCGAGCCACACCGTACACAGGCCGCAGTTGGTGGTTTCGCAGGCGCAGCGCACCGACGCACAGCCCTGCTCACGCAAAAGCGAAAAGAGCATGGTATCGGGGGCAATCTGAACCTTGACCTTGCGGCCGTTGAGCGTAAAGGAAAGATCGATGAGTTTGGCAGCCATTAGCGCACCTCGCTAGAATCGACGCCGGGCACGCGGCGGCAGGAATACTCGTCCGTGGCAAACTTAGGAATCTGCACGCACTCGAGCTCGTGGGCAAGCGCGGCCGAAAGCTCGATGCCGGCGGCGCGACGCACAGCCTGAATCGCCAGCGGGGCCGAGATGCGGCGGCGGTAGTCGGCCGAGCCCCACAGGTTGGTGCCATAGCCCAGCGCGCGTACGGACGCGGCCAGGGCGCGCAGCTCGTCCTCGGAAGGCTGCTCGCTGGCGAGGCCACATGCCTCACCCTGCAACAGGGTCGCGCGCAGCGGGCGGGCGCCCACGGTGACATGCCAGCTGTTGTCCCACCAGGCGGCGGTGACGTTTAAGGAGGGGAAGTCGGTCGCGGCCTTGCGCACGGCCTCATAGCTTGCGCGATAGTCGTGCTTAACGACCACGACGTGCTCGATCACGTCGCGCACGTAGCCCATGTCCACGAACTCGGCGAGCGGCACGCGACCGGCCCCTGTCAGCTCAACGTACGAATCGAGCGCCAAAAAGGCCGAAAGCACGTCAGAGAAACCAAAGCGACCGTAGATGCTGCCGCCCACCGTGGCGGTGTTGCGCAGCTGCACGCCCACGATATCGTGGACGGCGAATTCAAAGACATGGTTGACAAGCGCGTTGAGCTCGGCATGGCGCTCGAGCTGGCGCAGGGTGCACATGGCACCGATGCGAAACTCGGTTTCGGTCTCCTCGATCTGATCGAGTCCGCAGGCCGAAAGGTCAATCGCCGTCGCCACGCGACGCGAACCCAGGCGCATCCAGATGCCGCCGCCCACAATCTTGTTGTTGCGGTTCTTCTGTAAGAGCTCATAGGCTTCGGCCGCGTTTCCAACACGGACGTAGGTACCGAACTTGAGCACGTTCTCCCCCATCTCTTCACTTGTCCAGTACCTTTAAGTGTACCAAAGGAGGGCGCACAGCCCTCGCCACCATAGAAAAAGGCTCCCAGCCGGAATGGCTGGGAGCCTCATCACGTGCTATGTCGAGCGAAGATTTAGCAGACGCCCTGGGCGAGCATGGCGTCGGCGACCTTCAGGAAGCCAGCGATGTTGGCGCCCATGACAAAGTTGCCCTCCTGGCCATACTCCTTGGCGGTGTCGTCCACGTTGTGGAACATGCCGCGCATGAGCTGCTCGAGCTTGCCGTCGACCTCCTCGAAGGTCCAGGACAGGTGCTCGGCGTTCTGGCTCATCTCCAGGCCGGACACGAGCACGCCACCGGCGTTGGCAGCCTTACCGGGCATAAAGGCAACGCCGTTCTCCTGGAAGTAAGTCGTGGCCTCGATGGTCGCGGGCATGTTCGCACCCTCGCCGACCACCTTGCAGCCGTTGGCGACGAGCGCCTGGGCGTCCTCGAGCAGCAGCGTGTTCTCGCGAGCGCAGGGCAGCGCGATATCGCAGGGCAGCTGCCACACGCCGCGGCCGTCGCCCTCGTGCCACACGGCGTTGGGCTTCTCATCAACGTACATAGCGAGCGTAACGCCCTTGTCGTGGCCGGAGCGCTTCTTGTTGTAGACGTGCTCGAGCACGGTGTAGTCGATGCCGTCGGGATCCTCGACCCAGCCGTGAGTATCGGAGCAGGCCAGCACCTTGCCGCCGAGCTGGGCGACCTTCTGGACCGCATAGATGGCGACGTTGCCGGAGCCGTGAACGACGACGTTCTTGCCCTCGAAGGAGTCGCCGCGGCTCTTGAGGTACTCGTCCACAAAGTAGACCAGACCGTAGCCGGTGGCCTCGGTACGGGCGAGCGAGCCGCCAAAGGAGAGACCCTTGCCGGTAAGGACACCGGTCCACTCGTTGGTCAGGCGCTTGTACTGACCGAACATGTAGGCAACCTCACGGCCGCCAACGCCCAGGTCGCCAGCGGGAACGTCGGTGTTGGGGCCGATGTGGCGATAGAGTTCGGTCATGAAGGACTGGCAGAAGTGCATGATCTCGTTGTTGGACTTGCCCTTGGGGTCAAAGTCGGAGCCGCCCTTGCCGCCGCCCATGGGGAGGGTAGTCAGGCTGTTCTTGAGGATCTGCTCCAGACCCAGGAACTTAAGCATGCCCAGAGTGACCGTCGGGTTAAAGCGCAGGCCGCCCTTGTAGGGTCCAATAGCAGAGTTGAACTCGACGCGATAGCCGCGGTTGACCTGAACCTTGCCCTGGTCGTCGACCCAGGGAACACGGAACATGACGATGCGCTCGGGCTCGACGAGGCGCTCCAGCAGGGCGGCCTCCTCGTACTCGGGGTGGGCGTCGAGCGCCGGCTGGATGGTGCCGAGGATCTCGGTCGCGGCCTGGATGAACTCAGGCTGCTCGGGATAGCGGTCCTTGAGCTCTTCGAGAACTTTCTGCGTGTAGCTCATGCTTCCTCCAATGATGGGAAACGAAAAATGTCGGTCGCGGCACCCTATGCGCCGCGAACTTTATCGAGTATGGATAATATCGCACTGTTGCGGGAAAGTTTCGCATAAGCCGACGAGCGGATGTTTCGTTTTGATTACGATGCAGGTAGAAGCGTTTTTGAGTGCCTGACGTGCAAAACCCGTGTTTCAAACCTGTTTCGTCCATATGGTCCATACCACCACAAAGGGGACAGGCACCTTTGTGGTGGTTTTGGCAAGATGCGTTGGCGGGAACGTATGTGAATCGAACACATCCAAGACGTTTTGCACGCCTCGCAACGGTTTTGAGGACCGCGGGGCCCACCGGAGCCCATCCGCTCCCAAACATGGCGGTATTTTACCAAACTAGCAATACGACGACCCCTAGCGCAGCGATCTTAGGCCGCCGGCATCCTTGTCGAGCGTCGTAAAGCGCACCGCATCCAGGTGCTCCAAGATGCTAATGGCTCGTTTGCGCGACACGCCTAAGGCCTCGCGCAGCACACTCGTCGTGGCAACGCCGCCAGCAGCCTCGATAGCCGCGGCGACGACCTCACGTGCATGGGCCTCGGCGGCGGCAGACAAGGCAACGTCGCGTTCGATCTTAACGATCGCGCGGTTGAGCGAAAGCTCGCGCAGGGCACGCGTCATGGTGTCGCGTAATTTAATAAGGGAGTTGAAATTTCAACTCCCTTATTCTTATTCTTCTATATTT
>URDI01000045.1:0-16780 GCA_900546475.1 uncultured Collinsella sp.
CACGCAAAGGAAAGCACTTAATGTGCTTTCCGTCTTGCGCAGGACTGTAGAGCAGGAAACTTCATATGCGGCCCTCCCGGGCGCAAGCAAAAAGGCGACCCCTGTCCGGAGTCGCCCTTTTTGAGCTGCTTATGTGTAGCTATTACTCGGCGTCGTGGTGACGGCGGGGCTTGCGGCCTCCGTTGTCGCCGGGACGGCGCGGACGGTCACTGCGCTCGGAGCGCTCGCGACGCGGACGCTCACGGCGCTGGAAGTGCTCGCCGTCGCCCTCGGAGGCACCCTCGGCGCGAGCCGGGGCCTCGGGCTTGTCAAGACGATCGAGCGAGATCTTGCCGCGATCGTCGACCTCGATGACGACGACCTTGACCTCGTCGCCCACGTTGAGGACGTCCTCGACCTTCTCCACGCGGCCCTTGGAGACGCGGGAGATGTGCAGCAGGCCGTCCTTACCGGGCAGCAGGTTGACGAAGGCGCCGAAGGGCTGGATGGAGACCACGCGACCGGTGTACTCCTCGCCCGGCTCGGGAACCTTGATGATGAGCTTGATGCGCTCGACGGCCTGGTCGACGGACTCGCCGGTGCCGCCGACAAAGACGGTACCGTCCTCCTGGATGTCGACCGAAGCACCAGTCTCATCCTGGATGCCGCGGATGACCTTGCCGCCGGAACCGATGACGTCGCGGATCTTGTCGGTCGGAACCTGGATGGAGACGATGCGCGGAGCGGTGCTGCGCGTGGTGTGGCGCGGCTCGGGGATCACGTCGAGCATCTTCTGCAGGATGAAGGCGCGACCCTCCTTGGCCTGCTGCAGGGCACGGGCCAGGATGTCGAAGGTAAGGCCGGTGGCCTTGTTGTCCATCTGCAGGGCGGTGATGCCCTCGGTGGTGCCGGTGACCTTAAAGTCCATGTCGCCCAGGAAGTCCTCGAGACCCTGGATGTCGGACAGGACCACGGTCTTGCCCTCCTCCTGGATCAGACCCATGGCGATACCGGAGACCGGGCGCTTAATGGGCACGCCGCCGTCCATAAGGGCGAGCGTGGAGCCGCAGGTCGAAGCCATCGAAGAGGAGCCGTTGGACTCCATGACCTCGGAGACCACGCGGATGGCGTAGGGGAACTCGTTCTCGTCGGGGAGCACCGGGAGCAGGGCGCGCTCGGCAAGGTTGCCGTGGCCGATCTCGCGGCGCTTGGGGCTGCCCATGCGGCCGGTCTCGCCGGTGCAGAACGGCGGGAAGTTATAGTGGTGCATGTAGCGCTTGCCCTCGGTGGGCTCGATGGTATCAAGACGCTGGCCCTCGTTGAGCATGCCGAGCGACAGGACGGAGAGCACCTGGGTCTGGCCGCGCTGGAACAGGCCGGAGCCGTGAACGAGCGGCAAGTAGTTGTCCTTCACCATGATGGGACGGATCTCATCGGCGGCACGGCCGTCGACGCGCTCACCGGTCTCGACGACCATGGTGCGCATGGCCTTCTTCTCGAGCTTCTTGAGCGCCACAGGGATCTCGCGCTCCCAAGCGGCCTGCTCCTCCTCGGTGAACTCGGCACGGATGGACTCCTTCAGAGCCTCGACCTTGCCGATACGGGAGAGCTTGTCGGCGTCGCGAAGGGCGGCTGCCATCTCGTCGTAGTGAGCGAAGATGCGCTCCTGGACCTCCTCGACGGGTTGGTCGAGCGGGTACTCCTTCTTGACGATGGGGCCGTTGACCTGCTCCCACTCGGCGACGAACTCATGTTGAGCCTGGCAGAAGGCAGCAAGGGCTTCCTGGCCAAACTTCATAGCGGCGAGCATATCATCCTCGGAGATCTCCTCGGCGCCGGCCTCGACCATCGAGATATAGTCGGCAGAGCCGCCCAGCTCCAGGTCCAGATCCGAGTTCTCGCGCTCCTCGTAGGTGGGGTTGACGATAAACTCGCCGGTCTCCACGTTACGGCCGATGCGCACGCAGGCAAGCGGGCCCTCGAAGGGAACGCCGCCGAGCGTCATGGCCAGGGAAGCACCCATGACGTTGATGACGTCGAAGGGGTTGACCTGGTCGGCGACGAGCGAGGTGGCGACGATGTGCACCTCGTTGCGGAAGCCGTCCGGGAAGCTCGGGCGAATCGGACGGTCGATCATGCGCGCGGTGAGCGTGGCCTTCTCGCTGGGACGGCCCTCACGCTTGAGGTAACCACCCGGGATGCGGCCGGCGGCGTACATCTTCTCGTTGAAGTCGACGGTCAGCGGGAAGAAGTCGTAGTTCTTGCGCTCCTTAGAGACGACCACGGTGTCGAGCATCGTGGTGTCGCCCTGCTTGACCAGGCACGCGCCGGTGGCCTGCTTGGCAAGCTCGCCCGACTCAAAGGTGTAGGTCTTGCCGTACAGCTCAAAGGTCTTGGATACGAGTGTCATTGTTCTCCTTTACCCCACAGGCCCCTTGCCTGCGGGCTTCTCATGTGACGCGGGCCCCCTGCCCCCGCCACGCTTCAGAGCGTGATTGTTCACGCCCTTACACAAAAAGAGCGCCCCGCTGCGCAGGACGCTCTTAGCATGTACAAATCCTTACTGGATGTTGTCGCGGATGCCCAGAGCCTTGATGAGCTCACGGTACTCGACGATGTCGTTCTTCTTGATGTAGGAGAGAAGACGACGACGGCGGCCGACGAGCATGAGCAGGCCACGACGGGTGTGGAAGTCCTTCTGGTGGGACTTCATGTGCTCGGTCAGCTCCTTGATGCGCTCGGACAGGATGGCGACCTGAACCTTGGGGTTGCCGGTGTCGACCGGGGTGTTACCGAACTGGGCAGTCAGCTCAGCCTTGCGCTCTTTGGAAACAGTCATTGTTTCACCTTTCGTTTCTTGTCGCCCGCGGGCGACATTATACGCCTCGGACTGGGAAGCCGCCGGTGGAGCGAGCATCCAAGGTCGAGGTACCAACAGGTCGGTATGTTACCACAAGCGGCCCGCGCCTGCGCATCATCACCGACCCAACATGAATTCCATCGCACGGAGGCGCTGATCGGTGTGCGTCGCAGCCCAAACATGCGAAAGCCCCAATAAAAAGGCAGCGGTATGGGGATCGATCCTCTCGGCCATGAGTGCATCGAAGGTCATGGACATGAGGGCGCGCAGCCACGCGACCTCACCGGTCGACACCAGCTCGGCACCCGGAACGCTCGACGCGCACGACCCGCACATGAGCCCGCCCGCCCGGGGCGAAAAATACGACAGCATGGGGTCTCCGCACAGCACGCAGGCCGAAAAATCGGGTCGATAGCCAACGTGCGACAGCAGCTTAAAGACATATGCCGCCACAAGTAGATCCATATGCGCCGTGTCGAGCCCGCTGCCCACCAGGGCAAGCGCTCGCTGCGTGATGGCAAAGGTAAATGGATCCTCGGCGTCCTCAAACGAGCACACGCGCGCGACCTCGGCGATCGCGCTTGCGGCACAGGTCGTCTCGTAATCGGGCGCAGCGCCGAGCGGCGCCTCCATAAGCTCGGCCTGGGAAACCACGTCGAGCGACCGTCCATGCGCGAGCAGCATATCGACGGTGCAGAACAGCTCGCAGCGCGCAGCAAGGCGCCCACCGGGTTTGCGGGCGCCCTTTGCCACGGCGCGAACCTGCCGACCCCGCTCGTCAAGCATCGTCAAGATCAGGTCCGTCTCTTTGAGCTTCGTCTTATCGAGGACGAGCACCTTCGTGCGATATGTCCGGGAGCCTGCCATGCGCGCCGCGCGTCCTTAGTCCTCGGCGTTGTAGCCGAAGCGGCGAATCTGGGCCTCGTCGTCGCGCCAACCGGCCTTGACCTTCACGTCCAGCTCCAAAAAGACCTGCGTGCCAAAAATGCGCTCGAGATCGCGGCGGGCGTCGATACCGATATGCTTGATCATCTCGCCGCCCTTGCCGATGATGATGCCCTTTTGGCCCTCACGCTCGACGTAAATGGTGGCGTGCACGCGCAGCACCTTCTTGGTCTGCTCGAGCGCATCGCAGATCACGCCAACGGAGTGCGGGATCTCATCACGGGTGCGGCGCAAGACCTTCTCGCGCACAAACTCGGCAACGAGCGTCTCATCGGAAGCGTCGGTACCCATGTCCTCGGGAAACCAACGCGGGCCCTCGGGCAAAAAGTGCGCAACGGTCTCGATGAAGGCGTCGACGTTGAAGTTCTTGACCGACGACGTCACGATCTCATCGTCATAGTCCATGAGCTCGTGGGCGGCCTTTAGCTGTTCCATGACCTGTGCGGGATCAGCCTCATCGGCCTTGGTGAGCACCAAGACTTTCTTGGAACGGGCGCTCTTGACGCGATCGGCAACCCAGGCGTCTCCCCTGCCGATCGGCTTGGTGGCATCAATCAAAAACGCGACGACATCGACATCGTTCAGCTCGAACAGCGCGCTCTTGTTGAGCTCGGACCCAAGGCCGTCCTTGGGCTTGTGAATACCCGGGGTATCGACAAAGACCAGCTGGTAGCCGGGACGGTTGACGACGGCGCGCATGCGGCGGCGGGTCGTCTGGGCCACCGGCGAGGTGATGGCGACCTTTTTGCCATAGCAGGCGTTGAGCAGCGTGGACTTGCCGGCGTTGGGGCGGCCGACAAGCGCCACGAAGCCGCTGCGGAAACCGGGCTCAACGTCGCCAAAGCCCACGAGGCTATCGTCCTCGTCGCACAGGGCGTCGAGTTCCTCGTCGCTCATGCCCTCAAACGGGTCTAACTCCTCGATCTCCTCGTATGCCTCGGCCGCTTCGGTATCCACCGCATCCAGGGACTCGTCATCCAGAGTTTCATCGATAGGCTGCATATTGTCGGACAAGGGAATCCCTTTCTAAATAAAGCCGAGCGCGTGGGCAAATACCAGCAAGCCCACAATCGCGGCGGTGATTGAAAGTACGTATACCGAGGCGGCGGCGATGTCCTTGGCGCGTTTTGCCAGCGGATGGAGCTCCTGGGTCGCCAGATCGACAATGGCCTCCATGGCGGTATTGCACAGCTCGCCGTGAATCACCAGGCCGCAGCAGATGATAATCGTGGCCCACTCGGCAATGTCGAGCCCCACGATGCAGCCGGCAATGATGGTGCACACGCCCGCTACGAGCATAACCTTAATGTTGCGCTCGGTCTTGACGGCGGTGACGAAGCCCTCCATGGCGTAGGAGAACGACTTTAAAAAGGACGGATGGTCCTTGTTCGATCCGGGAATCATAAGCGGCTCCTAGTCGTGGGCATGATTGGTGATGGGGCCGACGTGAACGAGTTTGGGGTCCTCGCCGCGCTCGAGCGCCAGATCGCGCAGGATAGCGTCCTCGCGGGCCTCCATGACCTCGGCCTCGTCGTCCTGGATATGGTCATACCCCAGCAGGTGTAGCATGCCGTGTACGAGCATCAGGCGGCACTCGTCGGCAGGGCTATTGCCAAAGCCGGGGGCCTGACGGGCAATGACCTGCGGGGCCAAGATGATATCGCCGAGCTCGAGCGTCTCGTCGGCGGGAATATCCTCGTCAAAGGCCGAGTCGCATTCAAACGAGAGCACATCGGTGGTGCGGTCGATGCCACGCCACTCGTGGTTGAGCTCGTGCATCTCGTCCTCGTCGACATATGAAAGGGAAATCTCGACTTCACGTTCAACGCCCTCGGCGGCAAGCACAACCTCGCAGATGTGCTCCACCTCCTGCGCGTCGAGCAGCGTATCGAGCTCGGCATCGTTGCTGATCAATACACTCAACGGGACTCCTTTCGGTCGCGCGAGCGCTGCTCGCGCACGTCATCATAAGCATCATATGCCTCAACGATACGACCCACTAGGGCATGGCGCACCACGTCGGCGCGCTCCAGGTGTGCAAACGCCACATCGTCGACACGGCCCAAAATCTTCTCAACATCCGCCAAGCCACCACGACGACCCACCAGGTCGCGCTGGCTGAGGTCGCCGGTAATCACGAACTTGGAGTTGAATCCAAGGCGTGTCAGGAACATCTTCATCTGCTCGGGCGTAGTATTTTGCGCCTCGTCGAGCACCACGAAAGCATCGCTCAGCGTACGACCGCGCATATAGGCAAGCGGGGCGATCTCGATCACGCCGCGCTCCATAAGCTCATCGGTGCGCTCGCGATCCATCATGTCAAAAAGGGCGTCGTAGAGCGGACGCATGTACGGATCGATCTTTTCCTCGAGGGTACCGGGCAAAAAGCCCAGGTTCTCCCCCGCCTCGACAACAGGACGCGTCAAGATCAAACGGCCCACCTCATGGCGCTTGAGCGCGGCAACGGCGAGCGCCATGGCCAGATAGGTCTTACCGGTACCGGCAGGACCCAAGCCAAAGGTGATGGTATGCGAGCGAATGGCATCCACATAGCGCTTTTGCCCGAGCGTCTTGGGGCGAATGACGCGACCGCGATACGAAAGCAGCACGTCATCGCGAAGCGACGTAGCCTCGTGCTCACCATCGCGCAAGACGGCCAGGCAGCGAGAGACATCGTCGGCAGACAGGGTACGACCGGCCGCCGCCTCGCGAAAAGCATGTTCGAAAAAGCGAGCCACGAGTTCGACCTCGTCCGGGTCACCGCTCACGGCGATGCAATCGCCACGGGCGACCACATGGGCGCGAACCAAGCTCTCGAGTGCACGAAGGACGCCGTCGCCGGCGCCCAAAACGCACGAGGGATCAATTCCCTCGGGAACGGTAAGTCTAATCTTCGAGGCTTCCATGGACCTCCCTGCGCGCATGGACCAAGCCGGAATCATCGACTCCGATGATAGCAACATCGAGCAGGCACGGGGCTGTAAGTCCACAGGTATCGTCAAGACGGGCATGATGGAACGAACCGAGCGTCAGGCTGTCACCATACTCGAGCACGGCACGCTCGACAGTGCCCACGCGACGACGAGCATCGGCAATAGCGAGCTCCTGCGCCGTGTCTCGCATACGACGGCTGCGCTCGGCCATAACCTCGGGCGGCACCTGGTCGGGCATGTCGGCAGCAAGGGTACCGGGACGCTTGCTATAGCGGAACACGTGCATACGCGAGAAACCCACACGGCGGCACAGCGCCAGCGACTCCTCGAACTCCTCGTCCGTCTCACCAGGAAAACCGACGATGACGTCGCACGAAAGAGACGCCTGCGGCAAGTTGGCGCGAATCATACGCACCGTGTCCTCAAAGGCCTCCGCACTATAGGGACGACCCATGCGATGCAGCGTCGCCGTACAGCCGGACTGCACGGGCAGGTGCAAAAACGGGGCGATACGCTGCGGATAGCGCGCCATAACCTTAAGCAGGCGCTCAGAGATATCCATGGGTTCGACCGAGGAAATGCGCACATGCGCAATAGTCGTGCGCTCCATGATGGCCTCGAGCAGCTCATCGATTTCGACATGCTCGTCGGTCGCGCTCTTGCCATCGTAGGCACCCAGGTTCACACCGGTCAGCACCACCTCGGGCACGCCGGCCTCCTGGGCCTCGCGAACTTGCTCAAGCACGGACTCGACAGGCACGGAGCGCTCGGGGCCGCGCGCCTTCCACACAATGCAATAGGTGCAGCGATGGTTGCAGCCGTCCTGGATCTTCACGCCCAGGCGAGAGCGACCGAGCGCATCGACCACCTCGCCATCGCTGCAGGCGGGAACGCTATCGGACTCAACGCCCAGCACCTCGCAGACACGTTCGGCGACATCGATCTTGGACGGCTCGGCGATCACGCGATCCGAAAGCTCCAACAGCTCCTCGGGATGCAAATTGACCACGCAACCGGTCACGAGCACATAGGGCTCATTTGGATGGGCCAGCGCATGACGGACGGCCTTACGGGTCTTGGCCTCGGCCTCGCCCGTAACGGCACAGGTGTTAATGACGATCAAATCGGCATCCTGGGGCTCCACAATAGCAAAGCCCAGGCGCATAAGATCGGCAGTGATACGGTCAGACTCAACCCGGTTGACACGGCAGCCGAGGTTGACGACGGAAATATGGGGTGCGAGCACACGGGCTCCTTAATCGAGGATATCGTCGAGGGCACTCTTAATACGGTCGGTCACCGACTTCTTACCGGAAGCGACGTCATCGCCCATCTCGTCGGCAAAAGCACGGAGCAGCTCGCGTTGCTTATTGGAAAGATTGGTGGGAACGACCACGCGCAGTTGCACGATCAGGCGGCCACGCGAACCGCCACCGCCAATGCGCGGCATGCCGTAATTATTGACGCTCACGGTGTCGCCGTACTGGGCGCCGGCGGGAACCGTCACCTTAACGACCTCGTCGGGCATAATGCCCTCGACCTCGATCTCGCAGCCGAGCGCAGCCTGCGCAATCGAGATATCGCTCACCAGGTACAGGTCGTCACTGTTGCGCTTAAAGCGCTCATGGTCGGCAACGCGCACGTTGACAATCAGGTCGCCCGAAGGCTCGCCGCGAAGGCCGGCCTCGCCAAAGCCGCTCACACGCAGCTGGCGACCGGTCGAAACGCCGGCGGGAATATCGATGTCGATCTTTTCGTGCGAAGGCGTGCGGCCCTGACCGTCGCAGGTCTCGCAGGGATGGTCGATAACCGTGCCCTCGCCATGGCAGTCGGGGCAAGGCGAGGAAGACTGAACCTGGCCCAAAAACGATCGCTGAACCGTCGTGACGTAGCCCGTACCGTGGCAGCGACTGCACTGCTTTTCCTGTGCACCCTCGGCCCTACCGGTACCGTTGCAGTCCTCGCAAGGAGCAAGGCGATCATAGCTGATCGTCTTTTTGCAGCCGAGCGCCGCCTCCTCGAGCGTCACCGAAAGCGAGATGGCCATGTCACGTCCGCGACGACGCTCACGACGGCTGCGGGCGCCACCGCCGGCACCGCCGCCAAAAAACGACGAGAACAGGTCGTCCATGCCCATGCCACCAAAGATATCGTTGATGTCGACATAACCAGAGCCACCGGGGCCGTCCGCGGTGCCGTAACGGTCGTAGTTAGCACGCTTCTGCTCATCGGAAAGAACGGAATAGGCCTCGTTGAGCTCCTTGAACTTGGCCTCGGCCTCGGGGTCGTCCGAAACATCCGGATGTACGGTACGGGCCTTCTTTAGAAACGCACGCTTAATCGTCCGCGCGTCGGCATCCCTGTCGACGCCAAGCACCTCGTAGTAATCCCTATTTTCCGACACGACCGAATCCTTCCGACTTTCATTATTGTCACAGTGCGTCCTATACCCAAGCTGGGCCGACCGCAAACAAAGGGTTTGATGTTATTGCATTTGATACGGCGAAAGCATGGCCCGTTGCGAGCAGCTCGCGAACCAAACCGACACGAGCGCGAACATGAAGCCGTTGGCAAAACCGTTGGCAAACTGCATCGCACCGCGCTTCCACCACAGCAGGCTGCGATGAAGCACACCGTCCGAAAGCACCATGAACAGGCCCATGGTAAACGGAATAAAGCACATCACGGCAAAGGCCGAGAACACGCCCGAGATGGCCGACAGCACCAAAAACGGCGCCACAATGCCCATCAGGTAAAAGCCAGTACGAGCTTTGCCTTCCAAGCGCTCGGCCTCAACATGGGCGCGGCCGACCAGGTCGCCGCCCGCGGCACCGTTAGTGCCAGCATGGCCCATGCCGCCAATGCGGACCTCGTCGCCGTCATGCGTGCCGGCAGGAAACTCAATCGTCTGCTCGGAGGTCACACGGGTTCGCCCGCTGCCACCGCAATCGGGGCAGGGGTCGGCCACGACCTTACCGGAACCGCCGCACTCGGGGCAGACCGACTGGAACGTGCCCGCACCAAACAGGAAGGACAGGTCGACGTCGATGTGGCCGCGGCCACCGCAGCTCGGGCAGGTATGGGCATGCTCAGACGAAACGGAGCCCGAGCCGCCGCAGTTGCTACAGGTATCGAAGCGCGTGTAGCGGACGGTCTTGCGGGCACCGCCCTTGGCCTCCTTGGCGTCGAGTTTGATATCGACGACCACGTTGGCGCCGTTCTCGGGATTGTAGGCAGCCTGGCCGCGACGCTGCTGGCCCCAGGCGCCACCAAAGGGAAAGCCGCCCTCAAAGGGATTGCCATAGCCCGTGCTGCCGGCGTAGCCGCCACCATAGGGCGAAGCCGTAGGAGCACCGGCAAAGGGATTGCCAGAACGCATGGCGTCGTAGCGCGCACGTTTTTGCTCATCCGAAAGCACGGCGTAGGCCTCGGAAACCTCTTTAAACTTTTCCTCGGCATCCGGCTCTTTATTGACGTCCGGATGGAGCTTACGGGCCTTTTGCTGGAAAGCCTTTTGAATATCACGCGAGGTGGCGTCCTTGGAGACACCCAGAATCTCGTAGTAATCTTTTTCGTTCATCGTCGCCATGCGCGGCAACCTCCTGCTCACAGCAGCGTATATATTCCGGTAATTCTACCCGAGCGGCCTAAGCTAGATCCCAAAACAGCTCGAACAGAACATTTCCATCGAGCCAGCCCAGATGGGTCGGCACCAGTCGAGCTCGAACATGGCCCGCAACGACATCTGCCGAAGTGAAGGGTCCCTCATGACCCCAGAGCGTCTCGGGCACCCAAGTGGCAAGACCCAATTCGAGCGAGCGATCGCAGGCAGCTGCCAGCTCGCCCGTTGGGATGACGCAAGCTGCACGAGCCAACAGGTCGGACGCAACACCGCGCGTCATGCGACAAGCGAGCATCAAGTCTTCGGCGACAGCCTCGCGCTGCGACAGATATTCGGCCTCGTACGCCGTCGCGTCATCGTCACGTTGCACCAGACGCACGCGGTACGCATCGCCTCGAGAAGACACGCCGGGGAACAAACCTGCAAGACGGTCGAAATCCTCGTCGTCGAGCATGCCCGCGGCAGAACGACCCAGACCCAGGTAGCCCTGTCCGGTCCAGTAGGCAATGTTATGGGCGCACTCATGGCCGTCGAGCGCGTAGCTCGCCACCTCATACGGATGATAGCCGGCCGCACCCAGGCGCTCACGCGCCGCGTCCATGCACGAAGCCTGAAAATCCTCATCGGGCTCGAGCGACTCGTCACGGCACGCCATGCGGTAAAGGGGCGTCCCCTCCTCGAGCGTGAGCGGGTAGACCGACACATGATGAGGCGCCGCCGCCAACACGCCATCGAGCGTGCTCCGCCAGCTTGCGGCCGTCTGCCCGGGAAGGCCGCACATCAGGTCGCACGACACATCGAGGCCAGCGTCCTTCACCGTCGCGATAGCCGCAAGTGCGCGATTAGCATCGTGAATGCGGCCAATAGCAGCCAGCTCGGTATTGTCGAGGGTTTGCACGCCCAGAGAGATGCGCGTGACACCCGCCTCGGCAAGCGCGGTGGCGAGCTCAGCGGTCAGGGACTCAGGATTGGCTTCGCAAGTAAATTCAAAGGGTTTACACCACATGGAGATACGCCGGGCAAGTTCCACCAGGCGCTCCCCTGCCAGCGATGGCGTGCCGCCGCCAGTATAGACCGTGCAGACCTGCGCAAGCGCCCCGGCGTCGCCAAAGGAATCGAGGCGCGCATACAACTGCTCAAAATAGGAATCAAGCGCGGCATCCAAATCATACGCAGCAAAGCTGCGCGAGTCAAAGTCGCAGTACCGGCACTTTTGAGCGCAAAACGGCACGTGCACGTACAGCGCGGTAACGGCCACCGTTAGGCCTCCAGCGGATGAGCAGGCACCGACTCGCCGGCGGCAAGCGCGGCCTCGCAGGCCACCACGTCGCGCTCGATATCATCGACCAGCGCCATAAACTCCTCGTACGTAGAGCAACGCACCACCTGAGCGCGCCAGGCGGCGGCATGGGGCATGCCCTTTAAGTACCAGCTTGCGTACGTGCGAGCACGCGACATGAGCGGCAGAAGCTCGTGCGTCAACGTCAGGTGCTCGCGCAGAGCCTCCAGGCGCTCGACCGAGGAGCGAGAAGGAACCGGCGTGCCATCGAGTGCAAGGGCTCGGGCATCGCCGAACACCCACGGATTGCCGTAGATGCCGCGCGCGATAAACACCGCGCTGGCACCCGAGCCGTGCAGATGCTCAGCAGCGTCCTCGGCCGAGAACACATCGCCCGAACCAATCACGGGAATCTCGACAGCGTCGGCAACCTCATCGACGACCGACCAATCGGCCTGGCCCGTGTAGAGCTGCGTGGCGCAACGACCATGCACGGCGACTGCGGCAGCCCCTGCACTCTCAAGCATCTGGGCAAATGTCGCGGCATTGCGGTCCTCGGCATAAAAGCCCTTGCGAATCTTGACGGTCACGGGCACGTGCGCCGCGCCAACCGTGGCCTCGACGATCTTCTCCGCCAGGTCGGGCGTGCGCATGAGCGCCGAACCCTCGCCCTTGGTGACAACCTTGCGGGCGGGGCATGCCATATTGATATCGATGAGCGACAGGCGATCGCCAACGCGCTCCTCGACGGCGACGACGGCGCTCGCAAACTGCTCGGGCTTGGAGCCAAAGAGCTGCACGCAAATCTGCTGCTCCTCGTCGGCCGGTAGCACCAGGCGCCAGGTCTTGTTGCTGGCATAGGCAAGACCCGCCACGCTCACCATCTCGCTGTAGGCAAGGTCGGCACCGCGGCGGCGACACATGATGCGATAGGCGGGGTCGGTCACGCCCGCCATGGGAGCCATAAGGAACGGCTGCTCGGCATAGGCACCCAGCAGCCGCTTGCTGTATTCAGAAAGCGCCATGGACCTACTCGTCCACCTTGAGGATCGCCATAAACGCCTCCTGCGGGACCTCGACCGATCCGATGGCCTTCATACGCTTCTTGCCCTCTTTCTGCTTCTCGAGCAGCTTGCGCTTACGCGAGATATCGCCGCCGTAGCACTTAGCAAGAACGTCCTTGCGACGCGCCTTGACGGTGGAACGGGCGATGATCTTGTTGCCGATAGCACCCTGGATGGGCACCTCGAACAGCTGACGCGGGATGATCTCCTTGAGCTTGTCGCACAGGCCACGGGCCAGGCCATATGCCTTGTCCTTATGGACGATAAACGAAAGCGCGTCCACCTCGTCGCCCGAAAGCAAAATATCGAGCTTCACGAGCTCGGAGGGACGGTACTCGTTGAACTCGTAGTCGAGCGAGGCATAGCCCTTGGTGCGGCTCTTGAGCTGATCGAAGAAGTCCAAGATGAGCTCGGCGAGCGGCATATCGAAGCGCATCTCGACCGATTTGCTCGTCAGGTGGATCATGTCGGTTGTGACGCCGCGGTGCTCGATGGCGAGCTGCATGACGGCACCCGTGTACTCAGGCGGGCAGATGATCTTTGCCTTGAGGTAGGGTTCCTCGATACGATCGATGCGTGTGGCCTCGGGAAGGTCCTGCGGACTGCGGACATCGATCATTTCGCCGTCGGTCTTGTAGACGTGATAGTCAACCGAGGGACTCGTGGCAATGAGGTCCAGGTTGAACTCGCGCTCCAGGCGTTCCTTGACGACTTCCATGTGCAGCAGGCCCAGGAAGCCCACGCGGAAGCCAAAGCCGAGCGCCACCGAGGTCTCGGGCTCCCACACCAACGACGGGTCGTTGACGTGCAGTTTATCGAGCGCGTCACGCAGGTTCTCGTAGTCCTTGTTGTCGATCGGGAACAGGCCCGTATAGACCATGGGCTTGGCCTCGCGATAACCGGGAAGCGGCTCGGGGCAGGGGTTCGACGCCCACGTAAGGGTATCGCCCACGCGAACGGCCTCGGGATCCTTCAAGCCCGTGACCACATATCCGACCTCGCCGACCGTCAGCGCGTCGACCGGGGTCTCGGCAGGACGCTTGACGCCCACGCCGTCGACCAAAAAGTCGCCCTTGGCTTGCATCATAAGCAGGGTATCGCCCTTTTTGATGGAACCATCGAAGACGCGCACCGTAGCCACCACACCGCGATACTCGTCAAAGTACGAATCCAAAATGAGCGCTTTGAGCGGAGCGTTTGCATCGCCCTTAGGCGGCGAAATCAAAAAGACAATGGACTCCAGCAGATCGTGAATGCCTTCGCCGGTCTTGCCCGAGACGCACACAGCATCATCGGCAGGGATCGCCAGGTCATCCTCGATCTCGGTCTTAACCTCATCGGGATGGGCCGAGGGCAGGTCGATCTTGTTGATGGCCGGCACAATGTCCAGATTGGCGTTCATGGCGAGCGTCGCGTTGGAAACGGTCTGCGCCTCGACACCCTGCGTGGCGTCGACAACGAGTACCGCGCCCTCACAGGCTGCCAGCGAGCGCGAGACCTCATAGGTAAAGTCCACGTGGCCCGGCGTATCGATCAGATTGAACTGATACGTCTCACCATCGTCGGCGTCATAGGAAACGCGGACGGCATTGGACTTGATCGTAATGCCGCGCTCGCGCTCGATATCCATGGTGTCGAGCAGCTGCGACTCCATGTCGCGTTCGTCGACGGTATGGGTGAGCTCGAGGATGCGGTCGCTGATCGTGGACTTGCCATGGTCGATATGCGCAACGATCGAGAAGTTGCGGATGTGGGAAATGTCAATTGAAGTATTCATGCGGACTATCTTACCCGAGCGGTACAAAAAATGGAGCCTGTTCCATAAAACAGGCTCCATTTATGCGCGTAATCTGTGTGGTGTGAAATTTACAACTTAGGCGTTGATGCTGTTCACGAGCTTGGCAAGACCGGACTTGCGGTTGGAAGCCTGGTTCTTGTGGATAACATGCTTGGCGGCAGCCATGTCGAGACGCTTGGTGACGGTCTTGAGGGCAGCCTGGGCCTTCTCGGCGTCGCCCTCGGCGACGGCGGACTGGACGTGCTTGGTCAGCGTCTTGAGCTCGGACTTGACAGCCTTGTTACGCATGCGAGCTGCCTCATTGGTGCGGATACGCTTCTTCTGAGACTTGATGTTTGCCACTTCTGGAGTTCCTTTCGAGTTCCTTGCAAAAAATGTATGACACCTCTGAGACACGGTGAGGTCATGCAAGCGCCTACTATAGCACGCTCCCTCTCAAAGGGATAGAACGAATTTGTCAAATAGGCAGGTATCATCACGATTTTCTCAAGATGTTCGTAATCCAGAGCAAAAGCGCCGTCTGAGAATTGGCCGAACCCTTGAGCGCGAGCTCCACATCAACGGCACCCTCGAGCGCTGCGACGAGCTCGGTCATCGAAAAACGACGCGCCCAGGTAAGGTGATTCTTGACCTGCCAGGACTGGAGCTTGAGCGTTGCGGCCAGCTCGCGACCCTGCCCACGCGCGTCGAGCGCCTTGGCGACGATAAGCTCGCGAATGCGACCGCACAGCAATGTGTAAGTCCACACGTAGCTCTTGGAGGGCAGGAGCTTAAAGAGCTCGAGCGAACGCCGCATATCGCGAGCCGAGACGGCGTTGAGGAAGTCCCAGGGTTGGACCTCGGCCGTACGTACAATCCAGCGATCAACATCGGCAAGTTCAATCTGGGGCGACTCGACCATCTGGGCAAGCTTGGCCAAGTCGTTATCGAGCATGCGCGTGTTTTCGCCCGAACGCGAGACGAGCTCCTCGGCGGCCGCCGTCGAAATCGACTTACCGCGCTGCGTCGCCATCTGCTGAACACGGCGCGGCAGTTCCCAGCGCTTGGTACCCGAGCAATCGACGATAGCCTTCTTGTCGATCTTGGCGATTGCCTTATACAGGCGCGTATTCTTGGCAAGTGAGTCAGCGATGATGAGGCAGACCGTTGTTGGGCTGGGACTCGCCAGATACCCAACGAGCGGCTCCGAGACCGCCTTGGCGAGCTTTGAGCAGCCATCGAGGATTACCAATCGAAACTCGCTGCCCATGGGAAAGGTGTTAAGCGATCCGATAATGGACTCGATATCGGGGTCCTTGGTCATGTCTCGCTCGTCGAGGTTGAACTCGACCATACCCGACTTTTCCAGACGCGCTTTCATACGCGAGACGGCGTGGTCGCGCTTAACTCCGTCGGTACCGACGATCAGATATGCCGGCAGCAAACCGGTTTCGGACATTGCGCTCCCCTCCCGCAGGTCTTCGTATTCGTTCCGTGCCATTCTAGCCCAGGGGCCCACCGCACGCCAACGACGTCGTCACGGTCGCTGGCATCGCATCGCAAAACCATTCGCAGTCGGCGTGACGGTAATGTCGCCGTGTTCGATGGTACACGCGAACACACCACCCGCTTCCTTCACGGCATCGATGCAGGCATCGGACGGATGGCCGTATCGATTCCCCTCGCCCGCGCTCGCGAGGGAAAGCTCGGGCTTCAGGACGTCCAGCAACTCACCATCGACTGAAACCTTGGAGCCGTGATGCCCAAGTTTAAGGACATCGATGTCCCCCACCTCCTGCACGAATTCCCGCTCTTGGTCGAGCTCGGCATCACCGGTGAGGAGCATACGCAGGCCCTTGCCTTCCTGAACATAAGAGAGCAGAAGGACAAGCGAGTCCTCATTTCCCTCGCCATCCACGGACTCGAATGGCCACATCACGCGGGCGCAAAATGAGCCGATGTCGACCATATCCCCACGGCGCACCTGCCGATACTCCACGCCAGGTCGATTCAATACCTCGGCAGGAGCATCCTCCAGCGCATCCGCGGCCACGGTAATCGTTCCGACCGAAAACTGTTCGAGCACGGCAGGCAGACCACCCCAGTGGTCCTCATCCCAATGCGTCACAAAGACGGCGTCGATATGGTGCACGTTATTGCGAACCAACGCCGCCACCACGCGCTCGTCGAGTCCGCAGTCGACGAGCGCAACTGCGCCGCCCTGGCGGATAAGAATCGCATCGGCCTGGCCCACATCGAGCACCGTCACCGAAGGCGGAGCGAATCGATCCCAGTAGACGTACGGAATCGCAGCCAAAAGC
>URDI01000046.1:0-16494 GCA_900546475.1 uncultured Collinsella sp.
TTATTCAATTGATGTCCTTCTGCCAGCAGACGCGAACCTCGTGGCCAACGCCGCCGAGCACGCGCGCTCGCGTGTGGCGGTCTCCTGCGACGTCGCGGGCGGACACCTCGTCATCGAGGTGGCCGATGACGGACCGGGCTTTTCTCCCGCCGCCCTCGAACGCGGCTGCGAGCGCCTCTTCACAGACGACTCGTCCCGCTCCTCGCACGACGGAGGCCGCCACTACGGGCTCGGCCTCCACGTTGCCTCCGAGGCCGCGAGCGCCCACGGGGGCTCCGTCTCGCTCGCCAACAGCCCCTCGGGCGGCGCGGTGGTCACCATCGCGGTCCTCCTGTGCGGGATCTGACGACTTCCTCGTCGTCTACCTCGACTGCGATATGTCGCTCGCCGAGGCCGCGACGAGATGGTGTTGCGTCTGCTCCGCTTGGTGCTTCTAGCTCAAATTTGATCTGATGTAAGGCCCGTGCAATCCTGCATGGGCCGTTCTTTTGGCAATTGCTCGACCGATTCGTGGCTTGAAACACAAATTATCGAGTTAAGGAGACATGGGGTCACACAGCGGCTCTCAGAGCGCCCGCCGCACTCCCCCGCCATTACCCTGCGGCGTCCTCGTATAGAGCCCATCCTGCTTGGCGTTTCGTTGCAACAGCCCACTTGTCCACCGATCAAGTGAACTACTGGAATAAATACAGCGACACGCTTGTCCGTTATAGTCGCTATATCTGTGTTAATCGCCGCGATAAATACAGTCTGTACTCGGCTGCATACCAGCTACGCGTATGTAGATTCATATCGCGTTAATAAATCGGCTCAAGCGCGTGTAAAACGCGCAAGTAGCCGCAAAAGGCGATTATCACGTAGGTAGATTTTTGGCACCCTGTTGATTAATCAAAATAAAGCAATTGCTTAAAACAAAAAAGGTCAGGCACTAGGTGCCTGACCTGCAAACTTCTGGTCGGGACGACTGGATTCGAACCAGCGACCCCTTGACCCCCAGTCAAGTGCGCTACCAAGCTGCGCCACGTCCCGAAGCTTTTGTTTGTTGCTCTGCTCTCGCTCGCAACAGGGAGTATATTAACCCGAAACTTTGTCCTTGTGCAAGAACTTTTTTACAAATTTTGAAGCAAGTCCAAAATTGTATCTGCGAGCTGGGGTTTTGTTAGAACGGGAAGTTCTTGCGTAACCGCTTTACTCACGATCCAGGCCTTGTTGGTATCGGTTCCAAAGCCCGAATCGGCGCGTGAGACATCGTTGGCGATAATGGCATCGCAACCCTTGCGGTCGAGCTTTCGCTGTGCGTACTCCAGGACGTTATCGGTCTCGGCCGCAAAGCCGATCACGCACCGCTCGCCCTTTTGGCGCGAGAGCTCGGCCAAGATATCGACCGTCTCGACGAGCTCGATGCGATCCAAGCGTTCGTTAGACTTTTTGAGCTTATGGTCCGCAGGGGATACGGGGGTGTAGTCGGCGACAGCGGCCGCACAAATGGCCACATCGGCCGTCTGAAAGGCGCTGAGCGCTGCCTTCAGCATTTCAGCGGCGGTCTGCACGCGCACGCACTCCACGCCGTGGGGAACGTCGAGCGATGTCGGTCCCAGCACGAGCGTGACGGCGGCACCGCGACGTGCGGCCTCCCCCGCCAGGGCGATACCCATCTTGCCCGAAGAACGGTTGCCAATGAAGCGCACGGGGTCAATCGGCTCATGCGTGGGGCCGGCGGTAATGACGATGCGCTTGCCCGCCAGGTCTTGTTGCACGGGATTGAGCACCTCGCAGACGGCCTCGACGACTTCCTCGGGCTCGCTCATGCGCCCCGTGTCCACGTCGCCGCAGGCAAGGTAGCCACTGCCGGGTCCCACCACGTGGACGCCGCGCTCGCACAGCGTGGCCATATTGGCCTGCGTGGCCGACGCCTTCCACATGCCATTGTTCATGGCCGGCGCGATCACGACGGGCCGCGGTGTCGCAAGCAGCGTTGTGGAGATGAGGTCATCGGCGATGCCGTTGGCCATCTTGGCGATGATATTGGCCGTCGCGGGCGCCACGACCACCAAGTCGGGCTCCTGCGCCAGCGAGATATGGTGGATGGGGTCAGACGGGTCGTCGAATAGCCCAACCGCGACCGGCTCATTGGTGAGCGCGCGGAAGGTGAGCGGCCCCACAAACTCAGTGGCATGCTCGCTCATGACGACCTTGACGTGCGCGCCGCGCTTTTGGAGCAGGCGCACGATATTGCACGACTTATAGGCGGCGATCCCGCCGGTAATGCCCAGCAGGATCGTTTTTCCCTCAAGTTGCATTGAATTGTTGGGTGCCGCCATCGTTTAAGCTTCCTTGCTCGGGAGCACCAGCAGGCGGTGGCAGTACGGGCAGTGCGTAATCTCGCTACCGTCGTGGTTGAGGTCGCTCATGGACGATGCCTGCAGCGCGGTGTGGCAGACCGTGGGGATGTTGCCCTTGATGGTCTCGACGGCCAGGCCGCGGAACTGCTTGAGCAGACGTTCGTAATCGGTGAGCACGTCGGTCGGCAGCGTGGCGGCAAGGGCGGTGCGCTCCTTGGTGGCGGCATTGATCTGAGCCTGCAGATTGGCAGCCTTGGCGCGGGCAGCCTTGGTATCGGCCTTCACACCCTCCTCGAACTTGGCGATGATGGCCTGCGCGCGAGCCTCTCGGTCAAGCGCTTCCTTATGGGCGACGACGACGTCCTTGCGGGTGTGCTCGATCTTGTCCAAGCGCTTGGCCAGGGTGGCGAGCTCGTTCTCCAGGTCCTGAACCTCGCGGTAGTCGGAGCCGTCCACGTGGCGCTTCTTGGCGGCCTCGATGGCGTTGTTGGTCTGAATCTCGGTGGTGTTGAGATCGTCGAGCTCAATGTCCAGATCCTTGCGCTGGGCGTAGAGCTTGGTCATCTCGGACTTGAGCTTCACATAGGTCTTGCGCTTGGAAGCGAGCTCCTTGAGCTCCGGCATATTGGCAAGTTCGCTCTTGTTGCGGGCGAGCTCCAAATCGATCTGTTGCAGCTTGAGTAGCGTAGCGCCGGCGCTCATAAGTTCTCTCCTTTTGTCACAGTCCACCATTGGCAAGGGTTCAATATTTTAATCGCATGACGGGGGTCGACCCCGGCGTCAACTGCAGAGTTCATCAATATATCAACGAACGGCTCTTCGGAGCGGTCGTGGCCGAGCAAGATCACCGGCAGCCCGCGCAAGGCAAGGTCTTGCGCCACGTGGTAGCCCGCCTCGCCGGTTACGATGACTTCTGCGCCTGCGGCGATGGCGAGCTCTCCAAAGTCGCCTAAGGAGCCGCCCAAAATGGCGATGGTGCGGCACGGGTGATCTGCCTCGCCCCACACGCGCGGGTCGCTGCCAAACGCCTGGGCGGCGCGGGCGGCAAGGTCGCGCAGGCTGCAGGGGTCGTTGAGGGTCGCAAGGGCGCCCAGACCGGTGAGTTCAGGCTCGTCCGCATGCTCCAGCGAGCTTATGGGCTTTGCGCCTAGCAAATCGCTCAGGCGAACGCGCGCTTCGTGCGAGCGGTCCAGGTTGGTGTGAAGCGAGATGATGCTCACGCCGCAACGAGCTGCCTCGTACAGCGCGGCGCTGCATTGGGGGCGTGTGGAATCCGACGGACAAAACGCCTCGGGCGCCTTGATATAGATGGGATGATGCGTTAGCAGCACGTTGGCGCCGGCCTCCTGGGCGCGGTGCACATTGGCTTCGGTCGCATCGAGTGCGCAGGCAACACCGGTAATCTCCGCGGCAGGGTCGCCGACGGAGAATCCTACATGGTCCCAACTCTCGGCATCGGTCTTGGGATAGCGTGCCAGCAGCGCGCGCTCAAGCTCGGCGACGATCATGCGGCGCCTACGATCGAGAGCAGCGTCTGGGCAAACTCGTCCAGATCGTCCGGATTCACGCGGTCGTCAAAGGAAATGCGTAGTGCGCCCAATGCCTGCTCGCGACCGATGCCCATCGCGCTTAAAACATGGCTCGGGTCCATGCTGCCACTCGAGCATGCCGAGCCTGCCGACACCTCAAAGCCGGCGGCGTCGAGCTTGATGATGAGTTCCTCGGAGTCCATGCCGTCAATGTAGATCGATACCATGCCGGGCAGACGGTCGGCTTGTGCGTAGTCACCCATGGTGGCGTGAATGCGCTGGTGGGCCGTAAGCGTGGCGTAGAGCTTGTCGGAAAGGGCTTGCAGCTTCGCGCGCTCCTGAGCCACATGGGGCGTCAGAGACGAGGCGGCAGCGGCAAAGGCGAGCTGCGTGCGCAGGTCTTGCGTGCCGGCACGACGTCCGGCTTCCTGTCCGCCGCCAAAGATGCGCGGGCGCAGCGGCGTGCGGTTCTTAAGGTAGAGCGCGCCGGATGCCACGGGGCCACCGATCTTGTGCGCGGCAACGGTCATGGCGTCAACTCCCAGCTCGGTGACATCGAGCGGAATATGCAGATACCCCTGGATAGCATCGGTGTGGAACAGGGCGCCAACGGTATGCGTGGCCGCGGCAAGCTCGCGGATGGGCTGCACCACGCCGGTCTCGTTGTTGGCAACCATGATGCTCACGAGCGCCACGTCGTCGCCTAGCAGCTCGACAAGCGTGGCAGGCTCAATGTAGCCCATGCGGCAGGGCTGCACCAGGTCGACGGTAAAGCCGGCGGCACGCAGCAACGGCAGGTTGTCCAGAATCGAATCGTGCTCGATGGCCGAAACAATTACACGATTGCGCTTGCGATCGCGCTGACGAGCGCCCTCGGCAAGACCGAGCAGCGCCAGCTGGTTGGCTTCGGTGCCGCCGTTGGTCAGTACAATCTCGGACGGGCGGACGCGCGCGCCAAAGCTGCGGGCGATCTCGCGACGTGCAACCTCCAGACGCGTGGCAGCCTTGCGGCCGAGCGAATGCAGCGAGTTGGGGTTGACGCCGGCAAGCTCGCTGTCGTCGTACTCGCGCTGCGCAAGGAGCGCCTCGGCGCGCATGGGCGTCGAGGCGGCATAGTCAAGATTCACGGGTATGCGGTTTTGACCTGCGGTCATAAGGGTTTATGCCTCCTGTGCGGCCTCGTTGCCCAGCTTCTGCAGCAGCGCAACCTCGGCAGCGGGATCTTCGGACTTAAATACGGCAGAACCGGCCACGAGCACGTTGGCGCCGGCCTTGACGACCTCGACAATGTTCTTGGAAGAAATGCCACCGTCGACCTCAATGAGGGGCGAAACGCCGTGACGCTCGCACATGGCCCTGAGCTCGTGGAGCTTAGCGATGGTGCCCGGGATAAAGCTCTGACCGCCAAAGCCCGGGTTCACGCTCATGAGCAGCACCATGTCGACGACGTCGATGATGCTCTCGAGTACGCACACGGGGGTGGCGGGGTTGAGAACCACGCCGGCCTTGACGCCGCGCTGCTGCAGATGCGTGAGCGTGCGGTGCAGGTGCGTGGAGGCCTCGTAGTGTACGGTGATCATATCGGCGCCGGCGTCTGCGTACCAATCGACCGTCTCGTCGGGGTTCGACACCATGAGGTGCGCGTCGACCGGTACATCGGTGGAACGCTTGACGGCCTTGAGGATGTCAACGCCAAAGGTGAGGTTGCCGGTAAAGTGACCGTCCATAACGTCGAAGTGCACGTAGTCGGCACCGGCGATCTTGTCGAGTTCGCCCTTGAGGTTGGCCATGTCGGCCGAAAGGACAGACGGAGCGATTTTGATGGAACCCATGGTAGAAGCCTTTCTGCGCTAGTCGGTGAGTCCGTAGAACTCTTGAGAAGGGACGCGGTCGGTGAGAATCTCGAGTGCCCTATCCAAAGTAACACCGTTGTAGAGCGTTTGCTCCACGGCAAAGGTGAGCGGAATGTCTACGCCCAGTGAACGGGCAAGCTCACTGACGCTGCGGGCCGCGACGGCGCCCTCGACCACCATATGCGTACGTGCCTGGTACTCGTCGAGCGAGACGCCGTAGGCAAACTCGTAGCCAAAGGTGCGGTTGCGCGACTGCTCGGAGGTGCAGGTGGCAATGAGGTCACCCATGCCGGCAAGACCCATGCAGGTCATGGCTTGACCGCCGCGGGCGTGCACCAGACGGCTGATCTCGGCCAGGCCGCGCGTCATGATAAGGGCAAGCGTGTTGTCGCCCGCACCAGAACCGGCGGAAATGCCGCACACGATGGCGATGACGTTTTTCATGGCGCCGCAAACCTCGACGCCGGTCATGTCCTGCGACAGGTAGATGCGGAAGGCCGTGGATAGGAGCAGGTCCTTAAAGGTCTCCCCTACCTGCGGATCTTTGCTGGCGATGACGGCGGCAGAAAGCCCGCCGCGGCAGATCTCCTCGGCATGGTTGGGGCCCGAGAGCGCCGCGACACGCCGCTTGTTGCCGATCTCGCTGGCGATGACCTCGCTCATGAGCAGGCCGGACTCGGGCTCAATGCCCTTGGTGAGGCAGAGCACCGGGGTGTCGGCGGCGATGAAGGGTGCTGCCTGATGGCATACGCTGCGCAGGTGCGTTGAGGGCACGGCAAAGATGATGGCCTCGGCGCCGTCGAGCGCCTGCGACAGGTCTGTGGCGGCGACAACGTTGCCGGGCAGCTCGTAGTCCACCAGATACCGGGGATTGCGGTGCTCGGCATTGATGCCGGCGGCCGTTTGCTCGCTGTGGGCCCACATGGTCACGCGCTCGGCTCGCTCGGCGGCGAGGCCGGCGACGGCGGTTCCCCAGGAGCCGGAGCCAATCAGCGCAACATTCATGACTCTCTCCTACTTATCGTCGGGCTCGGTGACGCGCTTGGTAAACGAGAGCTTGGACTCCTTACCGGCCATGAGCTTTTGGATATTCGAGCGATGGGCCCACACCACGGTGATGCCGATCATCGCCATACAGAACTTGAGGCCCAGGCTGCTGTACGGAAAGACCGCGCAGACGGCGATGGGAAGACCGATGGCCGCGGCAAGCGAGCCTACCGACACAAACTTTGTGATGGCGACGGCCACGATAAACATGCCCAGCAGCGACAGGCCAATGGGCCAGTACCAGGCGAGGATGACGCCCAGACCAACCGCGATACCCTTGCCGCCGTGGAAGTTAAGGTAGGGCGAGAAGATATGGCCCCACACCGCTGCCAGGCAAATGACGCCGAGCATCCAATCGCCGGGGGCTCCGGGCGCCATGATGCTTACGGGGAAGCCATAGCCCAAGTCGGCAATGAGCGGACGCGCGATAAGGACGCAGATGGCGCCCTTAAGGCAGTCGAGCAACAACGTGAGCGCGGCCACCTTAGGGCCGGCCACGCGCAGCGCATTGGTTGTGCCGATGTTGCCGGAACCCGCCTTGCGAATGTCGGTGTGGTTGAACACGCGGCCCAGGATCAGGCCAAACGGAATCGCTCCGATAAAGAACGAGACCACGGCGCAGATGGCGGTCAGCAGAATCGGATTATGCATCCTTTTGTTCCTTCTTCCTAAAGAAGAGTCGAATGGGCGTGCCGGCAAAATCGAAGGTCGAGCGCATGCGGTTCTCCACGTAGCGCTGGTAGGTGTCGTTGACCAGATCGCTGTGGTTGACGAAGAACGTGAACGTCGGCGGATTGACGCCCGTCTGAGTCACGTAGTGCATGCGCAGGCGGCGCTTGCCGTCCACCACGGTGTGGCCGAACTCACGTAGGTCGGTGAGGAACGTGTTGAGGCGCGAGGTGCTGATCTTTTGCGAACGCGTCTTCTCGGCTGCGTCGACCATCGCCCAGATCTTCTCGACGCTGCGGCCAGTGAGGGCAGAGATGCGCAGGTACTGGGCCCAGGGAGCCATGACGCCCAGACGGCGGTCGATGGTCTCCATGCAGGCCTCGCGCTTGCGGTCGTCGTCGAGCAGGTCCCACTTGTTGAGCAGCACAACGATGGCACAGCCGCGCTCGATGGCAAGACCCATGACCTTCTGGTCCTGTTCGGTAACGCCCACGGAGGCGTCGACGACGAGCAGCGCCACGTCGGCGCGGTCGATGGCGCGCAGGCCGCGGACCATCGAGTAGTACTCGATATTCTCGTACACGGTGCTCTTCTTGCGGATGCCCGCGGTGTCAACCATGCGGTAGTGCTTGCCGTTGCGCTCCACGACGGTGTCGATGGCGTCGCGCGTGGTGCCGGCAATGTTGGACACGATAGAGCGATCGGCGCCCAGGATGCGGTTGAACAGCGACGACTTGCCGGCATTGGGGCGGCCGATGATGGCGACGTTCAGGGCGTCGGGGAACTCATCGGCGACCTCGTCCTCTTCCTCCGGAAGCAGGGCCACGATATCGTCGAGCAGGTCGCCCGTGCCGTGGCCATGCAGGGCCGAGAGGGGCGTGGGCTCACCGACGCCGAGCGAATAGAACTCCCAGATGCTGTCGTTTTCGCGATCGGGGTTGTCGAGCTTGTTCACCAGTAGAAAGACCGGCTTGTCGCAGCGCTTGAGCATGCGGGCGACCGACTCGTCCTCCTCGGTGACGCCGGTGCGGCCGTCGACCACAAACAGGATGACGGCGGCTTCCTCGGCGGCGGCGAGGGCCTGGTCGCGGATGGACGTGGCAAAGACGTCGTCGCTCTTGAGCGGCTCGATACCGCCCGTGTCGACGATGGTGAACTCGCGGCCGTTCCAATCGGCCGTGTGATATGAGCGATCGCGTGTGACGCCGCGAGACTCGTGGACGATGGCGTCCGAGGTCTGGGCCAGGCGGTTAACGAGCGTGGACTTGCCCACGTTGGGGCGTCCGACGACGGCGACGATAGGTTTCATCTGCTCTCCTTTAATGGGTAGGGTCAGCGGAATTAGTAGAGTCGGCAGGCACAATGCCAAGGATGTGCTCCAGGGTATCGAGCAGCTCATGCGGCATGGTCGACACCACATGAACCTCGGCGCCGCGACTGGTAAGGCTTGCGAGTAAATCGTCACGATGATACTCGTCAAGCGTCATGCCGTCAGCGTTGAACATGAGCTTAGGCACAAAGAGCATAACCCCCGACAGATCTTGGGGCAGCTGCTCCAAGATGTCACACGCGACGATGAGGCCGGTCACGTCCACGTTGCCGCCAAAGTAGCGGTTCTTGATGGCCGTGACAGTGCCGGCGAGTCCCTGGGGCGACTCCACAAAGCGGGCCACCGTGTCGCGTGCGCTGGCGCCCGAGAGGCACAGCAGGTGCTGGCTGCGGGCGGCGATGGCCTCGCGGACGCGGGCCAGACGCTCGGTATCGGCGGCAAGCACGTCGTCGGTCTCGTCTAGATACGAGCGGATCATGCCGATGCCGTCGTAGTACTGCGGGTAACCGTCGTAAAAGTCCGCCTCGGGAGGATCGATGCCGGCGTCCAGATAGAACTCGTCGCTCATCTGGAAGGTGTGGCGGCCAAAGCGCTCGAAGGCACGGTCCTGGTAGGGACGGATCATGGCAATGGTCTCGCGCGCCAGCTCGGGCTTGTCGCTGTAGGACCAGCTAAAACGGTTCTGATGCTTGGTAAAGCCGAGCGGCACGATGCCCAGGCTTGTGATTTGCTCGTGCTCCTCGCAAAAGCGCAGGGTCTTTTCCAGCTCCTCGCCATCGTTCATGCCGGGGCACAGCACAATCTGCGCGTGAATCTCGATGCCGGCGGCCATGATGGTCTCGAGTACGTCCATGCCTCGCTGAGCGTTACGGCCCATCATACGACGGCGGACGTCGGGGCTCACAGCGTGGACCGACACGTTCATGGGACTCATGTTGCGCTGGATGACGTTTTGCACGTCCTCGTCGGTGAGGTTCGTAAGCGTGACAAAGTTGCCTTGCAAAAAGCTTAGGCGATAGTCGTCGTCGCGAATATAGAGCGTGGAGCGGCCGCCCTTGGGGAGCATGGTCATAAAGCAGAACACGCAGGCGTTGACGCAGGTACGCATGCCGTCGAAGATGGGGCCATTGAACTCCAAACCCCAATCCTCGCCGGGAAAGCGGTCGAGCTCGACGGGGGTGACGGTGCCGTCGCGCGGGTCGAAAACCTCGAGCTCGACGGTATCATCGTCGGCCTCCCAGAGCCACACAATCATGTCGGTAAGCTGCTCACCGTTGACCGTGAGCACGCGCATGCCCGGCTCGATACCCACATCCCACGCGGGCGATTCGGGACGCACGTTCTTGACGAGCGCGCCCTCACCCGGCTCGGGGTCGCGGCTGCGCCCGTAATCGGCCACCTCGGCGGCGTATGCGGGTACGGTCTGGTCCATGGTTAGCGGCAAAGCTCCTTGATGCGCGTGACGGCGCGTTCGATGTGTTCTTGCGGGGTGGAGGCTCCGGCGGTGATGCCGATGTGGTGAGCGTCGGTAAACCACGCGGCTTGGAGCTCAGAAGCTTCCTCGATGTGATACGTGCGCTCGCAGGCGTCTGCGCAAATCTGCGCCAGGCGGCGGGTGTTGCCCGAGTTCTTGCCGCCCACGATGACCATGCAGTCGCAGCGGTTGGCAAGTGTGGCTGCTGCCTGTTGACGCTCACTCGTGGCGGCGCAGATGGTGTTGATCACGCGCAGCTCCTGCACGCGCGGGGTGATAGCAGCCACGACCTCGGCCAAGTTCTGCGCAGTCTGGGTGGTCTGCACAACCAAGCCCACTTTACCCTTGAGCGACAGCGCGTCCGCATCGGCAGCGCAGCTCACGACCTGCGCGTCATCGCCGGCATGGCCCAGGATGCCCTCGACTTCGGGGTGACCCGGCTCGCCCACGACGATCACGCGGTAGCCCTCGCGCACCAGGCGCTCGGCCGCCACATGGACCTTCTTCACGTAGGGACAGGTGGCGTCGACCACGGTAAGGCCGCGCTCGCGGGCAGCATCGATCACTTGCGGCACCACGCCGTGGGCGCGGATGATCACGGTACCGGTTGCGGCGCTATCCAGGTTCTCAGCCAGGCTAACGCCCGCCTCAGCGAGCTCGCGCACCACGATAGGGTTATGGATGAGCGGACCCAAGGTATGGACCTGAGTGCACTCCCCTGCCTGCGGCGCAGCGGCCAGCGCCATGTCGAGCGCACGCTGTACGCCGTAGCAAGTGCCGGCGTGGGCGGCGATCTCGATGGTAGGCGCGGTTGCCTGGTCGGACGCGGTCACGGCAGTGTTCGTCACGTTCTCGCTCATGGCTAGAACCTGCCCGGATGCTCGGCGCACAGCTCGTCTCGCATGGCGTAGACGCGGTTCATGGCCTCGGACTCAAACCAGGCCAGGCGCTCCGTGCGCCTAAGCCCGGCCGGCGCGTCCGAAAGCGAGACGGCCTTGCCGGCACGAATCCAGCACTTCTTGGGACGCATGAGCTTTTTGCCCGCGGGCGTGATGTCGGACCAGCCGCAGATGGCGAGCGGGTTGACGGGCGCCTTGCCCATCTGAGCGATGAGCGCAAAGCCGCCGTGGACCTCGGGCTTGATCTCGCGCGAGCGGATGCGCGTGCCCTCGGGGAAGATCAGGACGTCCTCGCCGCGCTGCAGCGCATGCTGGGCGGCGCGCAGGCACTTCATATCGGCAGTACCGCGCTCCACGGGGATGCCGCCAACGCGGCTAAAAGCCCAGCGCACAATCTTGCTCTTGGCGAACTCGGACTTAAAGATAGGGCGAATGCGGCGGCCGCCAAAGAACAGCGCCGTCTCCACGGCCAGCAGCTCGGCCATCGAGGTGTGGTTGCAGATGACCACGCTGCCGCGGCCGTCCTGGCGCTCAAACAGCAGATCGGCATCTTCGACCTTCCAACGCCACATGAGCTTGGAGAAGGCCCAAAGGATGGCCATGACTACGACGACGGTACCGCGGATGAGCGCCGGGAACTCGGCGTAGGGGGCGTTGTAATAGTCCTCGGGCGTCTGCTTAAACAGGCGCATGGGCTACCTCCTTTGGTTGATGAGGCCCTCGATAATGCGGACGACCTCGTCGATGGTATGGGCGGTGGAGTCGACGTGCACGGCGTCCTCGGCGGGGATGAGCGGGGCGACCTCGCGGCTGCTGTCGAGCTTGTCGCGCTGCTTAAGGGCGTCGAGAGTCTCGTCGACCTCGGCCTCGAGTTGCGCGGGCGTGAGCGGCTGAGCGTCGTTTTGGTGGCGCTGCAGCACGCGGCGGCGGGCGCGCTCGCGCGGGTCGGCGGTCAGGAAGACCTTGACCTGCGCGTTAGGGAACACGACGGTTCCGATGTCGCGACCCTCGGCCACGATATCGCGGTCCTCGGCGGCGCGGCGCTGGTGGATGAGCATGGCGGCGCGCACACCCGGGTAGGCCGAGACTTTGGACACGTTGGCGTCGACCTGCGGGGTGCGAATGGCGGCCGAAGCGTCCTGGCCGTCAATGGTCAGGCGCGTGTCCTCGCCGGTGCCGTTGGTAAAGCGAATCTCGATCTGCTCGGCGAGGGCGTCGATGGCCGCCTCGTCGTCTAGATCGATGCCGCGGTCGAGCGCGGCGAAGGTGACGGCGCGATACATGGCGCCCGTGTCGAGCTTGTTAAAGCCCAGCTGGCGGGCGATCTCCTTGGCGATGGTGGACTTGCCGGAACCGGCGGGGCCGTCGATGGCGACGATCATGCAATGCTTCCTTTCGATGGTTGACGTGCTGGTATGGTTCGTGGGCGCTGGGGCACGGCGGGTTGCCTAGCCCGTGTAGCGCTCGCGGTAGGTGTTGCGCTTGGGTGCGGAGCCGTGGCTGCCGTGGTGACGCGTGCGGCTGGCGGGCGTATCTTGGGGCTTGTCGCCGTTGCGCTTGGCGCTCGCCTGCTTGGGCGGGATGCCGCCGGCCTTGAGGATCTGCACCTCGCGGTCGGTGAGCTCGCGCCACGAGCCCTTGGCCACGTCCTTGAGCTCCAGGCCGGCAAAGTTGCAGCGGTGCAGACGAATCACCGGGTGGTGGATCTTGCTTAGCATGCGCTTGACCTGATTTTTGCGGCCCTCGCGGATAATGACCTCCACGGCGGTGGTGCCGGGCTTGATGCCTTGGGGAGCTACGGCCTCGGCCTCGCGTGCGGTGATGACGCGGCAGATTGCCGGCTGGCACAGGCCGTCGTCGAGCTCGATGCCACGGCGGAGCGGGTCTAGATCGCGGTCGGTCAGCTGCCCGTCCACGAGTGCCTGGTAGGTCTTGTAGACGTGCTTGCTGGGGTGCAGCAGATCCTGCGACAGGTCGCCGTCGGTAGTAAAGAGCAAAAGGCCCGTGGTGTCGCGGTCCAGGCGGCCCACCGGGAAGAGTCCCGGAAAGCGGTCGCGGGGGACCAGGTCGGCCACGCAAGCACGCTTCTGCGGGTCGCTCATGGTGGTGAGGTAGCCGGTCGGCTTGTAGAGCATCAAGTACACGGCGCCCTGGTTGAGCTTGATGGGCATGCCGTCGACCTCGATATGGTCGCGGTCGACATCGACCTTGGTGCCCAGCTCGGTCGCGACCTGGCCGTTGACGGTCACACGGCCGGCGGTCATCAGGTCCTCCGAACCGCGGCGGCTCGCCACGCCCGCGCGCGCCAAAAAGCGCTGCAGGCGCATGGTGTGCGGGTAGACGGGCTGGGCGTCGGACTCGTGCGTATCCGCGTTGGGCACCGCAGCGCCGACGCGCGTCTCCCCTACTTCGTTAGTCCTCGTCATGTAAATCCTCCGAGGTCTCGTCGACGACCAGGGTCTCCGAGTCCTCGACTGCCTCAATATCTTCAACATCGATATCGATCAGCTCGCGCTCTTCGTCCAGATCCTCGGCCTGTTCCTCGAGCGTGGACTGAATGCTGCGGCCGCTCAGGCGCTCACGGATAAATTGACGCGACTGCTCGTCGGGGGCAAACTGCTCCAGATCGGGCAGGTCGCGGGTGGAGCGCAGACCGAACTTTTCCAAGAAGGCATTTGTCGTGCCGTAGATAATGGCTTGTCCGCGCTCGGGGTCGCGACCGAGCTCGCGCACCAGGCCCTTGTCCACAAGCGATGCGATGACGCCGTCGGAGTTGACGCCGCGGATGCCCTTGACCACCTCGCGCGTCACGGGCTGGTGGTATGCGATGACGGCCAAGGTCTCGAGTGCCGCCTGCGACAGTTTTTGCGTGTCCCAGCTCAGCACGTAGGCCTCGACCACGTCGTGATAGGCGGGATGCGTAAACAGGCGCCAACCGCCGGCGACCTCGCGCAGCTGAAAGCCGCGGTTGGCCTCCTCGTACTCAACTTTGAGCTCGGCGAGCAGCGATGCGCACTCGCCGGGGGCGATATCCAGCGCACCTGCCAGCGCGGGTGCGCTTACGGGATCGCTCGACACCAGCAGGAGCGCCTCCAAGGCGCCTTTGAGACTGTTTGTCTCCAGCGTGGAAAGGGTTGACATGGTTGCCGCTCCTATTCGGTGAGCTCGGGGCCCTCGCCGGGTACGTAGGCCTCGGCGCCCTCGACGCGGTTGATGCGGATGGTTCCAAAGATCTCGTCCTGGCTCAGCGTGAGCGAGCCTCGCTTGGCGAGCTCGAGCATGGCCAGGAAGGTGACGACGAGCTGCTCGGTGGTGGCGTTGCCATCCAGCAGCTCGCGGAAGGTGCAGGTTTGGTGCGCCATGGTAAAGCGGTCGACCGAGGCCACAGTCAGGTCGAGCGGAACGCGATGCGGCGCCACGTGTTCGGCCTCCAACAGGAAGGTCTGGCGCTTGCCGTCCAGGTCGGCGCAAATGACGGCCAGGCCGCGCAGGGTAATGCCGGCCAGGTAGTCGGGCATAAGGCCCAAGAACTCGGGGTCGGGGCCGGCCACGCGCGGATGCATGCGGCTTTCGGCCTGCATGCGGGCACCGAGGGCCGCAGCCGCGCCCTTAAACTGCTTGTAGGCAATCAGGCGCTGGATCAGGACCTCACGCAGGGCGTCGCCGTCGAGCGTGCTGAGTTCCTCGAGGTCTTCGTCGAACTCGTCATCGTCGTCACCGACTTTGCGCGGTGCCTCCTGCGGTACCAGAGAGGCGGCTTTGATGTCCAAAAGGGTTGCCGCGACCAGCAAAAAGTCGCTTGCCACGTCCAGGTCCAGCGCCTCGATGCGCTCGGCCTCGGCAAGGTACTGTTCGGCCACCTCGCTGATGGAGATGGCGCCGATATCTACTTTTTGGCGGGTTACCAGCTGCAGCAGCAGGTCGAACGGTCCGCTGTAGACCTGCGTCGACACGCGATACGACATCTTCGACCTCCTTTGACGGCGCCTTCGCGGCGCGGTTTGGGTGCATGTTACGACCGTTTTGCACGGTCGACCTGTAAGTTTACCTTAGATGCCGGCGATTGCGAAGTTGAGCAGCTGCTCAGCAAGCGGATACACGGTAACGTCGAAATAGCGGCTGATTACATCGATGCCGGTCCACATAGGCAGCAGATACAGCACGATGATGAGGATGGGCATGGCGTATTGCTGCAGGCGGTAGTAGTTGGCGAGCGCCTTGCCTTTGAGGAACGGTACGATGATCGACGAGCCATCGAGCGGCGGGATCGGGATGAGGTTGAAGAACGCGAGTGACAGGTTGACAACGATAAACGTGGCGCCGAAGCTCATGATCTGTGACGCCAGGGCAAAGGAGATGCCGGTGTAGAGGTTGCCGTGCGCCACGTGCATGAGTGCCGCGGCAAGGCACGCGAGTGCGATGTTCGACGCGGGGCCGGCCGCGCTCACCAGGACCTCGTCGCGCTTGGGGTGCTTGAGGTTGTTGAGGTAGACGGGCACGGGTTTGGCGAAGGCGAACACCGGGCCGCCGGCCGCGAGCATGAGCAGCGGCAGGATGATGGTGCCAAACGGGTCGATGTGGTTGAGCGGGTTGAGCGAGACGCGCCCGCGCGAACGGGCCGTCTTGTCGCCGAGCGCCCAGGCCGCAGCGGCGTGCGCGCTCTCGTGGATCACGATGCCCACGATGACGGCGACGGCGCTCGCGAGCAGGTTCATGAAGTAGCTGCTGGACATGGCGCTCCTCTAGCGGACGCGGCGCGAGGCGCGCGTGAGCAGGTAGTCGGCCGCAAACAGGATGACGGCGACGATGGCGTAATCCAGGCGGAACACGCCGCCAAAGGGCGACGTGATGACGCCATAGCCGGCGATGGCGCTCGGCAGTGCGCGCGAAAGCTCAACGACAAAGCCTACGATCTGCAGCTTGGCGGTGAGGCCGCTAAAACACAGCAGCACGGTCATCGCGCTCATAAAGATGCCGCAGATGCGACAGGCGATGGCGATGATGCTCATCGCCACGGCAGCGGCCTTACGAGAGTTCACGCGCGGTCTCCTCTTCAATCTGGGTGGAAAGCTCCAGCCATTCGTCCTCGAGCTTGGGCAGTTCTTGCTTAAGGCCGTTATATTCCCCCAGCGCGGCGTTGAACTTATCCTGATCGGCATAAAGCTCTTCGCTCGCCATCAATTCCATAAGCTCGTCATAGCGGGCACGCTTTTTGTCGAGCTCCGTCTCGATCTTCTTGAGCTGGTTACGCACGCCCTTGAGCTTTTTGTTGAGCGCAGCACGGGCTTGGGCCTCGTGTCAATCTCTCTCATCCTCACCTTTTTCTTGTAAAGGGGAAGCAACCGGCAGAC
>URDI01000047.1:0-16080 GCA_900546475.1 uncultured Collinsella sp.
AAATGGGGAACATCAGTGATTTATTATTCTCTAATTATATGTACAATATAAATATCCACGGCGACGGCACCGGCGAGCGCACGCTCACCGACTACGCCAGCGACCTGCTGCTGGCGATGGGCGACGGCTTTGCCGCGACCGACATGCAGCCGCTCAACCGCCTGGACCGCGACACCACCGGCGTGGTGCTGTTCTCGCTCGACAAGCAGACGCAGCCCGCCTTTGACCAGATGGTCATCGACCACGCTTTCGAAAAGCACTACCTGGCGCTCGCCGAGGGCAAGATCGACTGGAACGAAAAGCTCATCGACAAACCCATCGCCCGCGACCGACACGACAGTCGAAAGATGCGCGTCGGCGCCAGCGGCAAGCCGTCTCAAACGCGCGTGAAGGTACTCAAGCGTCTTAAGAGCCGTCGTGGCCTGCCTACGCGCTCGTATATCGATGTCGAGCTGCTCACCGGCCGCAAGCACCAGATCCGCGTGCACCTGGCCAGCGAGCATCATCCCCTGGTTGGCGACGACCTGTACGGAACGCCGCGCCCCTGCGGCCTGATGCTCCACGCCCACAGCGTGTCCTTTACGCATCCCGTAACCGGCGAGCACATCCACATCGAAGCCCCTTGCCCCTGGGAGCCCTAAACCACCATAAAGGGGACAAGCACCTTTATGGTGGTTTTGCCGCAATGGCTCAGCCGCGGTCCCAAAACGTCTCGATCTGTAACAGTTAGAACCCATTTTCCGGTCTATCTGTTACAGATCGAGACATTCGAATCCCCCTTAAGGGAAAATCTCAATCTGTAACAGTAACTCGGCAAAATCGATCCCAGATGTTACAGATTGAGACAAAGGGACGGCGCGGTTCGGAAGCATCTCAATCTGTAACACCTATCCCACTTTTAACGGTCCAGTTGTTACAGACTTAGACAGAACCAGTAGACGACGAAAGCGGCAACGTCCGTGATGGACGTTGCCGCTTTTCTATTGAGAAAACTAAATGGTTTTGACCTTGCCCCGCCGCTAGACCGTGACGACGTTGTCCATTGCCCGGTACTTGGCGGGCACCTCGCCCGCGGTGATGATCGTTGCATCGCGAAAGTCCGCGAACTTGACGGGCGCCACCATGCCAAATTTGCTGGCGTCCGAGATTACGAAGCGTTTGGCCGTATGACGCATCGAGATGCGCTTTACTTGGGCCTCCTCGATATCGGGCGCCGTGAAGCCCTGCTCGGCGGCGATGCCATTAGAGCCCCAAAAGCCACAGTTGAAGTTGTAGCGATCTAAGGTTGCCAAGGCATCGGGGCCAACGAGCGCCTCGGTCTCGGGTTTGAGCTCGCCGCCCAGCACCACGGTACGCATACCCCGCAAAGCAAGGCGCTGAGCATGGAGCACGGAATCGGTCACGTAGGTGACATCTTCAAGGTGGGGAAGATGCTCGATGAGCCTGAGCGTCGTCGAGCCCGAGTCGATGTATACAAAGCTCTCAGGCTCCACAAGCGCCGCCGCACGGGCGCAGATACGCTCCTTGTCATCGTTATGGAGGTCGCTGCGCTCATTAAGCGTTAGGTCGCGCGTCACGTGCGCGCGCTCAAGACTCGTCGCCCCACCGTGGACCTTGGCGATGCGATGCGCTCGGTCGAGCGTCTGCAGATCGCGCCGAATGGTAGACGCCGTCACGCCCAGGGCCTCAGCAAGCTCCGGAACGGTAACCGAGCCGGCCTGCTGCACCATCGATACAATCGCGTTGAGCCTATCTTCCGCAAGCATCGCTTACTCCTCCTCGGGGTACACGACTCCCCAGTCGGCGCGAAGCTTGGTCATAAGCTCCATAACATCAGAAGCATAATCCAGCAGCTCGCGCTTGGAGTCGTCGCCGGCAACGGCCTTCTCAAGATCGGCCATCTCGTAGCACAGTGCGTAGGCCTCGGTGCCAGCGTGGACCTCCTCGCGGTGGCCGTCGGCAGTCCACACGATGGTCGCGTGATCGGCACGCGGATACTCGTTGACCTCGATATAACACTTGTCGAAGCTAATGATCGAGCGCTTGGGCTGCTTGGAGTGGAGCGTAAGGCTCACCACGCCCAGCTGCTGTTCGGCATTACGGCAGACGATGCCGCCCGCAACATCGACGCCAGTCTCGCAGGTGTTGCCTAGAGACACGACCTCGGCGGGCTGGCTGGCCATAAAGAGACGCATGACGGACAGGGCATACACGCCAATATCGAGCATGGCACCGCCAGCAAGGTTGCGGTTGTAGAAGCGATTGGTCAGATCGCCGTACTCCTTGTAGCTGCCAAAGTTGAGCTGAGCGAGATTCATGCGGCCGAACTCACCGACATCCATGCGACGACGCAGCTCCTGATACAAAGGCATGTGGAGCACCGTGGTGGCGTCCATAAGGACCACGTTGTGCTCGGCGGCAATGGCACGGGCCTCATCGAGTTCAGCGGAATTGAGGGTAATGGCCTTCTCGCAGAGCACGTGCTTACCAGCTGCCAGCGCAGCGCGCAGATAGGTGATATGAGTGTTGTGCGGGGTGGTGATGTAGACGGCGTCGATGTTCTGATCGGTGTAGAGGTCCTCGACCGTTTCATAGACCTTCTCAATGCCATACTGCTCTGCAAAAGCCTGAGCCTTGGACAGTGTGCGGTTGGCAACGCCCGCAAGCTTGCGGCCGGCAAGAGCGAGAGACTGGGCCATCTGGTTGGCGATAACACCGCACCCGATCACAGCCCAACGGAGCTCGGGAGCCGTAAAGATATCGTCGGGGAACGGCTTGTCCTGGACCGAAGCGAACGCTGCTTTGGCGGCTGCCGCCGCGTCGAGTGGAGCCTGCTTGAAATCTGCCATATGTGCCTCCTGGGTCATGGAGTGTCTAACATTTCTGCCGTCTCTATATTCGCACAAATTAGCGCGTATGTGCGTACTTTTGCGTATATAACCGCCAAATGGTCATAATACAGCCGCAGACGGTGCTTATACACGCATAGCCACGCAATCCTACGCACACAAATACGCACAAATGCGCACTAATCATTACTCAGAGACGGGGAATTCTGCTTAGAACTCGAAAGACAGGATGATCCGCTTCGCCTCGTCGCTCATGGCGCGCTGCAGCTCTAAGGACCGTCCCAAACTGCCGACAGAAAAGGAACGTCCCAAACTGCAGACAGAAAAAGAACGTCCCCAGGCGCCGGCATTTCAAGAGCACTCATTTAAGTCTGTCCCCAATAAGTGCAATCACTCATGTAAGTCTGTCCCCAATGAGTGGGAGCAATCAGAGACTCTTTGCGAGGGAGGCCGGACGTGGCCTTCCTCGTTTTTATTCATGGACTTTAGTCCGTGCCGCGCGGCACGCGCGGCATAGAAAGCCACCCGCTCAGCGGGTGGAGGCCAATTTCCGCTACGCGACAAAAACCTTCCCCCTAGCATGAGGATTGTTCAGGTCATCATACTAGGGGGAGGTGATTGCTGTGGCCCAGAAAGCCAACAGCCTCGCGTACACGAAATGGCTGTGCAAGTACCGCATCGCACCGAGGTCAAGCTCATCGCCGCCATCGTCGAGAAGCACCCCGAGGTGCGCTTTGCCGCGAGCCGCACCTCGGCCCACGCCGACCTCTACGACCGCATGGAGCAGGCCCTGTGCGAGCGCGTGGCCAACGCGGTGGAGGTCGTCCGCTCCGACATCAGCCCCGCGCTTCTTGTCCACACCGGTCCAAACCTCGTGGGTGTGGCGGTCCAGGGACTCTAGCGGAGGCGGGGCGTCCTGCCCCAAAAACAGATGCAAAAGACGAGCGCTTCTTGCCGCTCAATTGGCAAGAAGCGCTCGTCTTTTCTTAACGCGTTGTATGGCGGAGAGAGCGCAAGTTACGCGAGCGCCCTTCTTGCCAGCTCGGCCGCGCCGAGGATTCCTTGGTCGCCGCCGCAGCCCGGGGCGCAGATGTAGCTCTCCATGTCCTTAAGCTCGGCGGTCTGGATGTAGCCACCCAGATATTCGAGGGTCTTCTTGCGGACGATGCCGTAGAGCTGCTCCTGGTGCATCACGCCGCCGCCGAGGACGATGCGGCGAGGCGAGTACATGAGCACGAGGTTCGCACACATCTGCCCCAGATAATCCCCCTCGAGCGCCCACACCTCATCGTTATCCGCGAGCTCGGCCGCGGGCTTTCCCCAGCGCGCGGCGATGGCGGGGCCGGAGGCGAGCCCCTCGAGACAGCTCGCGTGGCTCGGGCAGACGCAGCGTCCCTCCTCGATGGGACGGGTCCTTACCAGCATGTGACCGGCCTCGGGGTGCAGCATGCCGTGAAGGAGTCTGCCCGCGCACATGACGCCCGCGCCCACGCCGGTGCCGATGGTCACGTAGACGGCGTCCTCGAGCCCCTTGCAGCAGCCGAAGACCACTTCGCCGAGGCAGGCAACGTTCACGTCCGTGTCGTAGGCCACCGGAATCCCGAGGGCGTCGGCGAACGCGGCGCGAAGACCATGGCCTCGCCACGCGAGCTTGGGCGTCTGGAGGATGGAGCCGTAGCGCTCGTCGTTGGGGTTGACGCAGGTCGGGCCGAAGGCGCCGATGCCCAACGCGTCCACATCGCGGGCGGTGAACCACTCGATCATCTGCGGGACGGTCTCGGCGGGCGTAAGCGTCGGGGTCTCCATACGGTCGAGGACCTCGCCGTCGCCGGACACCACGGCACAGACCATCTTGGTCCCGCCGGCTTCGAGGGCGCCGAGCCTCATTTGCTTTTCGCTCATGTGATCCTCCTTACAAAGGGACGCCCGCAGTCATGGTCAACCGCGGGCGCCCATAACGTTGGCTTGTTTCGAGGCGACCCTACCTGGGCACGCGGTCCTGCCTTGCGGCAAACGGGGCGAGCACGGCGTGCGGCTCGCTTTGGTACCAGTAGGCGACGGTGGAGATGTCGTCCTCGCGCTCGTAGAGCTTGATGTCGTCGTTGCCGAGGTCCTGGAACGTCACGCGCAGGTCCTCCTTGAACGAGATCGGGTCGGGAAGGTGCCACCTGTAGAGGCCGTGCCTGGGCAGCGCGTCGTCGTTAGTCGCGAGCATCGGATTCGGGTTCGGCTTGCCCGCGCTGAAGCGGTCGCGCGTGGCGTCGCGCGTCGAGCGGTACGGGTAGCCGGCGAACAGCGTGTTGAAGCACTGCGCCTCGGGCAGCGCGTGGGGCGGCCTGTCGAGGAAGGCCCAGGCACCGCCGAAGTAGTCCTCGGCTCCCGTCGAGGTGACCGTGGGGAACTCCTCGTCGCCGTCGAGGAAGAACTTCATCTCGCCCTCGCCCCACCAATAGCGCTCCAGGGCGCACAGGGCCATGTAGGTGCCGACGTAGTAGCCCTTGCCGCGCACGCCGTCGAGCACGGTGTAGTCGACGCCCCTGCGGGTGCTGCGCTCGCGGTTAAAGCGGGCGTGGAAGTACATGGCGTCGTCCGGCACGTCGGTGAGCGCGTAGTTGAACGTGTAGAAGATGTACTTAATGAACCCGGGGTGCTCGCTCGTAAGCGTGACCTTGGCGTGCTTCCTGAAGGGCATCTCGAAGTAGCAGTTCATGCCGCCCGTCGGGTTCACGCAGATGGGCATCGAGTTGACGATGGCGCGCTCACCGAAGCCGTTGCAGAAGAAGTCGCCGACAGGGCACTCGACCGAGGGGGTCTCCTCGTCGTCCCAGTAGAAGCGCAGCACGAGGTCACGCATGACGAAGCTGCCGGCGGCGGTCTTGTCGGGGACGGTCATCCAGATGTGGCGGATGATGCCGGGGCCCTCGATGTCCGCGAGCGTGATGGTCTCGCCGGACTCAAGGGGCACGCAGCACGAGCCCTTGCGGCCGACGCCGAGGTGGCTGGCCGACATGGCGGCGCGGCCCTTCTCGCCCGTGATGTTCTCGGGGGTGATGGCGCGGCTTTCCTCACCGCCGTGCATCCACACGTCCTTAAGGAACTCTCTCATCGTCGACCTCCTCTATTCGTCGTCGTCGCACTCGGCGGAACTGGCACCGTTCACGTAGATGATCTGCTGGCGCGCCTCGTTGACGAGGGCGTCGAAGTCGAGTTTCTCGTCGGGGCGCGCGAGCGCGACCGTCATGGCGAGCGGGAGGTTGACACCCGCGATCACGTGGATCCGGTCGGAGGCGAAGCGGGAAAAGCGCTGGTTCACGCTGCCGCCGTACGCGTCGGTGAGGACGACGACCTCGTCAGTGCCCGAAAGAGCCGCCTCGACCGCCGCGTCGAGCCCCTCGCCGTTGTCGTTCACGTAGGCGCACACGGCGTTGACGGCGTCGCCCTTACCCGTAAGGAACTCGAGGGTGTCCTTGAAGCCCTGGGCGAGAAGGGAATGGCTCGCCACAACTATCTTTCTCATTGATTCACCAATCTCTTGGGTCGAAGCTAGGCGAGGATGCCGGCGGCGGAGGCGACCATCGCGAGGACGATCACCACGAGGATGAGGGCCGTCATGCTCGCGTTCTTCTTGGTAAGAAGGTAATACGCGCTTCCCGTGATGGCGGCGGGGATCATGGCAGGCAGGATCTTGTCGAGCAGCGGCTGAATCTCCATCGCGACGTCGCCGAAGCTGAAGCTAATCGGGCAGGTGACGCCGATGACCGAGGCGATGAGGCAGCCGACCACGGTGAGGCCGAGCACGGAGGCGGCGGCAGTGAGGTTGGGAAGCTTCTCGCTGAAGTCGGTGACGAGCTTCACGCCCTGCTTGTAGCCGAACTCGAGGGCGTGCATGCGGACCCAGAAGATGGCCAGGATGAGCGCGAACCAGATGCCGGCTCCCACGGGGTTGCCCTCGATGGCCATGTAGGCGGCGATGGAGCCCATGATGGTCGGGATCATGGTCATGAGCAGGGAGTCGCCAACGCCGGCGAGCGGTCCCATGGTGCCGATCTTCAGGTCTTGGACGGCGTCCGCCGCCGCTAGGCCGTCGCGCTCCTCCATGGCCACGCAGGCGCCAAGGATGATGGCGGCGAGCCAAGGCTGGGTGTTGTAGTAGCGGAAGTGGTTGTTGAGCGCTTGCTTATAGTCCTCGTCGTTCGTGTAGATCTTCCTCAGGACCGGCGAGAGGGCGTAGGCGACTGAGGCGCCCTGCTGGGTCTGGTAGTTGAAGGTGCACACGCTCATGAGCCAGCGCCAGTTCGCGTTGCGCAGGTCCTTCTTGGTGACCTTGTAGCCGGAGGGCTTGCCCTCGGCGACGGCGGTGATGTTCTCGTTTTCCATGGTTACTCATCCTCTCCGATGAAGGCGTCTGCGGAAGCGTGGGCGGCGAGCTCGGTGTCCCTCTCGGCACGCTGGTAGAACGCAATCGCGAGGGCAACGCCGACGATGGCGGCGCCGATGATGGGCACGTTCAGGAAGGCCGAGAGGAAGAAGCCGGCGAGCAGGTACTGGAAGTACTTGGCGGTTGGCATGTAGCGGAGCAGCATGGCGATACCGACGGCCGGGAGCATCTTGCCGGCGAGGGTGAGGCCGGAGAGGAACCACTGGGGCATGACCTCGAGGAGCCAGTTGACGGCGGGCTGGCCGAGCGTCACGGAGACAAAGACGGGCAGGGCGGCGCACAGGCCGAAGAGCGCGGGGCAGACCCACAGGATGGCGTTCATCTGATTGAACTTACCCTCGTTGCAGAACTTCTGGGACTTCTCGACGACAAAGCCGTTGAGGATCTTGGCGACGACGTCGAGCTGGATGCCGAGCATGCCGACCGGCAGGCCGATGGCGAGGCCCGTGTCGGAGCCCAGGGTCACGCCGTAGGCGGTGGCGATGATGGCCATCGTGCCGTAGTCGGGAATGGAGGAGCCGCCGAAGCCCGCGACGCCGAGCTGCATGAGCTGAATGGTGCCGCCGATGACAAGGCCGGTCTTCCAGTCGCCCATGACGACTCCGGTGATGAGGCCCCAGAAAACGGCGTAATTGACGAAGATCATCGGGATGCCGTAGTAGTCCACGTGCTTGATGAAGGCCAGCAGGGTCAAAAGGACGACCTGCAGGATAGTGAAGTTGACCATATTTCCCCCTTAGATGAGGTCTGCGACGGAGACGGGCTTGTCGGCGGGCACGAACTGGGCCGTCACCTTGACGCCACGGGCGATGAGCGCCTTGTAGCTCTGGACGTTCTCGGCGGAGGCGTAGGCGCGCTGGGTGAGCTGGATGCCGTCCTCCTTGACGAGCGAGCCGCCGACGACCAGCGACGGGAGCTCGACGCCCGACTCGACCAGGCGAAGCATCGTCTCGGGCTCCTTGGCGATGACGAAGACCTTCTCGCGGTCGTACTTGCCCGCGGCGAAGTTCTTGAGCGCGGTCTGCTCGGAGATGATCGAAACGGCCATGCCCGCGGGGCGCGCCATCCTCATGGTGGACTTCAGGACCTCGTCGCCGGCGACCTTGTCGTCGATGACCATGACTCGGGTCGCGCCCGACACCGGGGCCCACTGCGTCACGATGATGCCGTGAAGCAGGCGATTGTCGATTCGTGCCATAACAACACTCATGTTTGCTCCTATCAAATGAAGTTTTGCGTTCGGTACTGCCTCGGCGCTATCCGGATTCGCGCCGGGCAAGGGGTTATCGGATTATTGAGGACGCGCGGTCAGCTCGCGGCGGCGCGGGGAAGGTCACTCGTCGAGCAGGAGGTCCGAGGAGCCGAGGCGCTCTTCTCGCGCCGGGGCGGCGCTCACGCTTATGTAGTCGAAGACATATGCGATCTCGCTTACGGGAACCTCTACGCGATAGCGCGTCGAGATGCTCGAGAAGCTCTGCCTGAAGGACTCGATGAAATCGGCGCGTTCCTCCTCGAAGCGGTCCTGGCCAACGTAGGTCTCAATGGGGTTTCTGGTAACAAGGCGCTCGACGAGACAGCAGAGGTGAACGTAGAGCCCAATGATGGCGTTGCTGCCGATCTTCTCGCCTGTCCTGCGCTGAAGCTCGTGCACGGCGCTCTCGATCTCATGGAATAGCCGCTCCGGGTCGAGGATGGTGATGGAGCGGATGACGTTCTGCAGCGTCATGTTCGAGAGCAGCTTCTCGTGGAAAGAAGAGAGCTCGGAAGCGTCAAGCCACCTGCCGAACACGGCATCAACCTTAGAGGCGGACGCCGTCGACATGATGTCCTCGAGGGCGACGAAGGGGACGGAGGCGACCCCGGGGTCTCCCGTGCCGATGACGGCGCAGACGCGGTGCTCGGAGAAAACGGCGTCGTTCGACCCGTTCGCGACGAGCTGCTTGAAGGGCCTCGTGAGCAGGCGCGCGCCTATGGTGCGCGGGAGGCTCTGCGAGACGAGCTGGCGTATCCTCTCCGCGGCGTCGACCCCGGACTCGGAGCAGAAGACGATGGCGTCCTCACGGTTGACGCGCTCGATCACCTTGCAGTGCATCACGCACGCGGCGGTCGCATCGCCAAGAACCTCGGCGATGGACTTGCCGCCGAGCAGCCCGACCCCGATCTCGAGCGCAAGACCGGTAGAGACGTTGTTCACCACGCCGATAGTGGAGTCGGTAACGTTCTCGAGGGCCTTATAGGCCTCCTCCAAGGAGCCCATGTCGACGAGGAACACGACCCCGGTGCAGTAGGAATGGCGGTCGACGAGGCGCTGGAGCGGACCGACGATGTCCTTCAGCTGCTGGTCGTAGGGCATGTCGACAGCCTCGTACACATGCATGCCGAGCATACGGTTCGCCGCGTCGGCGATGCTCGTCGCCGTTGAGTAGCCGTGGGACAAGATGACGCAGAGCGTCCGAAGGGCCTTCGCATCGCGAGACTCCGATGCGACGCACAGCGTCAGAAGCGTCTTCGTGAAGTGATCGAGCGAGATTCCCAGCGCCCCTTCCACGTCTGCGGCGACCTGATCGGAGACACTCGAGGCAAACGGCAATTCGGAGGTCACGGCACCGAGGAGATGGGAGATTTGCTCCGCACAGGCAGACTTTCGCTTAGCCAGGCCGATACCCGGCCACAACTGCAGGCAAATCTCCTGGGCCAGTAGAAAAGCGACCTTCCTTGAAAGCTCGATGCCATAAGAAGAGCCTGCGTCGGCAAGGACCGCGCACAGCGGAGACAGCTTGCGAGACAAGCTCGGAGACAGAGAGCTCCCCAGCGCAGAATCGCTCATCGAGGGAGCACAGGGCATCGAGCGCCTGCTCGACCGGCCCTGTGCTCTCGGCGGCATCCAGAGACGCGTCGATCAGAACGCCATCGTCGGGCTGTTGATCGATCTGCGCGGAGGAGAGGAGCCCGCTGGGAAGACGATACGGGCGAACGACGACGTAGTCGCCCTCGCGATTGAGGAACGCTTTGGCGCAGCAGTTCGTCACGCAGGCGCGCAAGCCGGCGATGTTATCGGAAAAGTCCGCGTTCACGAGGCAACGGTATGCGCCGCGGCTGATCTTCACATCAGAACCGATTCGGCACCCCTCGCTGCGCAGGAAGCTCAAGATGAGATCCTCGCGCTCCTCGGGGGTCCGCTCCTTGAGTGAGGGGACGCGGGCACAGATGGGCATTTTGCTGTAGGCCGAGGAAACCTTCAGGTCATCGGCGGAAAGCGTCGTCGAAAGAACGAGGCGAGCGCGCGGCGCATCCTGGGAGGCATCGAGCCCGAGGGCCGTCGCAAGGCAGTGCTCCATCGCAGAGGGAGAGAGTGCCTCGATGCCGTTGACAAAGACCACACCCCCGCGCGCTTTCGCGATCGACTCGTCAAGAAGCCCGTTGAACGAGGCGGCGTCCGGGACCCCGGCGCAGTCGATGCGCACATAGGAGGAGTCGCGGGACAGCAAGCCCTGGTTCTTGCCGTACTCGTACACAAGGCGAGAAAGGAAAGACTTACCGACACCCACGCCGCCGCTCAAGAGGATGGGCAGGCCAAACGGAGGGTACTGAACCGCAGCCTTGCACTGCTCGACAACGGAGCTGAGGCTCATGTCGAAGCCCACGGCACGCGCGAAGTCGCGGTGATCGGCGATTCCCGTCGCCTGGATGAGGTCGGCGAGCGAGGCGTACTCGCTTGCAGAGAGCTTTACCTGAAAACGCTTCTGGAACGCGCGGCGATGAAAATAACGGACAGGCCTGCCCGCCACCTTAACCACAAGACCGGCGCGAACAAGGTCGTTGAGGTACTGGCTCGCCAGGCTCCTGGAGATGATGAGCGTCTCGGCGATGTCGGAGGTGGACAGACGGGCAAGGTCGTCGAGCGAGACGGCAGAGGTGAGGGCCTCGAGATGCTCGAGAATCCTGTCCCTCATGTCGACGGGTTTCTTTGCCAAGCTGTCCTGTGTGGTCTTGTCCATGACTTCTTACCTCCTCGTACAAGGAGTATAAGGGGAGAACAGAGAACGGAAGGGGGCGCGTGGGGGAATCAACAGCTCCGAGGAAAAGTCCACCACTTGAGGGGCAGAAAACAACGGCCATTGAACATTCAGGGCCGACGCTCAACACTTCGGCTCGACACTTCGCTTTGGAAAGGGCCCGGCGCGCCGGGGTCCCAACATAAAGAAGGGCCCCGGCGCGCAGGGCCTAAAGCTTAACCATGCGCGCGGCGATGCGGGCGCAGTCGCAGGCGGCCTTCTTCTCGAAGGTGTTGTAGTCGACGACCCGGCCCTCGGCGCAGGGCTTGTCGCTGATGGCGCGCACGACGACGAGGGGCACGCCGTTGAGATAAGCGGCCTGCGCGATGGTGCAGCCCTCCATCTCGCAGCACAGGTCGCCGAAGGTCGCGAGGATTCGCTCCTTCTGTTCCGCGGGCGAGACGAACTGGTCGCCGGAGACGACGCGGCCCTTGAGGACCTTAATGTCGGGGGCGACGGCGGCCGCGGCGGCTCGGTCATCTTCAAGGTGGACGACAATCTGTCCACGCTGCTTGATTTCCGTTACAAGAAAAAGTATGTTGCGGCTCCCGGTGAGCCGGGCGGCGGCAAGCGCTGCAAGGGCAAGGACGGTGCGGACCTGATCATTCGCGTACCGCGCGGCACGATCATCCGTGACCAGAAAACTGGTCAGGTCATGAAGGATATGTCCGACAGCGAGCCGTTTGTAGCAGCCAAGGGCGGCAACGGCGGCTGGGGCAACACGCATTTTGCAACGCCGACCCGTCAGGCGCCGCGTTTTGCCAAGCCGGGTCTGCCGGGTGTCGAGCGCGATATTATCCTCGAACTGAAGCTGCTGGCCGATGTCGGTCTGGTCGGCTTCCCGAATGTCGGCAAGTCCACGCTGCTGAGCATGGTCTCGGCGGCGCGCCCGAAGATTGCAAACTACCACTTTACGACTCTGGTGCCCAACCTCGGTGTGGTTTCGGTCGGTGAGGAGCAGAACTTCGTCATGGCCGACATTCCGGGCATTATCGAGGGCGCGAGCGAGGGTGCCGGTCTGGGCCACGACTTCCTGCGCCACATTGATCGCTGCCGACTGCTGCTGCATCTGGTTGACGCGGCAGGCAGTGAGGGCCGCGACCCGATCGACGACATTGAGAAGATCAACGCCGAGCTTGCCGGCTACAGCGAGTTTCTGGCAGCGCGTCCGCAGATCATTGTTGCCAACAAGACCGACCTGTTGGGCGATGACCGCGAGCCGGTTGAGAAGATCCGCAAGTACGCAGAGGAGCGCGGCTTCCTGTTTGCGGAGCTGTCCGCAGCGACCAACCAGGGCGTCAAGGAGCTGATGAATCTGACGTGGCACGAGCTGCAGCAGCTCCCGCCGGTATTCATCTACGAGCCGGAGTTCGTCGAGGTCGAGGAGAAGGCTGCAACCGAGAACGACTGGACCATCGAGCGCGACGGCGACGCATACGTTGTCACCGGTGCATGGGTGGACAAGATTATGGGCTCGGTCAACATCGACGACTACGAATCCCGCCAGTATATGGATCGTATGCTCCAGTCTGCAGGCATTTACGCCAAGCTGGAGGAAATGGGCATCGAGGAGGGCGCTCCGGTCGTGATCGGAGAGTTCGAGTTCGAGTACGTTTATTAAAGCGTGAGAAAGAGGACCTTGGGGTCCTCTTTTTTTATCGTATATACAGAGTGAAGTGTGGAGAACGTAGAGGGAGTAGCATAATGCAGAATCACTAAAAAATTATATCGTCCTATGTTCAACTCGCTGAAATAGTGCTACAATTAACTCAGAATGCACAAAAGGGGAGTTGACAAACTGTGCAACAACAAAAGAACGATAAAACAACCTGCCTGTTGCTTGCGCTGACCACGATTTTCTGGGGCAGCCTGTACACGGCAAGCAAGGTACTGCTCGATGTGATTCAGCCGTTCACGCTGCTGTGCCTGCGCTACATCATCGCGGCTATTGCCATGACCATCCTGCAGCGCCTGCGCAAACCTGACCCGAACGGAAAGCCGCGCAGGATCAAGGGCGGTGACTGGAAATATGTTATCATGTTCGGTCTGGGCGGCTATGTGCTGTCCATCGGCTTGCAGCAGTACGGCACCAAGCTGGCGGGCGCATCGCTGGCTTCGCTCATCAACTGCATGAATCCGATCGCTATTTGCTTCTTTGCGGTGCTGCTGCTGCATGAGCGCATGACGATGAAGAGGGTCGTCTGCATTGTCAGCGCGGTTGCCGGTGCGGTCTGCATCGTCGGGGGGGAAGCCGGCGGCGGTCATATCCTCGGCATAGCGCTTTCGCTCGGTTCGGTGCTGACGTGGAGCGCGCTGAGCGTGTTCATGCGCTCGTTCTCGCAGAAGTATGACGCGCTGACCGTCACGACCTACGGTATTTACGTTGCCGCTATCGGTACGCTGCCGCTGATGCTCCGCGAGATCATCACCCACCCGGAGATGGACTTCCTGCACGCGAAGTACATCCTTGTGCTGTTTTATGTGGCGATTTTCTGCACGACCATTCCGCATTCGCTGTGGAATTACTGTCTCTCCCGTGCAGAAGCGAGCACCTGTTCTCTGTTTTACCCGATTCAGCCGCTCACCTCGATGGTGCTCGGTGTCCTGCTGCTGAACGAGCACATGACGGTCGGCTTTATTGCCGGTGCGGTGCTTATCGTGTTCGGTGTGCTGTATTCAACGCTCGGCAAAGAGAAAAACAGATGAGCTGCCTCGGCTATGCCCGATGCTGCAGGTTAAGCTGAAAAAACCTCCTGTCTTCAGAAAGAAGGCAGGGGGTTTTTGCAATCATTCAAAACGGCGAAAGAGAGATGATGATGAAGTCCAAAGGGTAGAAACGCAGGGATGCAGTTCGGACGGTGCCGGATTGCAGCCGGTTTGCTGAATTTACAATCCCAAATCCTTAAACCGCGAATACATGGACTGTGCGCCGTACAGTGCCGCCACCGGATTGTGCTGCAGTACCCGGTCCTTGACGATCATAACCGTTGTCGGAACCTTGCTGTGGCGCAGAAACAGGGTATCATGTCCGACGCACAGACCAATCACGATGTTGAAATCGCAGCCGTGCGCGGCAAGCGTCTTGGCCTGCATGATCGGGTTGCACATGGATTCGTGTCCGCAGCCGCCGTTGAGCTTTTTCTCGTTCGGCACGCCGATCTCGGTCTTGTCCTGTGCACCGACCTTGCAGCCGACCGTGAAATATTCGATGCCTTTTGCCTTGAGAATACGGGCGAAGATGGAAGTCTCTCGCATCAGACCGACGCAGGACGCGATGCCGATCTTTTTATAACCCATGCGCTTGATGAACTCGATGGTTTCCTCGACACGGGTCAGGCGGCCGTAAAACTCGCCTTCAATGCACGCGGAGGTGCGGGCAATCAGACCCTGTTCCGGGTCGTTGCGGTAGATTTCCAGTGTTTCCTCGAGCAGTGCCTTATCTACGTTCGTCGTCAGGCAGAACGGCGGGTACTGCTCCTCGCTGGCCGAACGGCAGCCGAGTCTGCTGCAGTCCGAGCAGCTGTGTGTGCATTTCAGTTCCGACATAATCCTTTCCTCCCTGTAAAAACAATGTTATGCCTTTGCGTTTGTGTCCTGTGCGGGCTTGGTGATTTTGCCGCTGCAGCAGTCGTCCTCAGCCTCGGCTGCTGCTTCTGTCGGCTGGAAATTGGCAGAAGAAGCAGAAGCGGACGGCGCAGAGGCGGTCGTGCCGGTGGAAGCGTCGCTCTCCGGTGCATCCGGAACATCATCGAAGAAGATATAGGCGTTGTCTGCGAACGCCTTGGCATCCGTGCCTTCCTTCAGAATGCCGATCTTGGTCAGCTCCTCGGCGTTCTGCTTAAGTGCGTCATAGCCGCCCTGAACCGAAGGCTTGTAGTTGTAGGTCTTGAGGATCTCCGCGCAGAAATCCGCGTCCCCGGAGATATACTGCTTTTCCGTGATGATCTTTGCCGTTTCGTCCGGATTGTCCTGCACCCACTGGGAAGCCTTCTGCACCGCACGGGTGAAGGCGGCTGCGGCCTTGGGATTTTCCTCCGCCAGCTTGCTGGTGACGAATGCTGCGCAGCAGTACTCGTCCTTGTACTCGGGATCGGTTGCGGTGTCGATGAGAGCGGTCAGACCGTACTGCTCTGCCGCGATGGACGCCGCCGGATCACCGAGTGCGATCGCGTCAACGGCACCGTTCTGCAGTGCCTGCGCCAGATCGTTGCGGGAGTAAACCGAGAATTCAACCTCCATGTTCTGGTCGGTCACGCTGATGCCTGCCGCGCTCAGCGAGCGCTTGGAGACAACGGTTGCCGCATCGGCCAGACCCGGCACGCCGATCTTCTTGCCCTTGAGGTCGGCAACGCTCTTGATGTCGCTGTTACCGGGGACGAGCAGCTTGGTGCAGCCGGTGTGGATGCCGGTGGTGAACTTGATGGGCAGGCCGTTCTCGAGCGGCTGGAGCATTTTGCCGATCAGGCCCATGCCGACATCAACCTGATCCGCGCCGATGGCCTCGGAAACGTGTGCCGCGTCAACCGTTACCTGCTCAATGTCCAGACCTTCGTCCTCAAAGTAGCCGTTCTCGATCGCGATGTACATCGGTGCGGCACAGAGAGAAGGAGAGTAGATCAGACGCAGGTGGGTTGCGCTGGAATCTGCTGCCGCAGAAGCGTCCGAATTGCTGCTTGAGCCGCCGCAGGCGGTAAGCGAGAGTGTCAGCCGATGTATCTGGAAGGACTGACATTCCATT
>URDI01000048.1:0-15877 GCA_900546475.1 uncultured Collinsella sp.
TCACTAAAACTTCATATGACACTTTCGCAGGTGTTGTAAAAGAAATCAAGGAAGCAAGGGACGGCCCCTTGCCCGGGGCCGGGGCGGGGAGTCTCGGCTGCCGAGGGCGGCCCGGCATTGCCGCCGGGCCATCCCCGTCATGAGGTCATGCTCGACATCTCCTCAGCCTTTCGGGATTGGCCCGAAGTCGAGAGATTTCCATCAGCTTCCCGTCGGTCGATGACCGGTTCACCACGCAGGAAGAGCGTGACGGAAGGTCTCGCAAAAAGGCTCCGAGCGCGGCGTGCTCACGCCCGTCGTGGTGCGCCCGAAGGGGGATGGCTGCTACGAGCTCGATCATGTGCGAGGAGAAGACGAACCAGTCGTTGCAGATCCAATATGGATCTCGCCAACCTCGGCAAGCTGCTCGATGAGTGGAAGTCCTGTCGGGTCGTCTATTTCAACACCACCCAGAATGATGGTGTCATCGCGCAGGTCGATCTGTGTGTTGAACACAGCGAGGTTAAAGCCGGAGGCTACAAATCCGATAGCAGCCAGGACGAGCCCCGTGGCAACAAGCCCACCCGCTACGGCAAGGTAAATCTTTTTTACGCTGGACATGTTTGCACTCCTTCCTATGCCGTGAGCGGCGCCGCTTCAGCGACCCTGCGGCTCTTATTGCCTCGATCTTTCCAGAAGGGCGAAACGGCTTTCTTCGCCCAAAGGGCAGAGAGGCGCGCGATTTGCTTGGACGCCGTCCAGGCGCCGGCTCCCGCGAGAAGCGCCACACCGATGGAAGCGAATCCCATTCCCATCGAGGTTAAAACGTACGGAACATGCACGATAATGATGCCGTCCACGGCGAACAGGAGCCCCACCACGCCCGCGCCCCCGAATGCCGCGGCCACGATCCACACGCAGAGCGCAAGAACCCAAATGCAGATGTAGACCGTAGCGGCAACGGCGACGAACGCGAGCAGCAGCGGAATCCATACCGGAGAGCCCACGATGGCGAGCGCCCATAGAAGCGCCGTGCTCTTGCGCTTGGTCCTCGCAATTGCGCGCGGCACGGCGGGCAGTTCGTCGAGCGTTGCCTCGGCGACCTCACCGAGCGTGCCCATGGCGGCCACAGCCTCGGCCTCCGTCATGCCGTCCTCCATACGGTCGGCGATGACCTCCGCGTAGAACTCCTGCGTTTCCTTTACCTGATCTGCCGGCAGGCAGGCCAGAAGCTCGCCCAGCCGGTTCAAGAACTCATCGCGCGTCATGGTGCGCTCCCTTCACGTAACGGTAGATCTCCTGCACGGATGGCCATTCGGCGAGGAACTCGGCGATACGTTCGCGCCCGGCGTCCGTGATGCGGTAGTACCTCCGCAGCCGCCCATTGTGCTCGGCGGAGCGCGCGGTGATGCAGCCCGCCTTCTCCAGGCGCTTGAGCAACGGATAGAGCGTGGATTCCGTGAGCCCCATACTCGCGGGCACGTCCTTCACGATCTGATAGCCGTAGGATTCCTCGCCCGAGACGGCCGCGAGCACGCAGGCCTCGAGGAAGCCGCGCTTCATCTGTGCCTCCACCCGCACACCTCCTTTCGTAGTATACTGTGTAACACCTACTATATGACACATAGTATATGATGTCAACAGTTGTCGTATAGGGAGTCCGGTCTGTCTGTCCCCTGCGGGTACTCATTGGGGACGTACTTAAATGAGTACCCATCGCTCAAGGTGGCACCTGGGGACGTTCCTTATGTGCCGGCACTTTGGGACACTCCTTGTCAAGGTTTTGTTCCATCGTGCGGGTTGCTATTTAACGTGCGACAATGCCGTGTGGAAATCGAAATGTCTCCTGGGGGCTATCTATGCTGTACGAGTTTTGTGCCGAGAACTTTGAGCGTGTGCCGGCGGCTATCGATGCCGGTGCTAAGCGCATCGAGTTGTGCGACAACCTTGCCGTCGGTGGTACCACACCTTCCGCCGGCGTTATCAGCGCTACGGTCAGCTACGCTCACGAGCACGATGCGCGCGTGATGTGCATGATTCGTCCGCGCGGCGGGGACTTTCATTACAACCAGGACGAGCTGCGCATGATGGAGATGGATCTGGGCCTTGCCGTAAGCGCCGGCGTCGATGGTCTGGTCTTTGGCTGTTGCAAGCCTTGTGCTGGCGGATGGGCGCTCGACGAACTCACGCTCGGTGCCTTGGTGATGGCTGCGGGGTGTGCGGCCGAGGAGTGCAAGCGCGAGTCCCTTGACATCACCTTCCACATGGCGTTTGACCAGCTCTCGCCCGAGGCTCAGCTCGATGCGATTGATACACTTGCCGACTGCGGCGTTACGCGCATCCTCACGCATGGCGGCGCTGCCGGTACGTCGATCGAGGGCAACTTCGAAAACCTGGTCCGCTTGATCGAGTACGCGGGCGACCGCCTGACCATCCTTCCTGGCGGCGGCATTACCACGGCCAACCGCGATGCCGTGGCGGCAGCACTTGGCGTCTCCGAGCTGCATGGCACCAAGATCGTGCCGCTGGAGGTGTAACCTGTGGCACTGGTATTTGACGTTCAGCAGGCGAGCGGTAAGCCCGACGATAATCGTCGCCCTGGCACCGCGTGCCCCTTTTGTGATACGGAGGGGCTCGCCAGCGTCATCCAGCGCGATGGTGACTGCATCTGGCTCGAGAATAAGTTCAAGACCTTGCGGGCCACCCGTCAGACCGTATTGATCGAGTCTGCCAATCACGACGCCGACCTGGCGACCTATGAACCGGATGAGCTGCATCATGTGATGCGGTTTGCCCTGGGCTGTTGGCAGCAGATGCTCGATTCCCAACAGTACCGCAGTGTGCTCATGTACAAGAACAAAGGCCCGCTTTCGGGCGGCAGCCTCGTCCATCCACACATGCAGATTGTGGGCTTGGAGCAGGAAGACGGCTATGCTTCGCTGGCTTCCGCCAATTTCGAAGGCATCAATGTTTGGCAACAGGGGAGAATCTCGGTCAACATCTCAACCGAACCGATTATGGGATTCTTTGAGGTTAACGTCTCGGCTCCACAGGGAATCGCCGCCAGCGACGACGCCCGCGACCAAGCCGAAGCGGACCTGTTTGCCGATGCGATTCAGGTGGCCCTGCACTATATCCTGCACGAGCACCACGGCGGCCGCGCGGAGTCGTACAACTTGTTCTTCTACCACATGGACGGCCGGACCATTGCCAAGGTGTTGCCGCGTTGGGTGGTTTCGCCCTACTTTGTCGGTTATCGTTTGGCCCAGGTCAATGCCGAGACCACGCTCGATATCGATGCAGAGCGCCTGCGTGCGCATCTGGAAACGCTCGTATAGCAAGACTATCACCCGCGTAATGCGGACAGTCTAGCGTCCCATGGCGTCGCGGCCGGCCTCGACGCGCTTGCGCTGGGCGGCGCGCTCCTCGCCGGTCAGTCGCTCAAAGAGATGTCCGATAACCGAGGCGAGCACCTGCTGAAACAGCGTTCCGCACATGACGGGAAACACGACCTCGCCGGGAAAATACTGCGTGGCGATGACGGCGCCCGAAGAGATATTGCGCATGCCGCAGGTAAAGCACATGGTGATCGTCTCGCTATACGGCAGGTGCAACGCGCGGGCGACCAGAATGCCGACGACAAAGCCGCTGATGGCGAAGGTCAAAATAAAGAGGGCGACTTCCAGGCGCACCGCATTCATGTGTAGCACGTACTCGCTCATGGCGGTGGAGTTGGAGGCGATGACACCCATCATCATAAACTTGCAGGCGGGCGAAAGCGCGGGGGAGAGTTTCTCGTGTCCCCATCCGCGCGTGAACTCGTTGATCACGATGCCGAGCACGGCGGGGATGGCGATCATAAAGGCCATGTTCTGCATCATGCCCGTAACATCGATTGCAACGGTGGCACCCAGCAGGAGCTTAAGCGTGAGCGGAATCGTGACGGGCGAGATGACCGAGGACGTCAGGATGATGGTGAGCGCGAGCGGGCCGTTGCCGCCGAACATGCTGATCCACATAAAGGCGGTGACTGCCACGGGTACGCTGTACTCGAGCACGATGCCGCAGACAAGGTTGGGGTTGGAGCCAAAGAAGAGTGACCCCATGGCATACGCCGCGATGGGAATAAGCACCGCCGAGACGAGCAGCGCCAAGACTAGGTGCAACGGACGGCGGAACACCTCGGTTACCTGGTGAAAGGTGTTGCTGAGCGCACCCTGAAACGTCATAAAGGCAAACAAGGTGGGAACGATGGGCTTGAGTACGCCAATCTGTTGGGGAAAGAGCACGCCGAGTGCCACGCAAATCGGAACGATGACCTGCATGTGCCCCGCGAGAAACTTGCCCAGTCCAACCCATTGCTTCATATGCGCTTGTGACTCCCTTTGCCCGTGAACCCGTTTTGAATGGATATGCTAGACGCTCGCATGCGTCCGTGCGTCAGAAACGCTCGAATATTTCGAGGCTATTACCGGCATCGTTTACCGAAACCGCGGCGTGCTGCGGCGATTTGCGTCTGCTCTGCACGGTATAATAAATCCGTTCAACAGATCTGCCTGCCGAAGCGGGCATACACAGAGGACTCATCGCTATGAACCGTGAGAGGTATCGCGGCGACCTGCCCCTATCGGGGGTGGGCGCCTATGTCATCGCTTAAGACGACGCATCGCTGGGCGGTCGCTCAGCAAAACCCCGAGCTCGAAAAGGAGCTTTCGGCTGGCCTGGGCATTCCCGGGCTGGTGGCGCGTATTATGGTCGCGCACGGCATTACATCCATCGAAGAAGGTCAGCTGTTTTTGACGCCTTCGCTCGATCGCGACTGGGCCGACCCACTCATTATCCCGGGCATGTCGGTCGTTGCCGACCGCGTCGAGCGTGCTATTTGCAACCACGAGCACATTGCGGTCTTTGGCGATTTTGACGTTGACGGTATTACGTCGACCTGTCTGTTGACCGAGGCACTGCGCACGTTTGGCGCCGATGTCACGCCGTTTATTCCGCATCGCTTTGACGAGGGCTACGGTCTTTCGCGCGCGGCGCTCGACCGCGTTAACGAGCTCGCTCGCCCCCAGCTGATTGTGACCGTCGATAACGGCATTGCCGCCAAGGAAGAGGTTTCCTATCTGGAGAGCCTGGGAATCGATCTGGTGGTTACGGACCACCATGAGCCGTCCGACCAGGTGCCACAGGGCGTGCCCCTGACCGACCCCAAGCTCGAGGATGAGGGGCCCTCGCGTGAACTTGCCGGTGCTGGTGTGGCGCTCAAGCTGGTGCAAGTCCTGGGTGAGCGCTTGGGCAAGCCGTCGTATTGGCGTTCGCTAATCGAGGTCGCGGCGCTGGGCACCGTGTCCGACATGATGCCGCTCACGCCCGAGAACCGCGCGCTGGTTGCCGAGGGCATCCAGCAGATGCGCGTAACCGCTCGTCCCGGCTATATCGCGCTTGCCGCGCTCGCCAAGGCGGACCTTTCGAGCATTACGGCGGATGGCCTATCGTTCTCGCTCATTCCCCGCTTAAACGCTGCCGGTCGCATGGCCGATCCCAAGCTGGCGCTCGACCTGCTGCTTGCCCGCGATCCCATCGAAGCAAGCGCGCTGGCGGCTGAGCTCGAGGAAATCAACCGCCAGCGCCGTGAGATCGAGACGGAGCTCACGCGCGATGCCATGGCAAAGGTTGAGAAGACCTATGACGGCGGACGCGCAATCGTCGTGGGTGGCGAGGGCTGGCACGAGGGCGTCAAGGGCATCGTGGCAAGCCGTCTGACCAACCGCTATCACGTGCCGGCGCTGCTGTTCTCGATCGAGGACGGTATCGCGCGCGGCTCTGGTCGCTCGGTGGGCAAAGTTAACCTGTTTGACGCCGTCGAGCGCTGTTCCGACCTGCTGATTCGTCGTGGCGGACATGCCGGTGCGGTGGGTGTGACCATCGAGGCATCCAAGCTCGACGAGTTCCGCCGCCGCCTTTCCGCCGTGCTGTCCGAGCTTCCCGCCGAGGACTTTGAGGACACCGACGAGGTTGCCGCCACCGTCGACCTCTCCGAGCTGAATATCGAGACTATCGAGCAGATTTCTCGTCTTGAGCCGTTTGGCCAGGGCAATAAGGTGCCGCTTCTGGCCGCCGAGGGCGTGACGATGTGCGATCGCGCCGTGGTGGGCAAAACCGGCGAGCACATGCGCTTTGTGGCGACCGATGGCGCCGCGAGTGTGCCGGCCATCATGTTTCGCGTGCCGCAGATCGATAGGCTCATCAATTGCGACAGCGCCGTCGACTTGGTGTTCGAGGCCGTGGCCGAGCATTGGCAAGGTCGCGTAAAGCCAAAGCTCATGATCAAGGATGTCTTGGTCCGCGATACCACGGCGCCCAGCGTTGACGACCCGGCATGTGAGCTTCGCCGCGGCGTGGAGCCTGCGGACGCCGGTCTTCGTCTGGAGTCCCGCAAGCGCCAAACGCTCGCCCAGCTTTCCTATACCGAGCTCACGCGCTCGCTCATTCACAGCTTTATCGGATCGAACCAGCCGCACCGCGCGCAGGTCGAGGCGCTTGACGCCCTGGCTGACCACAAGAGCGTCTTGGCCGTTATGGGAACGGGCCGCGGCAAGTCTCTGATTTTCCACGTGCACGCCGCGCGCGAGGCGGTCCTTCGTGGGCGTGCGAGCATCTTTGTCTATCCGCTGCGTGCGCTCGTTGCCGACCAGGCCTATCACCTCTCATCGACGATGGCTGCGCTCGGCATTGGCGTGGGCGTGTTGACCGGCGAGACCGTGGAGGCAGCGCGCGATGACGTGTTTGCCGGCCTGGCTTCGGGCCGCACCGGCATCGTACTCACGACGCCTGAGTTCCTGTCTATTCACCGCGACCGCTTTGCGCGTTCGGGGCGCATCGGTTTTGTCGTTATCGATGAGGCACATCATGCCGGTCTTGCCAAGGGCGGCGACCGAAGCGCATACCTCGACATGCCCGATATCCTCAAGGCCCTGGGCGATCCGGTCGTTCTGGCCACGACTGCCACCGCGACGGCTCCGGTCGTGGCAGAGCTCGCTCGCGTATTGCCGATTACCAGCACGGTGGTTGACGAGACCGTTCGCGAGAACCTGCAGCTCGAGGACGATCGCGACCTTGCGAGCCGCGAAAATCGCCTGGTGTCGATTGTGGCGACGGGGGAGAAGACCGTCATTTACGTCAACTCGCGCGACCAGTCCGTGGCGCTTGCCAAGACGTTGCGCAAGCGCGTACCAGACTGTGCGACCCATATCGCGTTCTATAACGCCGGGCTTGCGCGCTCCGATCGCCGCCGCGTCGAAGAGGCGTTTCGAGATGGCAGCCTCAGTTGCATCGTCTCGACTTCGGCCTTTGGCGAGGGCGTCAACCTTCCCGATATTCGCCATGTCGTGCTCTATCACATGCCGTTTGGCGCGATTGAGTTTAACCAGATGAGTGGCCGCGCCGGTCGCGATGGACAGCCCGCCGTGATTCACCTGCTCTATTCGTCGCGCGACGCCCGCATTAACGAGCGCCTACTCGACTGCTATGCGCCTGAGCGCGACGAGCTCGTCACGCTCTATCGCGCGCTGCAAACCATGTGGCGCTCCAACCGCGGCAAGACCGGGGACGATTCCTTTAGCGCGAGCGATATCGACATCGCGCAGATGTGCCTTGCCATCGATGCTCGCACGCCGGTCGACGAGCGCTCGGTGGAAAGTGGCCTGGGAATCTTCGAAGAGCTTGGCTTCTGTCGCGTTTCGGGGTTTGACGACACCCGTCGCATCGCGATGGCCGAAAACCCCGGCCGTGTGCAATTGAGCAGGTCAATTCGCTATTTGGAGGGTTTGCGTTCGCGCATGGAGTTCTCGGCTTTCCGGAGTTGGGCGCTCGATTCGTGCGCTTCTGATATGCTAGCCAAAGTTAACCGCCCGATCGTACCGCGGGCCTAGGGGAAGGGGACCTCGATGGATGCCGCAGCCCGTACCGCCCATGATTCCGCCCTCCAGCCGTTCTCGGAGATGGAGCACTATAAGCATGCCGATGAGCTGCCGCCCGAGATTATGGCGGACAGCTACGACAAGCTGGAGCGCCTGTGCCTCAAATATATGAATGAGGACGACTTTTCTAAGGTGGAGCAGGCCTATTGCTTTGCTGCCGAGAAGCACTGCAACCAAAAGCGCCGCTCGGGTGAGATGTACATCAACCATCCCGTCGAGGTGGCCATCATTTTGGCCGATCTCAAGATGGACTGCGATGTGGTGTGCGCCGCGCTGCTGCACGATACCGTCGAGGACACCGAGACCTCGCTTGCCGATGTTTCCGGCCTGTTTGGCGATACGGTGGCCGAGCTCGTCGATGGCGTGACCAAGCTCACCAACATCGAAGTCGACAGCATGGACGAGAAACAGGCGCTCACGCTGCGAAAGATGTTCCTCGCCATGTCCAAGGACATTCGCGTTATCATCGTTAAGCTTGCCGACCGTCTGCACAACATGCGCACCCTTGCGGCCCTGCGTGAGGACCGTCGCCTGTTTAAGGCCCGCGAGACCATGGACGTGTATGCGCCCCTGGCCGACCGTCTGGGCATGAGCTCCATTAAATGGGAACTCGAGGACCTGTCCTTCTTCTACCTTGAACCCGACGCCTACCAGCGCATCGCACGCATGGTGGCGGAGTCGCGCGAGGTCCGTGAGCGCTATCTGGCCGAGACCATCAAGACACTCACCGACGAGCTCAACCGCATTGGCCTGGAGGACTTCCAGATCAACGGCCGTTCCAAGCACTATTGGTCCATCTACCAAAAGATGAAGCGCAAGGGCAAGGAATTTTCCGAGATCTACGACCTGGTGGCACTGCGCGTCATCACGCATTCGGTGCGCGATTGCTACTCCACGCTCGGTGCGGTGCATACGCTGTGGCACCCCATGCCCGGGCGCTTTAAAGACTATATCGCCATGCCCAAGGTCAATAACTACCAGTCGCTCCACACGACGGTTATCGGCCCCACGGCTCGTCCGCTCGAGATTCAGATTCGTACCTACGAGATGCACGAGCAGGCCGAGTACGGCATTGCCGCCCACTGGCTGTATAAGAAATCGGGCGGATCGTCTGCGTCTAAGACCAATGATGCCCAGCGTCTGGACGACCAGATTAACTGGCTCAAACATTCGCTCGATTGGGCTGCGTCTGACGAGATCACCGATGCCAAGGAATACCTACATTCGCTGAAGGTCGACCTCTTCGATCAGGAGATCTTCGTCTTTACGCCCAAGGGCGAGGTCATGGCGCTTCGTGCCGGCTCCACGCCGCTCGACTTTGCCTACGCCGTTCACACCGAGGTGGGAAACCACTGCGTCGGCGCTAAGATCAACGGTGCGGTGGCCCCGCTCACGCACGAGATCAAGACGGGCGATCGTGTCGAGATCCTGACCAACAAGAGTTCCAAGCCGTCGCGCGATTGGCTCAAGATCGTCAAGACGCCTTCGGCCAAGTCAAAGATCCGCCGTTACTTCGCCGCCGCGACCAAAGACGATGACGCTGCTGCCGGCCGCGATATACTGGCCAAGGACCTGCGCAAGCGCGGGTATGGCATCTCTACGCCGCGATCCACGCGTGCGCTCAACGCCGTGGCGGAGCAGTTTAATTACAAGCAGCTCGAGGACCTGTTTGCCGCCGTCGGCGCCGGCAAGGTTGCCCCGCGCGCTGTGGGTAACAAGGTCGAGCAAATCTTGGACCCCAAGCCCGAGGAGCAGCTCTCCAAGGCCGAGGCTATTGCCGAGGTCGTCAAGCAGCCTGCCCGCGGTTCCAACCGCAAGCCGCAAAAGCGCGGCAAGAGCGCCAGCAACGGCATTATCGTTAAGGGCGAGAGCAACAGCGGCCTGCTGGTCCGTCTGGCGCATTGCTGCAATCCGGTGACGGGCGACGACATCGTCGGCTTCATCACGCGCGGTCGTGGCGTTTCGGTGCATCGCGCCAATTGCCCCAACGTCAAGGGTCTTATGGAGCATCCCGAGCGCATGATCGAAGTGGAGTGGGACGGCGCTGCCGACACCCTCTTCCAGGTCGAGATCGTGGTCGAGTGCCTGGACCGCATGGGCCTTCTCAAGGATGTCACCATTGCCATTGGCGATGCGGGCGGCAATATCCTTTCTGCCGCCACGTCGACCAACCGCGAGGGCATTGCGACCCTGCGCTTTATGGTCGAGATCTCGGACGCGAGTGGTCTGGATCCGCTGCTGGCCTCCATCAGCAGCGTTGACTCGGTCTACGACGCGCGCCGCCTGATGCCCGGCGAGGGTGGAGCCCAGCTTAAGCGCCGCGTTTAGTCGCGACGAACGTGTCACATTATTGATATTCGCTACGCTCGAGGCATCGTTTGATGCCTCGAGTTCTATAGAGAGGAGAGGGACATGAGTGCTGTGTCCTTGGATTTAACTCCCAAGGGATCGGTCGAGATTGAGACGCTCGTAAACGGTCCCATTCAGACCAATAGCTATGCTGTTATTTCGGACAATGAGTGCGTGATTATCGACCCCGCATGGGAAGGCGAGCGTTTGGTGGAGCATATTCGAGCCGAGCATCCCGGCGCACGCGTGCTTGGCGCCGTATGCACTCATGGCCATGCCGATCATGTTGGTGGTGTTGCCGGCGTGCGAACCACCGTCGGCGAGGGCTGCCAGTATGAGCTGTGTGCTAAGGATGTGGCGGTGCCGCATGCGAACATCGAGGAACAGCGAGCTATGTGGGGCATTGAGACGCCCAACCCCGGGGAGCCGACGCGCCTGCTCGCCGAGGGCGATGCTATCGAGGTGGGCGATATCTGCCTGCAGGTGATCGAGACGCCGGGGCATACGCCGGGTGGGATCGTCTTGTTTGCTGCCACCGAGCAGGGGAACATTGCCTTTGTGGGCGACACGCTATTCCCGGGCAGCCACGGCCGCACCGATCTTGCCGGTGGCGACGAGGCAGCGATTCTGCGCTCGCTCTCCAAGCTCGCCCGGCTTCTTCCGCCCGATACCGTTTGCCTAACCGGCCATGGCGATTCGACCACCATGGCACGCGAGCTCATGCAGAACCCTTTCATGCAGATGTAGCTTAATAGTCGGCTTTTGAAGCACGAGAAGCGTCCAAACGTCAAGCTATTTTTCCCCAACGGGTTGATTCCGTAGGGCAAACGGTCAAAAAAGTCTGTTTGGACGATATTCGTGAACAAACGAACGTTTATGCCCGGGTGCGCCGTGGTAAAATCTCAGGCGTTATCGGAGCAACCTTACAGGAGGTTTCTTTTATGCTCGTCAACGCAGCAGACATGCTCAAGAAGGCCGAGGCCGGCAAGTACGGTCTCGGTGCCTTCAACACCAACAACCTCGAGTGGACCCTGGCTATTCTCCAGGCCGCCGAGGAGGCCAAGTCTCCGCTGATCCTTCAGTGCACCGCTGGTGCCGCTAAGTGGATGGGCGGTTTCAAGGTCTGCGCCGACATGGTCAAGGCTGCCGTCGAGGCCACGGGCGTTACCGTTCCCGTCGCCCTTCACCTCGATCACGGTTCTTACGAGGACTGCTTCAAGTGCATCGAGGCCGGCTTCACGTCCATCATGTATGACGGCTCTCACGAGGAGACCTTCCAGCTTAACCTCGACCGCACCAAGGAGCTCGTTGAGCTTGCCCACTCCAAGGGCATGTCCATCGAGGCCGAGGTCGGCGGCATTGGCGGCACCGAGGACGGCGTGACCTCCAACGGCGAGCTCGCTGACCCCGCTGAGTGCAAGCAGATTGCTGACCTGGGCGTCGACTTCCTCGCCTGCGGCATCGGCAACATCCACGGCGTGTATCCTGCCGACTGGGCTGGCCTTTCCTTCGAGCGTCTGGGCGAGATCAAGGCTCAGACCGGTGACCTGCCCCTCGTTCTGCACGGTGGTACCGGCATCCCCGAGGATCAGATCAAGAAGGCCATCTCCCTGGGCATCTCCAAGATCAACGTCAACACCGACCTGCAGCTCGTCTTCGCCAAGGGCGTCCGCGAGTACATCGAGGCTGGCAAGGATCAGCAGGGCAAGGGCTTCGACCCCCGCAAGCTCCTCAAGCCTGGTCGCGACAACATCGTTGCCCGCACCAAGGAGCTCATGGAGGAGTTTGGCTCCGTCAACAAGGCGTAAGTAGCGGTTTAACTTCCCGCCGGAGGCCCCGTTTCCCCTACGCTGTTTCCCTCGCGCTCACTTGGCTTCGCCAGAAGTCGCGCGACGGAATCAGCTCCGGGGAAATGGGGCCTCCTTTGTTAACTCGCTACAGGGTTACTGGGCTGAATTCATTTTTAGAGGTACCGTTTATCGGTGTTGAGAGCTCCTTTATTGGGGCTTTCTTTTTTATCTCGCTACAATGGGCTTCAAGCGTTCTAGTGACTTGGAGTTTTGGTATGGCTGTTATTAATGCACTGCCTTCGGATGGGAAGGTTATTGACGAGGGTCCTGTTGGCTGCTCTGTTGATGTTTGCTGTGATGACTTCCGTCATCTCGATGTTGGACTGCCGCCCGAGATTCTTCGTCTCAAAGATGCCGGGTATTTGACGCAGGCTGTTGCTGCCTGCGATCGCCTTTTGGAGCAGAACCCTGAGCCTTCGCTGGCTGCCTGTGTTCGTGCCGAGCGGTATCGCATGCTCGAGACGCCGCTTCATTTTTCGGTGTCGCGTGATCGGGGCATTGCGATGATTCGCGAGGAGTGGCCTGAGTTTACCGAAGATCAGTTTGATGACCTGATTAATCGCAAGCGTATTGACTGGCGCTTTATCGATGGCGAGCTGTTTGTTCTCGACAACTTCCTCGATTCGCTTCGCGTGTACCCCAAGGAGGTTCCGGGCCTGCGTCCCGATTCTACGGACGGCATAGCGCTGCGTAACCAGATGCTCAGGGAGATGGAGTCGCAAAACGGGTTGACTCGCGTCATCACGCTTAAGGCATCCGTGTCTGTCCCCGGGGCTCAGGAGGGAGAGGTTGTTCGCGCGTGGCTGCCCGTTGCCGCCGCCTGTCGTCAACAGTCTCATATCGAGGTTCTCGATATGACGTCGGAGGGTACCGTTGCCCCTGAAAACGTTTCGGCTCGTACTGCCTCTTGGACATCTTCGACTGAACATTCATTCTCGGTGACCTATCGCTATCACATCGATGCCGCCTATTGCGATATCTATGGTGGCGCGCTCCCATCGCATGCGTGCATGGACACGCCGCTGCCCGAGGACGCTTCCGAGGACCGTCCGCACATTGTGTTTACGCCGTACCTGCGACAGTTGACGGAGCGTGTTATTGACGGGCTCGATGATCCGCTCGATCGCGCTCGTGCTATCTATGATTACCTGACACAGCATGTCGACTATCGCTATCAGCCACCGTACCTGCTTTTGGGGTCTATTGCCGACGACTGTGCACACTCGCTCCGCGGCGATTGCGGCGTTATGGCGCTCACGTTTATCACCATGTGTCGCATTGCGGGCGTTCCTGCCCGTTGGCAGAGCGGCCTGTATGTTGCGCCCGATTCGGTGGGGCCGCACGATTGGGCTGAGTTCTATACGCCACAGACCGGTTGGCTTACCGCCGATGTTTCGTTTGGTTCCTCTGCGCGCAGAATGGGGGAGGAGTGGCGCCGTCGTCACTACTTCGGCAATCTCGACCCGTGGCGCCTGGTGGCCAACGATCGATTCCAGGCTGAGCTTGTGCCTGCTTTCGATGGTATGCGCGAGGATCCCTATGACAACCAGATGGGCGAAGCCTCGGTTAACGGACGCGGGTGCCGCCGGCGCGAGATGCTCCGCTCGGTCGAACTCATCGAAATGCTTGAAGTTCCATTTTCGGACTAATCAACAGAAAGCTGTGATAAACTAACTCACGCATTACGTGCCCGAGTGGCGGAATTGGCAGACGCAGTGGACTCAAAATCCACCGTTGGCAACAACGTGCGAGTTCGAGTCTCGCCTCGGGCACCATACATGCAAGTGAGCGTCCAAGGGGGTCAAGGCCCCCTTTTTCGTGCCGAACTCGCGTGAGCGCGCGGAGCGTTAAGCAAACAGGCCTGTGGCCTGTTTGTAGCGGAGCGTGGCGAGGGCGCCGTGCGCCCGAAGCCCGGGGCTTCGCGAAGCGAAGGCCCTTCGAGTCTCGCCTCGGGCACCATACATGCAGCTGAGCGTTCAAGGGGGTCAAGGCCCCCTTTTTTCGTGTACGTAATGTGATAACGCGCGGTGCGTGTTATTATCGCCAAGGCGTTGTTCCCGCAATGCCCTAAAGAGGAACCCGAGGGTTCCCACCTTTTGGCGCCAATGAGCAGCTGACTGGTCATACAACTTAGATTTCCTTCCTCATACCGAGGATGTCTATGTGTACGACCTGGTTGCAAAGAAGCGCCGGGTTATTTTTTTATGAATGGAGGTAGGGAAAATAGCTAAGTCTGATGACACCCGCATCAACGACGAGATCACTGCATCTTCGTGCCGTTTGATTGGCGTCGATGGCTCACAGCTCGGCCTGTTCGCCATCCGCGATGCCCAGCGCGTCGCTGACGATCAGGGTCTCGACCTGGTCGAGATCGCTCCCAACGCGGAGCCGCCGGTCTGCAAGGTCATGGACTACGGTAAGTTCAAGTACCAGCAGGCCATGAAGGCCAAGGCCGCTCGTAAGAACCAGTCCAAGGTCGAGGTCAAGGAAATGAAGTTCCGACCCAAGATTGACGTTGGCGATTACGAGACCAAGAAGGGCCACGTTCTGCGTTTCCTCAAGAAGGGCGCACGCGTTAAGATCACCATCATGTTCCGCGGCCGTGAGATGGCTCACCCGGAGCAGGGTCTTAACGTTCTCGAGCGCCTCGCCGAGGATCTCAAGCCTTACGCTACGGTCGAGTCCAAGCCTAAGATGGAAGGCCGTAACATGCTTATGCTGCTCGCCCCGATTAAGGGCGCCTTTGATGAGGATAAAGCGGCAAGCGATACCAAGTAACTAGTGTTCTGTAACCGATTAAGGAGTATTTCATGCCTAAGATGAAGTCCCACAGCGGCACCAAGAAGCGTTTCCGCAAGACTGGTACCGGCAAGCTTATGCGCGCCAAGGCTTTCAAGAGCCACATCCTGAGCAAGAAGTCCACCAAGCGTAAGCGTGGCTTCCGTCAGGAGACCGAGATCGCCGCTGCCGACCGCAAGGTCATCAAGTCGCGTCTCGCCTAAGTTCGCGTTCCCGTTTTTCGTTTTACCGTCTAGGAGTTGATAGAACATGGCACGTATTAAGCGCGCTGTTGCCGCCAAGAAGAAGCGCCGTACCGTTATGCACCGTGCGAAGGGTTACTACGGTGCCGCTTCGCGTACTTACAAGCATGCTAAAGAGCAGGTCCAGCACTCCCTGCAGTATCAGTATCGTGATCGCCGCAACAAGAAGCGCGAGATTCGCTCTCTCTGGATCACCCGTATCAACGCTGCTGCTCGCCTGAACGACATCTCTTACTCTCAGTTCATGCACGGCCTGAAGGTTGCCGGTATCGAGCTCGACCGCAAGGTCCTGGCTCAGATGGCTTACGAGGACATCGAGTCCTTCAACGAGCTGGCTGCCATCGCCAAGAAGGCTCTCGAGGCCTAATAGATTCTGTTGAATCGCTAGGGGAGTGTCGCACTGTGCGCGGCGCTCCCTCTTTTTTATCGAAAGCGCTGGTTTATATAGCAAAAGCGCGGGTAGATAGACACTTACAGGTGACCGATCTTTATATATCTCTTAACCGAAGGGTCATCATCTGATACGTGCAGTATTTCTGCACCAGCCTTTCTATTACTTATTATAGGAAGCGATATATTGTGTAGGACTTGTGAAGAGTGGAATTGACGTCCCACATCGCTTCGCGGTCTGGCAATATATCTCCTTGCCGCGCGGCCCGGTCGGACCGGATCAGCCGCC
>URDI01000049.1:0-15463 GCA_900546475.1 uncultured Collinsella sp.
CCTCCCAAATCGTCAGGGTCATTTACAAAACCGCCTTCCCACTTTAGGATAAACGCCATAAACACAGCAAGCCGGAGCAACAGGTCTCCGGCTTGCCTCCCATCATTTGGTACGTCGCTATTTTGTAGCTTTTGACGAGCCTCCGCTCGCCTTTTGGTATTCGTCCTTAAAGGCCTTGAACATGCCGCGCGTCTTGCCGAGCTGCTTGCCCAGTGCGCGACTGCCTTTGTCCACGGCGACCGATCCCTTGTCGTCGAGCACCTTGGCGCCCTTTTTGACCTTGTCGCCCACCACGACGCTGGCCTCGGCGGCCTTGGCAGCCGCACCGCCCGAATACCCGAGCGACTTGACCTCGTCCGAGACGACCATCGCGCCGTTCTCGTAGCCGCGCAGCATCGTCGGCGGCACCTGCGTGTCACCAACCAAAACACTCGAAGCAGCACCGGCGGTCACATAGAATGCCTGCACGATGCCCGAGCGCGGCTTGAACTCAACGTCCGAGCAATAGCCCACGACGTCGCCCGATTCCGTGCGCACGTCCATACCGACCCAGATGATGCAATCGTCCAGGTTGATGTCGAGGCGCTTGGCGGCGGCGGCATCGTACGTGTCCTTGACGTCATCGACCGCAATGGCGCCCTCGTAGACACCAATGGCGTCGAGCGCTACGAATCGGTCGGGACGCTCGATCATGCCCGCGATATCGGACTGGCGGACCATAAAGCCGACCACGCGCGTACCGCCCGGGGTAAAGACCGGAAAGTGAATCTTTCCGAGCTTTTTGGGGCTGTGCGGCGTGCCGTCCTTTTTGGTGCGCTTGTCCTCGGTAGGCTTGCGATAGATCTTGGCGCCGACAAAATCCCCAGCGCGCATTATGCCTCGGTCGAGGGTTCCGCAGCCCCGGCATCAGCCTCGACGGCGTTCTCGACCACGACGTCGGCGGCAGGCGTCACGTTGCCACCCGAAATGGCGTCGTTGAGCTGCTCGCGCAGCTGGTCCATGCGCTCGCGGGCCAGGTCGACCTTGGCGCGCAGGTCGTCGGTCTTGGCGTCGACCATCGGGCCAAAGTCATTCACCGCGGCACGAGCCTCCTCGGCACCGTGCTCGTAGGTGTCACGCATGTTGTCCCAGGCATCGTTGGCGATATCGGCGGCCATGGCGCGGGTCTCGGCACCCGAGCGCGGGGCCAGAGCAACGCCGATGATAGCGCCGGCGGCAGCACCAAAGAGCGCACCGGAGACAAAGCTGAAAGTCTTTCCCATGATCATTCCTCTCCTGCGGGCACCTCGATGCCCACCGTTTGAATGCTGTCCATTATACCCGCAGCGCAACACTTGCCGTCGCGCTCATCTGCGTACGGTAAAAGCGCAGGTACATAATGGTGATAAGCGAGTAAGCCTACTCCTGAGGCGCAGCCGGCATGGCGACCGTGGCGGCCGGATCCTCGCCGGCGCCATCAACGAGCGGCAGGTTGCCCTCGTGCGCCGAGCCGAACGGAGCCGTTGCCGCACCGCCAAAGACGGCAGCGGAGGCCTCGTGGTTCTCGGCAACCGCGCCCTCGGTATCAATCGCCACCTGGGGCTCGTCGTCAAAGTTGGGGACGCCCTGGGGCTCCGCAGACTCGGGCTCAGCAGGCGCGTCGGCAACGGGCTCGGCGTCGGCGTCGGCCTCGGCAGGAGCGTCGCCCTCGGGCGCATCCTCGGCCACGTCCTCGCCGTTCGCAGCGGCAACGGCCTCGTGAGGATCCTTGCCCTCGGCCTCGGCGCGCATGCCCAGCACCAGGTTGCGTAGGCCCGCGACCGTGCCTTCCACGTCGGGGGCAGGCTGGTCGGCGTGCAGGTACGCCCAGTCCATCATAAAGGTGGCCGACGACAGCGCGCCGATGGCCAGTGCGTCGTCGGGACACGAAAGCTCGACCTCAAAGACACGCTCGTCATGCTCGCTTACGCGCGTGCGGCCGCACGAGATGCTACCGGCAAGACCGGTCTCGTTCATGAGCTCGACCGTCACGTGCTCCAGCAGGTGGCAGAGCTCGGTCTGACCCATGCAGTCCTGGAACTCGCGGCCGGAATCGCCCAGGCACAGGTGCTTGGCAATCGCCGGTACCAGGTAGTACACGCGCGCCGTGGCCTCGATGTCCTCCGAGGTCATGAGCGGCATGCCGGGGTTCACCAGCACATGCGCGCAAATCTTGTCCTCGCTGACGGTGACCTTAAGGATGTTGAACAGGCCTGCCATAACTCTCCCCTACTCTTCCTTGTCCTACTCGTCGCCGTCGTGCGGATTCGCGGAACCCGCACCCGACGTCGTCGGCTCGTCTACCGAAGACTCGGAATCCTTCTTATCGGTTTCGGCCGGAGCGATCACGCGAATGAGCGAGATGCGCTGGCCACGCATCGACTGCACTTTAAACTTGTACCCCGCGACCTCAAACACCTCTCCGATGTCGGGCACCGAGTCACAAAGCTCCAAGATCCAGCCGGCGATGGTCTCATAATCATCGCTTTCCTCGAGCGGCCAACCAAGCTCAATCGCGTCATCGCACGAAAAACGCCCATCGACGAGCCACTCGCGGCGCGAAAGGCGCGTGAGATACTTGTTGTCGGGGTCGAACTCGTCCTCGATCTCGCCGACGATCTCCTCGACGATGTCTTCGATGGTGATGATGCCGGCCGTGCCGCCGTACTCGTCCACGACGACCACGATCTGGTCGTGCGAGGTCTGCATCTCTGACAGCAGCGGCAGGATGTCCTTGGTGTCGGGCACAAAGGTGGCATCGCGCAAAAAGCCAGCGATGGGCTGGTCGCCCTTGCCGTCGAGCGCGGGCTGGATCAGGTCCTTGATGTGCGCGATGCCCGCGACGTTGTCGGGATCCTCGTGATAGACGGGGATGCGGCTGAAGCCGGTCTGGCGCATGGTGGACAACACGTCGGCGACCGTCTCGTCGTCCTCACACATGGTGGTGTCCACGCGCGGCACCATGACCTCGCGGGCAACGGTGTCGCCCAGGTCAAAGATCTCGTGGATCATGCGCTTTTCCTCGTCGAGCAGGTCGTCCTGCTCCGAGACCATGTACTTGATTTCTTCCTCCGAGACGTTCTGGCGGTCATCGGCGCTCTTGATGCGCAGGATGCGGGCCAGGCCGTCGGAGCAGGCACCGGTCAGCCACACGAGCGGGCGGGCGATCTTTTGGAACACGGAGAGCGGTCCCACGACCTGTTTGGATACGCCCTCGGCGTTAGCAAGGCCGATGCGCTTGGGCACGAGCTCGCCGATCACGATGGACACAAAGGCGACCGCGACGGTGATGATGACCGGCGCCAGGCCGCGCGCGATGGCGGAAAGCGGCGCGATGCCAAAGCTCATGAGCCATGTGGCGAGCGGGTCGGACAGGCTCGTCGAGGCGACGGCGGACGAGGCGAAGCCCACGAGCGTGATGGCGACCTGAATGGTGGCGAGCAGCTGGTCGGAATCGGCGGCAAGCTGGACGGCGCGCTCGGCGCGCTTATCGCCCTCCTCGGCATCGTGTTCCAACACGGCGCGCTTAGCCGTGGTGAGAGCCATCTCGGACATGGAGAAGTAGCCGTTGATAAGCGTTAAAACGAGCGTGGTAATAAGGGAGATGGTTATGTCCATCGGGAGTTTCTCGAACCTCCAAGATTCGGGACGTTGGGTAGTAAGCGTAGGTGACGGATAGGGCAATTGCGCCGGTTGCCCGTGCGAGCGGGGCCGTGGGCGCGGTCGCTAGATTACGAAGAGGATCACCGCCATGAACTGGAAGATGCTGCCGGCGAGCACCCACAAGTGGAAAACACTGTGCAGATAGCGCACGTTTTTGGCGATATAGAACGGCACGCCCACGGTATAGCACACGCCGCCAACGGCGAGCAGGGCAAGCGCCACGGGGTTGAGCAGCGACACGAGCTCGGGCAGCTTAAAGACGACGAGCCAGCCCATCAGCAGGTAGACCAGGCCGCTTACCCAGTGCGGCTGACGCTCGCGCAAAAAGCACTCGAGTGCGATGCCGATGATGGCGATGGCCCACACGGCAAAGAACAGCGCAGGGCCGCCGTCGTTTGCGAGCGTGATGAGGCAAAACGGGGTATAGCTGCCGGCTATGAGCAGGTAAATGCAGCTGTGGTCGATGATGCGAAACACGCGCTTGGCGCGAGCGGGCTGAATCGCGTGATAGAGCGTGGAGGCCAAGTATTCGAGGATGATACTGACACCATAGACAATCGCCGCGGCCATGTGGGCCGGGCCTCCGCCGCGCAGGGCAGCGAATACGATCAGGAGCACCAGGCCCGCGATACCCAGCAGGCAGCCGACACCATGGGTGACGGAGTTCATGATCTCCTCGCCCACCGTGTAGTGTGGAACGGCCGCGGTCTTGGGTCGCGGCTTGGAACTGTCGCTCGAATCGGACATGCCGGTTACATCCTCCAACGTAAAGAGTTCTCAACACTATATCAAAGCGTCTGGGTACGTGCGAAATTTGCACCATACGTGACCCTTTGTTTACCCATTCTTTGCCTGTTGACGCATCAACGGCGAACATCCATAATGCGCTTGTTTTAAATGTTGATGTATTAACATCTTATAGGAGAATACCGCATGGCTCAAAACGCACATTCCCATCGAAAGCTCAAGATAGCCGGCATCGTTGCACTGGTGGCTGTCGTTGCGCTGCTCGGATTTGCCGGCAACTTTCTGTTTGACTTCGCGCTGAATCCCCGCGCTCCATACACCATGAAGATGATGCAGGACGGCAAGGACGGCAAGGAAAGTGAGCAGCCGGATGCCGAGGGAACCGAGGCACGGGCATGGTTTAAAGAGAACCGCGAGAGCAGTAGCCTCACCGCAGATGACGGAACCGAACTTGCCGCTTGGTATTTTGCCGCCCCAGAGAGCACGCACAATTACGCTATCTGCCTACACGGATACACCGATGAGCCCATCGGTATGGCCCGATACGCCAAACGATTCCATGACCGCGGCATGAACGTGCTCGCACCTGCCGCCCGTGCCCACGAGCGCTCCGGCGGCGACTATATCGGCATGGGCTGGCCCGAGCGGCTCGATGTCGTCGCATGGATCGAGCGAATCGTTCAGGCTGACCCCGAGGCGCGCATCCTGGTCTTTGGCGAGTCGATGGGCGCGGCGACTGCCATGAATGTAGCGGGGGAATCTGTGCCCGCAAATGTGAAATGCATTATCGAGGACTGCGGTTATACAAGCGTTTGGGACGAGTTTTCTCTGCAGCTCAAGGATGTATTTGGCCTGCCCAGTTTTCCCTTGCTCGATGTGGCCAACCTGGTATGCAACGTGCACGCAGGCTACGACTTTCATAAGGCGAGCAGCGTGGAACAGCTCAAGCGCGCGACGGTTCCCATGCTTTTTATCCACGGTGACCAAGACACCTTTGTACCATACAGCATGCTCGACCAAAACTACGAGGCGTGCGCCAGCAAGGTCAAGCAAAAGCTCACTATCCACGGCGCCACCCATGCCAAGAGCGCGCAAGTCGACCCCGAGCTCTACTGGAATACGGTCGACGACTTCCTCGACGAGAATTTTTAGGCAAATAGTACGGTTTACTGGTCTATCTGACCCCTAGCACTTCCGAAAATCCGCCCGCGAGCGCTGTGCTCGCGGGCGGATTTTGCTTGAATTAAGCCACGAATGCGCTTGATATGTCCAATAACTAGATGCTATTTGACCTCGATGAGCTCGTACTTGCTCGTGCCCAGGCCGATCTTCTCGGCATGCGCGATGCACGCGCGCCAGTCGGTGTCGGGATGCGTGATGCAGAAGGGATCCTTGGCCTGCTCGCCCTCCAGATGCTCGTGATTATGCTCCATCTTGGCCGCGCTGTCGGTAAGCTCGGTGTTAGGCAGCGGCTCGGACGCCAGGACGGCGTCGGCGCAGGCCTGGTCGATGGCGACCGGGTCGAAGCTCGCGAACATGCCGATGTCGTTGACGATGGGCGTGTCGTTTTCGGGGTGGCAGTCGCAGTTGGGGCTGATGTCCATGGCAAGCGAGATGTGGAAGCTGGGGCGATCCTGAACAATGGCCTTCGTGTACTCAGCGATCTTGTAGTTGAGCACGTCGGCCGCGGCATCATAGTCGGGCTTGATGCAGTCCTGGTTGCACGCCGCGATGCAACGGCCGCAGCCCACGCAGCGATCGTGGTCGATAGCGGCAACGTGAACCGTACGGGTTTTGCCGTTGGCAAGCTCGCGCTCACGCGTACCGTCAAACGTGATGGCGCTGTGCGCGCATATCTTCTCGCAGGCACGGCAACCTACGCAGTTGGTGGTATCGACGCTCGGCTTGCCAGCGGCGTGCTGCTCCATCTTGCCGGCACGGCTACCGCCGCCCATACCCAGGTTCTTCATGGCACCGCCAAAGCCAGCCTGCTCATGGCCCTTAAAGTGGGTGAGGCTGATCACGATGTCGGCATCCATGAGCGCCTGACCGATCTTGGCCTCGCGCACGTACTCGCCACCCTCGACCGGGACGAGCGCCTCGTCGGTACCTTTGAGGCCGTCGGCGATGATGATCTGGCAGCCCGTGGCATACGGGGTAAAGCCGTTCTGGTAGGCGGTATCGATGTGCTCGAGCGCGTTTTTGCGGCTGCCCACATAGAGCGTGTTGCAGTCGGTGAGGAAGGGCTTGCCGCCCAGCTCCTTCACCACGTCGGCGACGGCGCGGGCGTAGTTGGGGCGCAAAAAGCTCAGGTTGCCCAGCTCGCCAAAGTGAATCTTGATGGCGACAAACTTGTTCTCGAAGTCGATCTGCTCAATGCCGGCGCGGCGAATGAGGCGCTTGAGTTTGTCGAGCTGGCTCTCGCGAGCATGCGTGCGCAGGTTGGTAAAGTACACCTTAGCGGGTGCTGTGGGTGCAGTTGCGGTCATAGTTATATCCCCTCGGTCTATATGGCGTTACAGACATAGAGGATGGTACCCGTTGAAGTAGGGTCGAAGTCAAGCGCAACACCGAGTCGTTAGGCACTCATTGGGGACAGACTTAAATGAGTGAAACCACTCATTGGGGACGGACTTAAATGAGTGCCTCCCTTCCGGCAGTTGGGGACAGTCCTTGCCAGCCCGGCCGGCGAGCCGGCGAATCGGCAAAGACCGTCCCCGATGACTAGTCGTTCAAGAACGTCCCCGATGACTACTCTTGCACCTTGAGGGCCTCGGCTAGGCTGACGTGCTTGATAGAGCGCGTGTGTAGCAGCGCCACGACCAGGTAAGTTGCAAAGCCGATGCCCACGCACGCCGCCATGGACCAAGTGGGCACGTAAATCTCGATATTGCCGTTGTAGGCGAGCAGCATCGAGCGGAAGATGGCCGTGAGCGAGTCAATAATGACCGGCAGGCTCAGCACGAGCGACGCCGCCACGCACAGCGTGATCGAGCGGATGTACAGATGCGAGATCTCACTATCGCGATAGCCAAAGACTTTCATGTAGCTGATCGAACGGGCGCTGTGGTCGATCACCGCTTTGGTCAGCAGGTACATAAACAGCAGGAAGATAAACACCGCGAGCCCGACCATCATGCCGATCATTTTGCTCATCATGCCGATGAACTGGTCACCCACGGCGCGCATGTCGTCGGGCGTGGTGTCGCCGGCAAAGTAGCGCGCGTCGAGGTCGAGCTTCTCGTCGCTCACATAGCCGTTAAAGTAGGCGGCGTCGTTGTCGAACAGCTCGTTAAAGTCGTCGATACTCATATAGATGTTCATGTCCGACTTGGAGCCCCAGGCACAGTCCTTGCCCGCGTACTCAAAGGAATAATGCTCACCCTCGTACTTGTCGCTGAGCGTGACCTTCTGGCCCTCGCTCCAGCCAAACTTATCGAGCAGACCGCCGCCAAAGACGACGCGGCCATCGCCGATGTTGAGGCCCTTCCAGTAGCGCGAATCGGACGAGATGCCGTAGACAGAAATCGTCTCCTCGCCATTGCCGTCGCCACGGTCGTACTGCAGCTGGTGAACGGCATATTTCTCGGCCTGCGCGATTGCGCCCGCGCCGTTGTCGGTCGTATTGACCGGGTGGATATCGTCGTTGTCAGTGTCGATCTTAGAGGCCTTGTCGATCAGATCGATGGCCTCATCGCGGTTGCAGCCGAGGGCATCGGCAAGATCGTCAAGGCGCGCGTAGAGCGCATCCTTCTTGTCCTGGACCTTGGCAAGCGCATCCTGCGCTGCGGTCAGGCTCTCGGCAGACGGAGATGCGGTCGCGGCATCGGCTGCCGTCTGCGCCGCATCGGCCGCGCCGTCAAGCTCGTCATCGGCATCCTGGGCGGCAGAAAGCAGCGCGCCGTCAACCGACTGCAAGCGCTCGAGTGCCGACCACTGCTCGCGCTCCTCGGTAGTGCCCTCGAGCTCCAGCGGCGCCTTGAGTGTGTACTGATGCTCGGCGACCAGGCTCGTCTCGAGGTTGTCGGCGTAGTGCGTCATCGTGGGCAAAATCGCCAGGCCAAAGAGCAGTAGCAGCGACGCAAACGCAATGCCCACGAAGAGCGTGGCGAAGTTGCCCAGGTTGCGCAGGAAGATGCGCAGGCGAAAGCGCGAGACAAAGCCCATGCGCTCCGGCAGCTGCAGGCCGCGCTTGGTGCCCGATTTGCCGCTCGCCTCGTGACGAAGGAACTGCAACGGCGTCTTGCCCATCTTGCGGAGCAGGCCCACCAGCGTAATGAGGATGAGCGCGGCGGCGGGAACCACGGCGCACTTCACGAAGATCTCCCAGCTCCAGTACACCTGGAAGGGCGGCAGACTGTACGAGCCGTAGTAGAGACCGCGCATGGGCTCGGTAAAGAACACAACGCCGAGTGCGGTGCCCAAAAGCGCCGCGGCCACGCCCACGATGGCGGGAAGTGCCAGGTAGTGCAGCACGATCTCGCGACGGCGATAGCCGCTGGCGAGCAGCGTGCCGATGATGGCGCTCTCCTCCTCGATGGTGGCGTCGGTGAGCACCACAAAGACAAACGCCATGATCACGATGATGATGTCGAGCAACGTCATCCACATCATGGAGTCGCCGTCCACGTCGTCGCGCGCATAGCCAATGCCCTGATTGGAATCGGCATCGATCAGATCGTCCACGCGCGCATCGGCATCGGTCAGCGCCTCGACCATATCCTGCTCCGCATCGATGCGATCCGCGGTGGGGAGGTCGCGATCGGTAAAGGTAAAGGAGTAGGTGTAGGCAGGCGCGCCGCCGGCGTCCTCAAGCGCGGCAAAGCCGGCGTCGGTGACCTCGGCCACGCCGTACGTGATGGTGTTCACCGTAAAGTCCGAATTGTCGAGGAACAGCGCCTGGCTATCGGGCTGGGTCATGATGCCGCAGATGGTGTAGGTGCGGCCCTCAAGCTCGACCTTATCACCCACGGCGAGGTCGTTGTTGGTGGCGAAAACACGGTCGATTGCCACCTCATCGTCCGTCTTGGGCTGCCTGCCTTCGCAGTAGGACGCAATGTCAACCTTGGTGCGATGCGCGTAGGTGCGCAGGGTGCGCTTGGTGCCGTCGTCGCCAGCCGCCTTTTTGATGATGGCGTCGATGGAGAAATTCTTGTAGAACGTAACGCCGCCGACGTCCTCAGCCGCGTCTTCGGCAGCCTTGAGCTGATCTTTGGTGGCCTCGAAGGAGGTAGTCACGCGGCCGTCCTCAATCGTGTAGTCGTCGCGCATGTCGTCAATGAGGCAGCCGATGGAATGCGCCGCGAGCAAAAAGCCCGACGTGAGGGCGATGCTTCCGCACATAAGCAAAAAGATGCCCAGGTACTTGCCGATATTGCGGCGCAGCTCGCGCGGGAGACGTTTTGCGAGAGGTGTCATGGCGCCGCCTACCAATCGAGCTCGGCGGCCGCGACGGGCGACTCGTTGAGCTCGTCCTCGACGATGCGCCCGTCGCGCAGGCGCAGCACGCGATTTGCCATGTGCGCGATGGCCGCATTGTGGGTGACAATGATGATGGTGCAGCCGTAGGTGCGGTTGACATCCTCCATGAGCCGCAAGATTTCCTTGGATGTCTTGTAGTCGAGCGCGCCCGTGGGCTCATCGCACAGCAGCAGGCCCGGATTTTTGACGAGCGCACGGCCGATGGCGCAGCGCTGCTGCTGGCCGCCCGAGACCTGGCGCGGAAACTTGTTGCGGTGCTCGTAGAGGCCCAGCGAGCGCAGCAGATCGTCGACATTGAGCGGGTTTTTGGACAGGTGCGCCATGACCTCGATGTTTTCCTTGATGGTAAGGTCGGGCACCAGGTTGTAGAACTGGAAGACAAAGCCCAGCTCGCGGCGTCGGTACTCGCCCAGATCGGCGGGCTTGAGCGCCGTGAGATCGCAGCCGTCCACCATGATGGAGCCGCCGTCGGCATCCTCCAGGCCGCCGATCAGGTTGAGAAAGGTCGACTTGCCCGAGCCCGAGGGCCCCAGCATGACGCAGATCTCGCCGCGGTTGATGGACGTGTCGATGCCGTCGAGCACCGTCAGGCGTGCATCACCGTCGCCATAGTGTTTCTTGAGTCCGTTGACCTGGACGTAGGCACGCTTTGTCGCCATGCTATCCCCCGTTGTTAGCCTTCTGCTACTTTTCTAAGGTAATAGTAAACCCAGGTGAACTATTTTTAAGCGACAGGCGCAATTTTTTCCAACCTACTCATTGGGGACAGACTTAAATGAGTGAAATCGCTCATTTAAGTCTGTCCCCAATGAGTGCCGGCAGGAAAGGAACGTCCCCAAGTGCCGACATATTGGGACAGTCCTTGCCAGCCCGGCCGGCGAGCCGGCGAATCGGCAAAGACTGTCCCCAGCGACCAGTCGTTTAAGAACGTCCCCAATGACTAGGTGGCTAGGCGTGGGATTTGTTGTGCGCGAGGGCTAGGCCTACGGCGGCGATGGCCGCGGCAAAGAGCACCGTGACGCCCAGATCGCAGGCGATGTCGCCCAGCACGGTGGACGTCAGGTCCGCGGCGAGCGCCTTGCCGATCGCGTCGTTCACCCAATACGTCGGCACAAAGTGCGCCACCGTCTGCACGGCCGAGCCCATGAGCGACAGCGGCATCCAGGCGCCGCCCAAAAACGTCATGAGCATGCCGAGCAGGTTGCCCACACCGTTGAGCAGCTCCTCGCGCGCGCCCAGGCTCGACAGCGTAAAGCCAACGGCCAGCGGCGTGCACGCCAGGGCAAACGTTGCCGCCAGCGCCAGGCACACGCGACCCACGCCGACCTCGGCAACCGCGCTGGCAAAGCCCACGACGCCCATCATGCTCGACACGAGCCAGATGCAGACGGTGAGCACGGCGGCGGCCGCGAACACAGCGAGCGAACGCTGGCGCTCGGGGATTGGGCCGGCATCCATACGACGCACGCGCTCGGGCTCATTCATGCCCGAGAACACCAATCCCACCGACACGATGACCGACGAGATGATCGCGTACGCGCCAAAATTGAAGTACGATTCGAGCGTGGCGGCGGCAGTCGAGTCGACCTTGACCTGTTCGATCTGGACCTCCGCGCGCTTTGCAGCGGCATGCTCGGCAGCTTTGGCGACATCGCTGTCGGAAGCAGCTGGCTCAAGTGCCGCCGCAGCACCCGCAAGCGAGATCCAGCGCGAGGCCTCGGCAGACGAAAGCGCTGCCGCCATGGTGCCGGAGCCGTACGTCACGTCGAGTTTGGGCAGGGCCTCCCCCGCGCGGGCGGCTGCAACAAGATCGTCCTCAAACCCCTCCGGGATAAAGAACACGCAATCGGCGCTGCCCTTGGCGCTGTTGCTCTTGGCGAGCGCATCCGCAAGGTCGTACGTGTCGTCGCCGACGCCCGTGACCAGGTCAAAGCGTGAGCCCAGGTGCTTGGTAAGTGCCCGCGAAAGGTCGCTATTGTCGCGGTCGACCACGATCACGTTGGTGTCGTAGGGCTTGTACTCGGTAAGCTGCGACGAGTTCCAGCTCACCGAAGCCGCGATGAATACGCCCATGAGCGAGATGAACACCGTATAGATGAGCAGGTAAAACGGGTGCGCCAGCGCCATGCGAAGCGCGGTCTTAAAGGTGCTCATAGCGGCTCCTTCCAAAGATCAGCGTAGCGGCGGCGACAAACACCAGGGCCATCAGGACGAGCGCGCCGGCGCGAACAGCGAAGGGCCCCAGGTCCTCAAAGAAATACAGGCGATTGAACATGTCGCAGATGAGCTTGACGGGGTTGAGCCAGCACTCGACCGGACAAGCGCGGGCGACGTCGTCGGCAAGCGCCATCGCCGGCTCGCCGTAGAGGCCGGCGAACAGGGCGCACGTGGTGACAAAGCCCGTGAGGATGTCCGACTTGGATGCCTTGCCGCCCTTAACGGGAAGCGTGCCCACAAAAAGCCCCAGGCCCGTGGCGGCAAGCGCGGATGCAGCCCCGCCCAGCAGGCACAACCCCTCGCGCCCGCCAAAGTCGACGCCCACGACCAGGCGCACGTAGCCGATCGCAACCGCCATCGATGCAAAGGAAACCAGCCACGAGCCGACAAAAATGCCGGCCAGCGACGCCGTCTTGGAAAGACCGCCCACGCAGCGGCGCGCGCCAAGGCCCGACAGATTAGGCTGCAAATCGACGACGCTCAAGGCGGCAAACTCGGCAGACATCATCGCGACCAGGCCAAAGAGCGCGTAGTAGTAGATGACCGTGCCATCGGGCGTGGCACGAGTCAGGCTCACGCGGCGGGTTCCGCCCTCGAGCGACAGGGCGTGCGCAACCGCCGCCGGATCGGCGAGCGTCGCCGGGTTGTCCTGGGCAATCTGGCGCATGAGCTCGACATTTTGCGTATACGAGCTTGCCGCCGTTTCAAGGATGCTGCGGTCGGTGAGCACCGACGAGGCGCGCGAGCTGTCGTAACTCGACAGCAGCGTGAGCCTGGGCGTGCCCGCGGCATCAACCGTATAGATGCCCGCGACCTCGCCGGCCTTGAGTGCTTTGCGCGCGACAGCCAAGTCTTCGTACTCGCTCACATCGAGCAGCTGATCGTCGCTTGCCTTGGCAAGCGAAGCTGCCACGTCCTTAAAGGTCGAGGCATCCCAGGCCTCGTCCGCCACGACGGCAACCGGCACCGGGTCGACCGTGCCGTCGGAGCTGAGGTTCGCAAACATAAACATGAACATCGTGGAAAGCGCAATAGGAAAGAGAGCGCCCCAGACCCACGTGCTCGGCCGGCGCAGCAGCGTCTTGACCGTGGTGATGATGGTGTTGAACATGGCCACCCCCTAGTCGCGCAGCTCGCGGCCGGTGATCTCGAGGAATACGTCATTGAGGGTGGGAGGTTCGGAATAGATACGACCGAGCGCCACGCCGTGCGAGCGAAGCACATCGAGGATATCCGTGAGGTTATGTGGGCTCGCCTCGCACGAAAACGTGAGCTGCCCCGCGGTTGCCGCAAGGTCCAGGACGTGCGGCAGGCTCGCAACGGCACCGAGCGCCGCACTCGAAACCTCACCGACCTCAATTACGATCTTCTCGCCCATCTGAATCATGCGCTTGAGCTCGTCGTTGGTGCCCTGCGCTAGCACGCGGCCGCCGTCCATGATCATGATGCGGCTGCAAATCTGCTCGACTTCCTCCATGTAATGGCTGGTATACACCACCGTGGCGCCCTCGTCGCGCAGGCGGCAGATGCCCTCCAGGATGGCGTTGCGGCTCTGTGGGTCGACCGCCACCGTGGGCTCGTCAAAAAAGATGAGCTCGGGCTTGTGCGCGATGGCGCAGGCAATGTTGAGACGGCGCGCCAGGCCACCCGAGAGCTTGCCGGGGCGGAACTTGGTAAAGTCGCCCAGGCCGACAAAGTCGATCGCCTCGTCCACCAGCGCGCGGCGGCGCTTGCGGTCGTTGACGTAAAGACTGCAGAAATAGTCGATGTTCTCGCGCACCGTGAGCTCGTCAAACACTGCCACCTGCTGCGGCACCACGCCCAAGCGGCGCTTGAGGTCGTAGCGGGCGGGCGTCATGGGCTCGCCGAACAGCTCGATGGTGCCTTTGTCGTAGGCAAGCAGCTGCAGAATACAGTTGATGGACGTGGTTTTGCCCGAGCCGTTGGGGCCCAGCAGGCCAAAGATCTCGCCGGGGGCGATGTTCAGGTTAAAGTGGTCGAGCGCGATAAGGTCGTCGTAGCGCTTGACGAGGTTTTCGACGTGGACAATGTCTGTCATGAGGCGGCCCTTCTGTTGATTACGGCCCGGTACGATTGCATCATCGCAGGACCCGCCGGCGCGCGCCAGTGAGCTTTGTCACGAGTGCGAGGGGGCGGAGGCAAAACCCCCGCTCGCGCGAGCGATCGACGCCGCTTTGCCGCGCGGGAGGAATGTCACGGTTGCGCAGGCGGCCCCTCCACCACGCGCAGCTTCGCGTACAATACCCATATGAACAGGCTTTTCGACAAATCGATCGTGCTAGCGTGCTGCATCGCAGCCGCCATGGGCCTTGCTGTCGACGCTCGCCTGGTCGCGGCGTTTTGCCTTGGCGTTATTACCACCTCGCTGGCCGAGCTCGCGCAGGGAGAGCGCGCCCGTCGCGCCAGCGAGGCCGCGAGTTACGCTTACATCATCGCGGCTGTCTTCGTGCCGCCGTTTGTGCCGTTTGCGCCTCTCGCCCTCTATGACATCGCGCGGCGGGTGCGCCGTGAGCACGCCTGGGTCGCGCTGGGCATTGGCATCGCCTTTGTCTTTGCGCTCGTCGCGGACCTTCGCACCGACGCGCTCACCGCCCGAACGCTCCTGCTGACCGCCATCCTTTCGGTTGCCGCCACCTTGCTATCGCTACGTACCGCCCAGCTGGAGCGCGAGCAGCAGCGTATGCGCCGCATCCGCGACGAACTGCAGGAACGAGCCCTCGCGCTCGAAGCGCGCAACCGCGACCTTGCCGATCGACAGGACTACGAGGTCGAACTCGCGACGCTCGACGAGCGTGCCCGCATCGCGCGCGAGATTCACGATAACGTCGGGCACCAGCTCACGCGCGCCTCACTGCAGGCCGAAGCCCTGCGCGTGGTCCACGCCGACGAGCCCGGCGTCGCCGCCGATTTCGCCGACGTCAAGCACACGGTTGACGAGGCGCTCCAGCTTGTGCGCACCAGCGTCCACGCGCTCAACGACAACGCCGTCGACCTTTCCGTGCAGCTCGAACGCATTGTTGAAGGCGCGCGCTCGGACGGCGGTCCGCAGATTGAGCTTGAAGTTATGGCTGAACATGCGCCCGCAAACGTCGCCAACTGCTTTGCGGCGGTCCTGCGCGAGGCGCTCTCCAACACCATGCGCCATGCTTGCGCCCAGACCGTCGCCGTACGGTGCATGGAGCATCCGTCGTTTTACCAGCTCATCGTCACCGATGATGGCACGGGCGGGGTCCAAGCAAGCGGCCGCGGCGCCGCGGAGGGCATGGGGCTCGGCTCCATGCGCGAGCGCGTCGAGGCGCTTGGCGGCACTTTCGCC
>URDI01000050.1:0-14425 GCA_900546475.1 uncultured Collinsella sp.
CGCCTATATCGTCCCGCGCGCAGTTTCGCAGCGCAGCGAGAATGTTTGAGCACGGGATGATATAGGCGGGCGCCCCGGGGACGATGGGACCTACTCCGTCTCGCCCGGTCGAGCGCCGCGGGCCAGGGCGTCCTGGTACTCCTTGACGGCCTTGATCCTCTGCATCGGCTTCAGTCGCTCGAACATGGTGTTGCCGTGCAGGTGATCGATCTCGTGCTGCAGGCACACGCAGAACAGATCGCCCGAGGCCTCATAGCGAATCAGGTTGGCGTCCAGGTCATACGCCTCGACGACGACATGGTCGGGACGCTCGATCTCACAGCTAATGCCAGGAATGGATAGGCAGCCCTCGCTATACGGAACGAGATGGTCGCTTTGCTCGACAATCACGGGATTGATGAGCACGTACGGGTCGTAGTCGTTCTTGTCGCTGTAGTCGCAGTCGATGGTAACGAGCTGAATGAGCTCGCCGATCTGCGGAGCAGCCAGGCCGCAACCGCCGTTATCGAACATCATTTTCTTCATCTTCTCGGCAAGCGCCTCGATCGCCGGGGTGATCTCCTCGATGACGGCGCACTCCTGGCGCAGGCGAGGGTCGGGCGACAGTACGATTCCGTTGGCTTCCATGGCCATCCTTTCGGTTTGTTACATCAAATCATAGGCATCGACGTCAACGCTCACGCTCACGCCGCGCACAGAGCCCACCTCTTTGAGGCAGGCGTCGATATCATCAGAGACATGGTACCCCACGGGCGACTTCACAAGCAGATGGAAGCGGTAACGGTCCTTGGCTCTCTCGATTACACACGAAGCCGGGCCCAGCACCTGCGGCACGGCACTCCCCGCCCGCAAAAAGTCGGGCGCGACGGCATGCCAGCGGCGCTTGAGCAGCTTTGCGATGCGCCCAATGTAGTCCTGCGCATCATCCGCGTTCGCCGACCAAACCAAAATGTTGACCAGGCGCACAAACGGCGGATACAGCGCGTCGCGACGCTGGTCCAGGTCGTAGTCGGTAAAGATTGAACGATCGTGCTCGGCAACGGCACGAATGACCGGGTCCTCGGGCAGATAGGTCTGGATGATGACCTCGCCGGGACGATCGCCGCGTCCGGCACGGCCCGCGACCTGCTCCAGCAAATCGTAGGCGCGCTCCCCCGCTCTAAAATCGGGCAGTTTTAACGCAAAGTCGGCATTGACCACGCCCACGAGCGTGACCTCGGGAAAATCGAGACCTTTAGCGATCATCTGGGTACCCAGCAACACGGCGCAATCCGCCGCATCGAACTGCTCGAGCAGCTTTTTGTGCGCATCCTTGCCACGCGTGGAATCGGCATCCATGCGAATGATGGCAACGTCCTCGGGAAGCAACTGGTGCAGAGCGTCCTCGATCTGCTGCGTGCCCAGGCCCATTTTTGCCAGGTAGCGACTGCCACATTTGGGGCAACGGCTCGTGGGCGCGGGATACGGCTGCACGCGCCAAGACGAACCGCATGTGTGACACTTCAGCGTGTGTGTGCGCTCGTGATACGTAAGCGCTGTGGAGCAGTGGTTGCAGGTGGGGACGCAGCCGCACTCGCGGCACATAAGGAATGGCGCAAAGCCACGGCGGTTATGCAGCAGCACGGCCTTCTCGCGGCGCTCGACCACACGCTCCAAGCCCTCCATCAAGGGTTTTGAGAACATGGAGCGGCTGCCGTGAGAAAACTCACGGCGCAGGTCGGCAATGCGGACCGTGGGAAGCACGGCGTGTCCCGGGCGCTCGGGCATCTCGACACGCGTCCAAGTGGCACCGTTATACGTGCCACGGCGGCAGCGGTCGAGGGCCTCGGCAGATGGCGTGGCCGACCCCAGCACGAGCGGGCAGCGATAGCGGCGCGCCATCTCGGCTGCCACCTCGCGCGCATGGTAGCGCGGACTGGACCCCTGCTTGTAGCTGGTCTCGTGCTCCTCGTCAATGATGATGAGGCCCAGATCGCTGAGAGGGCAAAAGAGCGCCGAACGTGCGCCGACGACCACGCGGGCCGCACCGCTGGCAACCATATCCCACTGGTCCAGACGCTCCCCAGCAGAAAGACGCGAGTGGAAAACCGCGACCGTCTCGCCAAAGCGGGAGCGGAAGCGGCCGACGGTCTGGGCTGTCAGCGAAATCTCGGGTACCAGCACGCAGGCAGAGCGACCGGCTGCGAGCACGCGCTCGATGGCGGATAGATAGACCTCGGTTTTGCCGGAGCCCGTAACACCGTCCACGAGCACCACGTCGCCGTGCGCATCCAGGCGAGCGCGCTCAATCTGCGCGAGCGCTTGCTGCTGACCGTTCGTAAGCGCGACCGGCGCCTTGCCGCTTGCCGAGGACAGCGTGGTCTGCTCGCTGCAGCCACGCCAGGCGCGGCGCTCTTCCACCACCACAACGCCGCGTTTTTCGAGCGACTTGATGGTCGCCGACATACTGTTATAGAGAAGGTTGAGGTCGCGCGTCGTGACAGGACCACACTGGAGCGCCTCGATGAGTTGGCGCTGGCGGACCGCGGTCTTGGGTGGCGTGTAGTCAAAGCCTTCGGGCGTAAGCATCACCCAGCGGTTTTGGATGGGTTTGACGGCTGGACGTTCAACCGTCCACACGCCGTCGTCGCCCTTGACCACACGCGGGCTGCCGCCCGGTGGCAAAAACAGGCGCAGGCACTCGGAAAGCGTCGCGACATACTCGCGGCTCATCCAGCGCGCAATGCGTGCAGCCTCGGCGGTAAAGAGCGGTTTGCTGAGGATAGCCTCGACGGCTTTAATGCGCGCGGGGTCGAGGGCGTTGTTACCCTGCAGGTCGCCCAGCTCAGGCGCAATGTCGACGACATAGCCCGCGGCGGCACGGTTACCAAAGTGAACCAGGACCGTGGATCCGATCTGGACCTCGTTGGCAAGGGACTCGGGGATGCCGTAAGCAAACGGTTCCGACAGCGCACGGGTGGGGATGTCGAGGACCACGCTCGCATAGGCGGCAGGGGGCTCGGGCGCAGGCTTAGACTGAGCCGAGGCAGCGGCAGGCTTGGGCTTCACCGGAGCTTCCTCCGGTTCCGGCGAACCAAACAGCGACAGTTGTTGAGCCATACACCACCTCTAACGAACGGACCTGAAAGGGGTGGGACAAAATAATCAGTAGAGTTTGTCCCATGGGCGATACGAGTGTCGAGCTCGTTGCGTCACTCGAACATGGGACAAACACTACTGATTATTTTGTCCCAGCAACCCACTCATCGGTACAGAAACAAGAGCCCCGCTCGGGTGAACGGGGCTCGGATACATACGTTTGCGCAGCTGCTACAGCGCCATCGTGCGGGCGCGGTCGATGCGCGCCAAGCAGTCGTCGCGGCCGACGAGCGCCATGGTCTCACCCAACGGAGGGCTCACCATATTGCCGCAGACGGCGACGCGCACGGCCTGGAACACCACGCGCTTCTTAAGGTCCATCTGCTCGGGCAGCGGCTCAAGCGCGGCGTCGATGTTGTCAGCCGTCCACTCGTCCACACCCTCGAGAGCAGCCTTGGCGGCGTCCAGAATGGCACCCATGCCCTCCTTGGCCAGGCCTTTGTTGACGGATTTCTCGTCATACTCGAGCGTCTCGGCCGTAGCAAAGATGGGAGCAGCGACGGTCACGGCGTCGGCAGGCATCTTGGTGCGCGGCTTAACGATGGCAGCAAGCGCATCGATCCAATCCTCGCCGTACTCGACATTACCCTCGATGAGACCCGCCTCGTGCAGCTCGGGGACCATGATCTCATCGGCAAACTGAGCATCGGACATGCCGTTGATGTACTCGGCATTAACCCAATCAAACTTCTTGGGGTCGAAGGTCGCCGGATTCTTGGAGATGCGGTCGAGCGAGAACTTACTGGCCAGGACATCGCGCGGGATGATCGTGGTCTCGCCGTCGAGCGACCAGCCGAGCAGCGCCAAGTAGTTGACAAAGGCGTCGGACAGGTAGCCGGCGTCGCGGTACTCCTCCACCGAGGTGGCGCCGTGGCGCTTGGAGAGCTTCTTGCCGTCGGCGCCCAGGATCATGGAGATGTGGGCGAACGTGGGCACGGGCGCACCGAGGGCCTCGTAGACCATGACCTGGCGCGGGGTGTTGGACAGATGGTCGTCGCCGCGGATGACGTGGGTGATCTTCATCATGGCGTCGTCGACGACGGTCGCGAAGTTATACGTGGGCGTGCCGTCGGAGCGGAAGATGACGAAGTCGTCGAGCTCCTTGGCGTCGAAGGTCACCTCGCCGTGGACGGCGTCGCGGATAACGACGTCGCCGCGGTCCTCGGGCACCTTGATGCGGAGGACGTAAGACTCGCCGGCCTCGATGCGGCGGCGGGCCTCCTCAGGATCAAGATCGCGGCAACGGCGCTGATAGCCCTGGAAGGGGTCCTTGCGCTCCTGCGCGGCCTTACGGTCGGCGTCGAGCTGCTCCTTGGTGCAGAAGCAGGGATAGGCCTTGCCCTCGTCCCAGAGCTTCTGGGCGGCCTGCTTGTACAGGTCCAGGCGCTCGGTCTGGGCGTAGGGGCCAAAGTCGCCGCCCACCTCGGGACCCTCGTCCCAGTCCAGGCCCAGCCAACGCATGGCGCGCAGGATAATCTGCGTGTTCTCGTCGGTGGAACGGGTGGGGTCGGTGTCGTCGATGCGCAGGATGAACGTGCCGCCGTTTGCGCGGGCGTAAGCCCAGTTATAGATAGCGGTGCGGGCGCCGCCGATGTGCAGCTTGCCCGTCGGTGAGGGTGCAAAGCGGACGCGAACGTCTGATGCCATGGAAATCTCCTCGATTGCAGGATGGATGTCTAACCGCACCAGTATAAAGCATCAAAGCAACCTCCGCACAAAGGGCACCGACCCAGTCATTGGGGACAGACTTAAAATGACCAATCTTTGGGCAACCTGTCGGCACTTAGGCAAGGCTGGTCATTTAAGTCTGTCCCCAATGAGTAGGTGCGGAAAGGGTGTGAATGTTTGATTTACGCGCTATGATGTGCCCTTGCATAGAGAGCCCGGCGGAATGGTAACGGTCGCCGGGACACGTTTTTGAAAGGACAATCATGTCAGAAGAACTTCGTTCCATCCCGCCCCAACACGGGTCCTTTGTTTTTACGTCGGAGTCGGTGACCGAAGGTCATCCCGATAAGATCGCTGACCAGATCAGCGACGCCGTCCTCGACGCAATCCTCGCCAAAGAAATAGAGCTCCAGGAGCAGGGCTACATCGCCCCCAACGGCGTGCCCGCCAACGTTGAGAACGTCCGCTGCGCCTGCGAGACCCTCGTGACCACCGGCACCGTCATCGTTGCCGGCGAGATCCGTACCCAGGCCTACGTCGACGTGCAGGAAATCGCCCGCGGCGTCATCCGCCGCATCGGCTACAACCGTGCCAAGTTCGGTTTTGACTGCGATACCTGCGGCGTCATGAGCCTTATTCACGAGCAGTCACCCGACATCGCCCAGGGCGTCGACGAGTCGTTTGAGACGCAGACCGGCGCTACCAGCGACCCGATCGACTTGATCGGCGCCGGCGACCAGGGCATGATGTTCGGTTATGCCTCCAACGAAACCAAGACCCTCATGCCCATGCCGCACTACCTGGCGAGCCGCCTGGCCGAGTGCCTGGCAGCCGTGCGCCACGACGGCACCCTCGCCTACCTGCGCCCCGACGGCAAAACCCAGGTCACCGTGCGCTACGAAGATGGCAAGCCCGTCGAGGTCACGACCATCGTCATCTCCACGCAGCATGCCGCCGAAATCGAGGACATGGGCAAGATCAAGGCCGATCTGATCGAGCACGTTATCACCCCGGTTATGGCTGCTGAGAACATGCCGTGGGACAACGCGGACATCTATGTGAACCCCACCGGTCGCTTTGTCGTAGGCGGCCCCATGGGCGACACGGGCCTGACCGGCCGCAAGATCATCGTCGACACCTATGGCGGCTACGGCCGTCACGGCGGCGGCGCCTTTAGCGGCAAGGACTGCACCAAGGTTGACCGCTCCGCCGCGTATGCCGCGCGCTGGGTCGCCAAGAACGTGGTCGCCGCCGGTCTGGCCGACCGATGCGAAGTCGAGCTTGCCTACGCCATCGGCGTTTCCAAGCCCCTCTCAATCATGGTCGACACCTTCGGTACCGCGCATGTTGCCGAGGACAAGATCGTCGAGGCAGTTGAGAAAACCTTCGACCTGCGCCCGGGCGCCATCATCCGCGACCTAGACCTGCTTCGCCCCATCTACGAAAAGACGGCAGCCTACGGCCACTTCGGCCGCGAAGACGCCGACTTCACCTGGGAGAAAACCGATCGAGTCGAAGAACTCAAAGCAGCCTGCGGCCTATAAATAGGTTCACAGAGCCCAGAAAGCAAAGCATTAGAACCAAAAGAAGTACCGGCCCCAACCGGTACTTCTTTTTATTTACACGGTGGTGTGAATATTTCGATGCGCAATGAACAGCACGTCCCCAGCTGATAAATTTTGACATCCAGCCACTCCAACCATGTATCCTAAGTTCCGAGGGCTTTGGTATTTGGTCGATCGCGAGTTCCGCACGAGCCGGAGGCCACTTAATGTGGCCTCCGTGCGAGCCAGGACTGTAGAGCAGGCGACCAAATACCAAAGCCCTCGGAACGACGGGATAGAACAGGAGCGCATATGGCAGGCAAGCCGCAAACACTAGCTACGACCTCGGCATTCGAGATCTTGGGGCCCGTCATGGTCGGCCCCAGTTCATCGCACACCGCCGGCGCCCTGCGCTGCGCCCAAGTTGCCGCCAGCCTGTTGGAAGGCCGCATCACCAAGGTCACCTTTGGCCTGTGGAACTCCTTTGCCCACACCTACCGCGGCCACGGCACCGATCGTGCACTCGTCGCGGGCATCCTAGGCCTCGACACCGATGATGAAAACATCAAGCAGGCCTTCGACCTCGCACGCGAGCAGGGCCTCGAATATCACTTTGACATCAAGGGCGACGACGCCTCCATCCACCCCAACACCGTCGACATCGACATGGTCGACGACACGGGCGCCACGGCACAGGTCCGCGGTGAGAGCCTGGGCGGCGGCAAGATGCGCATCAGCCGCATTAACGGCGTCGGCGTCGACATCTCGGGCATGTACTCCACGCTCTTCGTGGCGCACCAGGATGTTCCCGGCGTGCTCGCCGCGCTCACGAACCTGCTCGCCTACGTACACGTGAACATCGCCTTCTGCCGCACCTACCGCACCGAGGTGGGCGGCCAGGCCTACTCCGTCTTTGAGACCGACGGCGCGCCCGACGACACCGTCGTCCCTATGCTGCGCAAGCTCGACAATGTAAACTACGCCACCTTTATCGAGCTCCCGGGCTCGGCCTCGTCGCTCTCCCCCGGCGTTTCGGCCAAGGAAATCTTTGACGATGGTGCGCAGTTGCTCGACGCCTGCGCCGAACTCGGCCTCAACATCGGCGCCGTCATGGCCGTTCGCGAGGCGCGCCTGACCGGCGAGGCCCACGCCGTCGCCGCCATGCGCCGCGTGCTCGACGTCATGCGCGAGGAGACCACGGCCCCCATCGCCAATCCTCAGCGCTCGCTCGGCGGGCTTATCGGCGGTGAGGCCAAGCTCGTTGATGCCACCGGCCGCAACGACTTGAGCGTAAGCCTGATGGGCGCCGTCCAGACCGATGCCGTGGCCCGCGCCATGGCCGTCCTTGAGCGCTCCGCCACAATGGGAGTGATCGTCGCCGCCCCCACGGCCGGCTCCGCAGGCGTCGTGCCCGGCTGCGTGCTGGCGCTCGCCGACCATCTGCAACTGGACGATGAGCAAGTCATGGACGCCCTCTACTGCGCCGCCGCCATCGGCCTCAACCTCACCACGAGCGCCTGCGTCGCCGGCGCCGAGGGCGGATGCCAAGCCGAGGTGGGAAGCGCGGCCGCCATGGCCACCGCCGCGCTGGTGCAGATGCTCGGAGGCACGCCTGAGCAGGCACTCGACGCCAGCTCCATCGCCCTGAGCAACCTGCTGGGCCTGGTCTGCGACCCGGTGGGCGGCCTCGTGGAGGTGCCGTGCCAAAACCGCAATGCCATCGGCGTGGCCGCGGCATTTAGCTCGGCGCAGCTTGCACTTGCCGGTATCAAGAGCCTGGTGCCGTTTGACCAGATGGCGCACGTCATGCTCTCCGTGGGCCACGCGTTGCCGGCCACGCTGCGCGAGACGGCAAAGGGTGGCATCGCGCAGGCTCCGGCCGCACTTTCGGCCTGTGCAAAATGCGGTGTGCGCGGATAGCAACAAAGAAAGACTCGAAGGTGGGACAAATGTCCCACCTCTTTTGAATGCCACCGTTTCCATACCACAAACAACTGGGTAATCGCTATAATGCAAGCCCAGTAAAAACACGATGAGCCGCAAGGCGAAATCCGAAGGATATGCATACGATGTCGCAAAACGATCGAACTCAACTGATTCCCGATCCGCAGCAGCCGAGCAGGCACACCGGCGGCGTTCAGTCGCCGCGTCCTATCGCGCCGAGCCGCGGTCAGCAGCGAGGTGCGGCAAACGTTTCCCAACGTCCGAACAAGCAGCATCAGCAGCGCCAGGCAAATGGCAATGCGCCCAAGCAGCCCCCCACGCACGCTCGAGGCGATCGCGGCCCAGCACGCAAACCCGCCGAGAACAATAAGTCGGGCAAAAAGACGACGCTCTTTGTCGTTCTAGGTCTTATCGTCATTGTCTATATCGTAGGCGTTGTAGCGTTTTCGCAGGTAGCCTACCCCAACACCACTATCGCCGGCGTCGATGTCTCGTTCTCCAACGCTTCGTCTGCCGCCACCAAGGTCAACTCGGCTTGGAAGCACTATAAGCTCACCGTGTCAGGCGATGATTTTAGCTGGACCTATCAGCCCGAGTCCGATGAGCCCATTGTCGACGGCGAAGCTGCCGCAAAAGAGATTATCAGCCGCAACGAAGCCATTGTATGGCCGGTTCGCCTTGTAGAATCCTTAAGCGGCAAGACCAAAACAACCGCTAGCTCCAACGAAGTCGATCTTGATCAAGACGTCGACCTGTCCATGCTCTCCGACACCTTTGACCAAAAGCAGTTTGAGAAGGATCTGGGCGCCGCCATCGACGAGTTTAACGAGGGGCGTTCGGGCGCGTTCGAGGCCAATAGCTCCTATGACGAGCAGGCCGGCAAGTTTACCGTCGAGAAGGCGCGCTCCAACGAAAAACTCAACCGCGAGCATGTCATTAAGTATGCCGAGCTCGAGCTTGCCTCGCTGGCCGAGACCGTAGATCTTTCCAAGCTCGGCAACGATGCCTATGAGCCGCTCAATGGAACGCTGACCGATGATCAGATTCAGTCTGCATGCGATGCCGCCAACAACTTCTTGGGCGTCAACGTGACCCTCAAGCTCAACGGCGAGGATGCCGGCAAGGTTGATGGCAGCTCCGTGTTGCAGTGGATCAGCTTTGCCGATCCGGCCAACCCCACGCTCGATACGTCGCAGATCAGCAGCTGGGCAGCCGAGCTCGCCAACGGCTTTAATACCGTGGGCTCCACTCGCTGGTGGACGCGCGCCGATGGCAAGCAGTGCGCCGTCGAAGGCGGCGACTTTGGTTGGTCCATCGACAGCAGCTCGCTCGCCAAGCAGGTCGAGGACGCCATCAACAACAAGCAGACCGGCGAAATCGAGATCAAGTACTCCCAGAAGGCCGACACATTTACCGCCAAGGGCGAGCCCGACTGGAAGGCCTATATCGACGTCGACCTGTCCGAGCAGCATGCGCGCTACTACGACGAGAGCGGCAACATCGTGTGGGAGGCCAACTTTATTTCTGGCAAACCGGGCGAAGACGCCACGCCCGAGGGCGTATGGCAGATCAACAGCAACGATGGCGCCAGCAAACTCATCGGTGCCAAGGACCCCGAGACCGGCAAGCCCAAATACGAGAGCCCGGTAAGCTACTGGATGCCGTTCGAGGGCAATATGGTCGGATTCCACGACGCCACCTGGCAAAACGATTCGAGTTTCGATAACGCCGAATCGTACAAGTGGTGCGGTAGCCACGGTTGTATCAACCTGCGTCTGGCCGATGCCAAGTCGCTCCACGAGCGCATCAAAGTCGGCCTCTGCGTGGTCGTGCACTCGTAACGCAGCTAACGTCTACAACAAGTAAACAGCACGGCGACAAAACTTACAGTACCGTCATCCGCAACTTCTATACGCCCGCCTATCGCGACGGGCGTATATACTTATCGGAGCCATATCGATAAAGGAGACGCTATGTCCAAGGTCCCCACGATCAATCCAGGTCCTGACGATTCCGATCGCATGCCCCAAGATGCCACCGAGACCCTGCCGATTATCAGCGCTGCAGACACCAAGCAGCCCCAAACGAGTCTCGACGATTCGACCGATATCTCCGATGAAGAAGCCTATGCAAAGCTCAAGGCAAAGCGTGCCGAGCGTCGGCGCAAAAAGCTCATCCGACGCGGTATCGCCGTCGGTGTCGTTGTTGCCATCGCGCTCATTGCCATCATCGCAACGCTGGTCATCAACGCGCAACCCGCAGGCACCAACGGACCGGTGACCGACATGGTCACCGAAGGCACGTTTACCACCACAGTCGAAGCCAAGGGGCAGCTTAAGCCCATCTCGGCATCGGTCGTCTCCCCTTCTGTCGACGGTACGGTTGAAAAGATCAACGTGCAGGCCGGACAGAGCGTCAACGAGGGCGACGTACTCATGACCATTAAGAACGACGCGCTCGATAGCGCTGTTTCCGAGGCGCAGCGCGCGGTCGCGGCCGCCCAGGAAGACCTGAACAATGCAAAGGTGGCACTCGCGGCCGCACAGGCCGCACCGACAACGGACAGTGACGGATCGACCGGTCCATCGGACGCAAACGCCAACGCAAATGCCGTCTCGACCGCCCAGCGCAACCTCGCCTCGGCCCAGGCAACGCTCGAGCAGGCAACAGCAAAAGCTGCCGAGCGCACCGTAAAAGCCCCCAGCTCGGGCAGCATCGTCGAGCTCAACGCCAAAGTGGGCGTCACCGTGACCGGAGGCATGGTCATGGGCGAAGGCGACACGAGCGGCGGCAAGCAGTGCATGCAAATCGCCGACCTGTCCAAGATGAAGGTGACGGTTCAGGTGGGCGAAAAGGATATCGCCAAAATTGCCGTGGGCCAAAGCGCCAACGTGACCTATCCCGCGTTTCCCGATATCGTGAGCCAGGGCACCGTCACGGCTATCGCCTCGGTGGCAAACTCTGACTCCGGCTCCGGTAGCGGCGGCAGCGTGACCTTTAACGTCGACATCCTCATCGAAGCACCCGACAGTCGCCTTAAGCCGGGTATGACTGCCGAGGTCTCGGTAGTGACCGAGAAGCTCGACGACGTGGTTATGGTGCCGACCATGGCGCTGATGACCGAAGATGGCGAGCACTATTACGTCAATCTGGCCACCGATTCGGAAGGCAAGAAGACGCGCCGCGTGAAGGTGACCGTCGTGACGCAAAACGACAACGAGGCTGTAGTCGGCAAGACCCAGGTCAAGCGCGACGACCAGGGCAACGAGATCAACCCAGACGTCCCGGTTACCAAGTTACGCGACGGCGACACCATCGTGACGGATACCGGCACAGGCATGACGGCAGACGGCGGCGACAGTATGTCTGCCGACGAGGGCAAGTAATGCGTCCCGTCATCGACATCCGCAACGTGCACCGCATCTTTGAGAGCGAGGCCGGTTGCGCCCACATCCTGCACAACGTGAGCCTGGCGGTGAACCCCGGTGAGTTCGTCGCCATCACCGGCCCCTCGGGCTCGGGCAAGTCGACGCTCATGAACATCCTGGGCTGCCTGGACAAGCCGACGGCGGGTGATTATTTCCTGCAAGGGCTCAACGTCGCCGAGCTCGACGATGATGAGCTCACCGAGGTGCGCGCGCTGAGTATCGGCTTTGTCTTTCAGAGTTTTAACTTGCTGCCGCGTCTGACGGTGATCGAAAACGTCATGCTGCCGCTGTCCTACACCAATGTGCCGCGTAGCCAGCGCGAGATGCGCGCCGTGCACGCGCTGCAAGCCGTCACACTGCCGGTCGACCATTGGGACCACCGCATATCGGAACTCTCGGGCGGACAGATGCAGCGCGTCGCCATCGCGCGCGCCCTCGTCAACGACCCGCCCATCATTTTGGCCGACGAGCCAACGGGAAATCTAGACTCGACAACCGGGGCGCTCGTCATGGAAACCTTCCACAAGCTCCAGAAACGCGGCAAGACCATCGTACTCATTACGCATGACCCCGGCATCGCCGCCGAGGCCGATCGAGCCGTAACCATCCATGACGGGCGAATCCATGACGGCGCATATGTCGCGCATACACCGAATACGTTACGCGGGGCCGTCAAAAACCTGCCCGCGATTTCTGCAACCACCAATCAGCCGAAAGGAGCGAAGGCATGAGCACCCGCGATCTTGTCCAAGAAGCCCTTCACTCGCTCGAGGCCAACAAGGGACGCAGCCTGCTCACCATCCTTGGCATCGTCATTGGCATCGCCTCGGTCATCGCCATGACTTCGCTCATCGGCGGTATCCAAAACAGCCTGGTCAACAGCCTGGGCCTCAATGCAGCCCGCATGGTAGAGATCTATTCGTCCCAAGAACTCACCGATTCGGATGTGGAAAAGCTTCGCAAACTGGTGCCGCAGATTGAGCAGATCGGCATCGTCGATAGCGCCTATTCCGAGTACAAGGTCGGGGATAAAAGCTATACCGTCATGGCACACGGCGTCGATAGCGACATGCTCGACACCGTGGGGGCCAGCAAGCTCGTTGCGGGGCGCACCTATTCCCAGGCCGAGTCCCAATCAGGCTCGCGCGTGGCGCTCATCAGCCGCGGCGGCGCCGATCAGCTTTACGGCAACGAACAGGACGCCCTGGGGAAAACCATCAAGGTGTCCAACGGCGAGGTGCAGATTGTAGGCGTGATTGATGGCGGCAGCGACTCCATGGGCTCGCTCACGCTGTATATGCCACGCGAAACCATCTCCGGCCTGTTTGGCGACGAGAATCCTTCATTCCCCAGCGTGACGGCACTTGCCGCCGAGGGCACAGACATGGACGAGCTCTGCAAGACCATCGAGTCTAAGGTGCGCGCGATGAAGGGCATCTCGGAGGATGATGAGTACGACAGCGTATCGGCGACCTCCATGAAAAGCGCCATCGATGCACTCAACTCGTTTATGGGCGCCTTCTCGCTCATCATGGGCGCTGTCGCCAGTATCTCACTGCTTGTCGGCGGAATCGGCATTATGAATATGATGCTTACCAACGTGACTGAGCGCATCCGCGAGATCGGTATTCGCCGTGCCTTGGGCGCCAGTCGCCGCGATATCACCGCGCAGTTTTTGGCCGAGTCCTCGGCGCTGTGCGTCACCGGTGGCCTGCTGGGTGTCCTGATTGGCTATCTGCTGGCCTGGGGCCTCGCGATGTTTGCCGCAGGATCAGGGGTTCTCAACGAGCTCGGTGCCAGTGGGGAGATCACACCGAGCTTTTCAATCGCCACGGTGCTGCTGGCCTTCGGCGTCTCCGTCGGCATCGGCGTAATCTTTGGCTTCTACCCCGCTCGCCGCGCGGCAAAGCTCAACCCGGTGGAGTGCCTACGCTACCAGTAAGCCACCACCAGCTACCAGTAAGCCACCACCAACAAGTTGCGGTGAATTAGGGACTGAATATGCTATCTAGCAGCAAAAACAGACACTATTTCAACGCAACTTATTGAAGGGCTGTTTGCGCCAGTTCTGGGCGTCGTCCTCGAGCTATTGATGGATGACGGGCTTGTACGGGTCGAGCTTGCTCGGGACGCTCCTCCTCGCGGGCGGGAGGGCGCGCAGGCGCGGCAAGCGCCTAGCGCGCGAACTCCCGTAAGAGCGCGTCTTCCACTTCCCGAAGCGAAAGGGCCCCGCTTCCCTCGGCGGGACGGGTGACCACGATGCAGCGCGCTCCCACGTCGCGCGCGGCGGCGAGCTTCTCGGCCGTGCCGCCTACGGTTCCCGAGTCCTTAGTCACAAGCCACTGGGCGCCCACCTGCCGAAGCATCGCCTCGTTGAGCTCGCGGGTGAAGGGCCCCTGCATGCCGATGACGTGCGACGGCGAAAACCCCGCGTCGATGCACTTCGTTATAGCACCGGGCAGCGGGAGCACACGCACGAAGAAGCGCTCCGCGAAATCGGCGACGCTCGTGTAGGGAGCAAGCTCCTTGCTCCCCGTCGTGAGAAGCGCGCGACCCGGGTTCTCGGAGAGAAAGCGCGCCGCGCAGGCGATCGACGCGACCGGCACGACGCCTTTGGGCAGCGCCTCGGCCGGGCGCGCAAGGCGCAGGCTGTTCTTCGGCATTGGAGGTTAAACGCAGCGTGAGATTGTGAGTATGTAGAAC
>URDI01000051.1:0-14128 GCA_900546475.1 uncultured Collinsella sp.
CTATGTGCGGCGTAGGCCGCTTATTAGCCCGTCCAAGAATTGGGGCGCAGTTCAAAAAGACTACCCGCGCCAAATGAGCTAGTTGAGGAGTTGGGCCATGGCGTTGACGAATTTTTGGACTTGGAGGGTGGGCTCGAGCGGGTAGTGCAAATAGACCGGCACCTCGCGACCGCATAGAAACGGTACGCCCACAAAGGCCGGGTGCACGCCCGACCACGCTCCGCAGGTGAGCACCGCATCGCCCTTTTCCTCCGCCTCGTTAAAGAGCGCAAAGTCGAAGCTATCCACGTCGATCACGTCCACGCCGCCGTCGGCCAACAGGTCGATGCGCAGGCTGTCCATAGCGTCGTTGCCGTGACGGAGCACGCGCAGGCGCATGCCCTCCAGGTCGGCAACCGTGATGCGCGTCTTGCGCGCAAGCGGGCTCGTGCGCGGCACATCAATATAAAACGGTACGTTGACGATAAGGAGCTTTTGGCAGGCGTCGCCCCAGCGCGGGGTCGAAAAACTCGACTGCACTACATCCACTTCGCGACCAAGACTGCGCATGACGGTCTCGCGCTCATCGTAGAGGTCACTCACCGGCACAATCTCAAAGCGCAGCGACGGCTCCAGCTCGTGCACACTCGGCCACATCGACAGCGTTTGGCGCCCCGGGCACATCATCGACACGCCCAGACGCACGGCGCCGCCATCGCCCGCTGCGCGTCGGGCACGGCGCAACGCATCCTCGGACTGACGCATGATCGAGCGCGCATCGTCTACCAGCAGCGCACCCGCCGGCGTCACCTTAACGCCCGAATGCGAGCGCTCGAACAACGTGATGCCAAACTCGGCCTCGAACCCCGACACCTGTTTGACGAGAGCCGGGGTCGACACACGTAGTTTTGCCGCCGCGCGCGAGAAGCTTCCCAGCTCCGCGGCGGCCGATATGGCCTCAAGTCGTCGATCGTACACGTCAATCTCCCGTTTTCGCGCCCGTGGCCACATGGTGCCACAGGAGGTTGTTTTCGCAGGTCATGCGCTCAATTGAGAATAAACTGCATCGCACAGTGTAAACCTATGGTTAACGCCATTCTAACAAATATGCAATTCACCTGCGCAAATGCAAAGCATACGATAACCAGCGAAAACCACGTGGGTCGATTAATGGGAGCGACCCACCGGGAGGCACAAGAAGGGAAGTTCCTATGAGCAATTGGCTTAAGCTCGAGGGCGATGTCTGCGCCGTGACCGGCGCGCTCGGCGGTATGGGCGTCGAGATTTGCCGCGAGTTCGCCCGCAACGGCGCCAACGTCGTCTTGCTCGACCTAGACGAGGAGAAGGTCAAGGCAGCAGCCGCCGACCTCGCCGCCGAGTTTGGTATCCACGCCGAGGGCTACAAGATGAACGCCACCGACGAGGCCGAGGTTCAGGCTGCCGTCGACGCCACCATCGCCAACTTCGGCCGCGTCGACGTTCTCGTCAACACCGCCGGCATCCTGCGCTTCGCCGCCATGGAGGACCTGCCGCTAAGCGACTGGGAGCAGGTGCTCAACGTCAACCTCACCGGCTACTTCATCACCTCGCAGCGCTTTGGTCGCGAGATGATCAAGGCCGGCCAGGGCCGCCTGGTGCACATCTCGACCGTTGCCAGCCACTCCCCCGAGACGTTCTCGGGCGTGTACAGCTCCACCAAGGCGGGCGTCAACATGATGTCCAAGATGCTCGCCGCCGAGTGGGGCCCCTACGGCGTCCGCTCCAACTGCGTCGAGCCCTGCTTTGTCAAGACACCCATGTCGGCAAGCTTTTACGCCGATCCCGAGGTCGAGAAGAGCCGCAGCCGCCTCATCGCCACGCGCCGCATCGGCGAGGTCAGCGATATCGCCAACGCCGTCATGTTCCTGGCGTCCAAGCGCTCGGACTTTACCACCGGCGACGCCATCAAGGTCGACGGCGGCTTCTCCAACATGATGGGCGACCTCACCGCCAAGCCCGGCGGCCGCCGCGCCTTTGCCGACAACTACCTCAAGAACAAGGGCGTCGAGCTCTGGTCCGATGAGTCCGGCGTCGCAAAGCCGACTGACCAGTAAACCAGCCTGACAGGGAGGTCCCGCGGACACGCCCGCTCCTCCCCCGTATCGATTAGAAAGAGTCCAATGGCTTCCACCAACTCCAACAAGGGTCGCGCCGTCGTGCTTTCCGCCGCGTGCGTCACCATGTTCTTCATCAGCTCCATCGCTCTGTATTCCGTCGTGAGCAAGAACCTGCTCGCCGTCTACCCCGAGTGGTCCAGCGCCCTTACCTGGGCTTTCCCGGTCTTTCAGACCATCATGGCCGTGACGGGCATCTTCGCCGGCCGCATCTCCGATAAGATCGGCCCCCGCAACGTCGTGATTGCCGCCGCCGTGTGCTACGGCGTGGGCTGGTTCATGTCCGGCACCGTCACTGAGCCGTGGCAGTTCTACCTGTGGTTCTCGCTCGTCGCCGCTATCGGCAACGGCCTGGGCTACAACCCCGCGCTCACCACGGGCCAAAAATGGTTCATCGACAAGAAGGGCCTCGCCTCCGGCATCACCCTGGCCGCTTCGACCGCCGGCCCCGCCGTGCTGTCCCCGGTGCTCGCCTCGCTGCTCATCCCGAGCCTCGGTATCTTTGGCGCCCTCAAGGCACTCGGCGTCATCTTCTTTGTGATGATCGCCGCCTCCGCCCTGTTCCTGAAGGCCCCCGAGGGCGGCTGGCTGCCCGAGGGTTTTGAGGCCCCCAAGGGCGGCGCACATGCCGGCACCTTCGGCGACCTCACCCCGGGCGAGATGGTCAAGACCCCGCGCTTCTGGGTCCTTATCGCCACCTTCGCCTTCGCCGCCACCGCGGGCACCCTGCTTGTGGGCAAGGTTGCCTCCATCGCCGCCGTCCAGCTCTTCGCCGACCCCACGAGTGCCGCAGCCGTCGCCCTCGGCGGCGTGGTCGTCTCCGTCAACACCTGCGCCAACCTGGTCGGTCGCCTGTCCTTCGGCCAGATCATCGACAAGCTCGGCGCCTACAAGTCGCTGCTCATCAGCCTTGTCGTCACCATCGTCGCGCTCGTCATCATGTCGATGAGCTTTACGCAGAGCATGTTCTTTGTTGCGCTCGCCCTTCTCGGCTTTAGCTTTGGCGCCCTGCTCGTCATCTACCCGCCGCTCACCGGTGGCGCCTTTGGTACCAGCAACATCGGCGTCAACTACGGCATCATGTTCTTGGGCTATGCCGCTTCCACCTGGATCAGCCAGCCCATCACCGCTGTGCTGTATCACGCCGAGGCCGGCAGCGCCGCCTACCAGCAGTCCTTCTACGGCGCCATCGTGATCGCCGCCATCGCCGTCGTGCTCACCCTCTACATGATGGTCTCCGACAGCAAGAAGAAGTCCGCCTAGTTTTACCGATGTGACAAAGGGACTGTCCCTTTGTCACATTCCACCAGCCACCAGCATTAAGGAGTCGAAATGTCTGAGCTCAACCCCGTCCGCATTGCCGTCATCGGCGCCGGCGCCATGGGCCGCAACCACATCCGCTTTGTCACCGAGGAGCCCGAGGCCGAGCTCGTCGCCATCGCCGACGCCTTTGAGGGCGCCCGCGCCACGGCCGAGGCTGCCGGCGTGCCGTTCTTTACCGATCCCGCCCAGATGATGGACGAGGTCAAGCCCGAGGCCGTCATCATCGCCACCCCCAACGACCTGCACTTGGGCGTTGCCCGCGAGGCCATCAAGCGCAACATCGTGCCGCTGGTCGAAAAGCCGATCTCCAACGACCTCGAGGATGCCCAGGCTTTCGCCGCCGAGGCCGAGACCGCCGGCGTGCCCGTGCTCGTGGGTCAGCACCGTCGTCACAACCCCTTCGTCAACAAGGCCAAGGAGATCATCGAGTCCGGCGAGCTGGGCAAGCTCACCGTGTCGAGCTTCCACTACATGATCTATAAGAATGACGAGTACTTCGATGTCGAGTGGCGCCGCAAGAAGGGTGCCGGACCGATCTTGGTCAACCTGGTTCACGACGTGGACCTGCTCCGCTACCTGCTGGGCGAGCCCGTCGCCGTCCAGGGCATGCAGTCCAGCGCCGCCCGCGGTTTTGAGACCGAGGACTCCGCCGTGGTCAACGTCCGTTTTGCCGATGGCGCGCTTGCGAGCATGACCATCTCCGACGCCACCGCCAGCCCCTGGAACTGGGAGGCAACCGCTCGCGAGGATCCGCAGTACCGCCCCTTCGACGCCGACGCCTACTTTATCGGCGGAACCTTGGGTGCCCTTTCGCTGCCCCGCCTGCATCAGTTCTCCTACGACGGCGCCTCCAACTGGCACAAGCCGCTGCAGATGGAGATTCCGGCCGTCGACCCGGCGCTGCCGCACAAGATGCAGCTCAAGCACTTTGTGAAGGTCGTCCGCCGCGAGGTCGAGCCCGTCGTAACCCCCGCCGACAACGTCAAGACGCTCACGCTTCTCAACGCCATCAAGGAGGCCGCCGAGACCGGCCAGCTCGTCGAGCTGTAGCACCTTAGGACAGGCCGCGGCAGAAACCCCATGCCGGGCCCCTCGGTCCGCCACAAATAAGCCCCTCTTCTTTGCCCCGCGAGCAGCTTCCTGCCCGCGGGGCATTTTGCTACGTTGCCAATGATTTTTCTGGGACGGGGGACTTTTTGCACCTTAGCTTGATTCGTTCGCCACGAAATGTGCCTATCTACTACGTTTAACCAATCACCCTCATCCATACAGAATTTCGCGAAATAAAAACCGCAGGTAAACGGCTTGCGCATTTTCGGAAAACCGGGGGATGGTCGACCCACACGGTTCAAACGTAGTAGATAGGCCGCTTTCGTGGTTCCGCGCCAAAACAGTCTTTTTTGGGCGAAGTGGCAGGTGGTATCCTTGGTAGCTCTGTGCTGCAAACGCACCTTAAACGCAAGGAGTCCCATGGATCTTATCGCCCAGCTCGCCCGCGAGCTCAACCTTAAGGCCGCCAACGTCGAGGCGGCCGTCAAGCTCATCGACGAGGGAAACACCATTCCCTTTATCTCGCGCTACCGCAAGGAAGCCACGGGCGGCATGGACGATGTCGCCCTGCGCGCGCTCGACGAGCGCCTGTCCTACCTGCGTAATCTTGAGCAGCGCAAAGAGGACGTCATTCTGCTCATCGGCGCCCAGGGCAAGCTCACGCCCGAGCTCGAGCAACAGATTCGCGAGGCCACACAGCTCCAGCGTGTCGAGGACCTCTACAAGCCCTACCGCAAAAAGCGCATGACCCGCGCGCAGAAGGCACGCGAGGCCGGCCTGGAGCCGCTCGCCAACATGATCATCATGCAGGCCTCGGCCAAGGGCAGCGCGCTCGACGCCGCCGCGGACTACGTCAACGAGGAGGCCGGCTTCGACACGCCCGAAAAGGCGCTCGCCGGCGCCGCCGACATCGTGGCCGAGACGGTGGCCGAAGATCCCGAGAACGTCGCCGACCTGCGCGTCTTTACGCAAAACACCGCCGACATCGTCGTCGAGGCCACCGACCCCGCCGAGAAGACCCCCTACGAGCCGTACTACAGCTATGATGAGCCGCTGCGCCGTATACCCAACCACCGCGTGCTGGCTATCGACCGCGGTGAGCGCGAGGGCAAGCTCCGCGTGCGCGTGAACGTCGACGGCGCTGCCGCTACGGCACGCCTCGGCAGCCGCTGGCCCCGTCGCCAGGGCGTGTTTGCTCCCGTCTTTGACGCCGCCATCGCCGATGGCTACAAGCGCCTCATGGCCCCCTCGCTGGAGCGCGAGGCCCGCGCCAAACTCACCGTTCGTGCCCAGACCGAGGCCATCAACGTCTTTGCCAAGAATCTCGAGGGCTTGCTCTCGACGCGCCCCGTGCGCGGCGCCCGCGTGCTCGCGCTCGATCCGGGCTACCGCACCGGCTGCAAGGTCGCCGTCATGGACGAGACCGGCAAGCTACTCGACCACGGCGTGGTCTATCCCACCAAGCCGCGCCACGACGTCGCCGGCACCAAGCGCGAGCTCGCCCGCCTCGTCAAGAAGGACAGCGTCAACACCATCGTCATCGGCAACGGCACCGCCAGCCGCGAGACCGAGGAAGTCGTCTCAGAGTTCATTGCCGAGCAGGCGCCTGGGCTGCGATACACCATCGTCAACGAGGCCGGCGCGTCGGTGTACTCCGCCTCCGAGCTCGCGAGCCAGGAGTATCCCGATCTGGATGTCACCGTGCGCGGCGCCATGAGCTTGGGTCGTCGCCTGCAGGACCCGCTGGCAGAGCTCGTCAAGATTCCGCCCCAGTCCATCGGCGTGGGCCAATACCAGCATGACCTTGACCAGGCAGAGCTTTCGCGCACCCTGGGCCACGTGGTGGAGGACGTCGTCAACCGCGTGGGCGTCGATGTAAACACCGCAAGCGCGAGCCTGCTGGGCTACGTGTCGGGCATTACGCCAAGCGTGGCCAAAAACATCGTGGCCTACCGCGAGGAAAACGGCGCCTTTACCGATCGCCGCCAGCTTAAGAAGGTCCCCAAGCTGGGACCCAAGGCGTATCTCAACGCCGCGGGCTTTTTGCGCATCAGCGGCGGCAAGAACCCGCTCGACGCGACAAGCGTCCACCCCGAAAGCTACGAGGTGGCCACGGCCGTCCTGGAGCGCGCCGGCGTTGCGGCAAGCGAGCTCAGCCGCGGCGGCGTGCCCGACATCGAGCGCCGCCTGGGCAGCATCTCGGCGCTGGCAAGCGATCTGGACTGCGGCACCCTCACGCTCATCGACATTGTCAACGAGCTCAAGAAGCCCGGCCGCGACCCGCGCGACGACGCTCCCGAGGTTGTCTTTAGCCGCTCGGCGCTTTCCATCGACGACCTGGAGTCCGGCATGGAGCTCAAGGGCACGGTGCGCAACGTCGTCGACTTTGGCGCCTTCGTCGACGTGGGCGTGCATCAGGACGGCCTCGTGCACATCTCCAAACTGGCCAACCGCTTCGTCAAGCACCCAAGCGACGTGGTGCGCGTCGGCGACACGGTCAAGGTGTGGGTCGAAAAGGTCGATCGCGACCGCAAGAAGATCTCGCTCACCATGGTGCAGGGGAAATAAACCGCCAAAGCAAGGGTACCCCCTGTAGCAGCGTGCAAAATCGCGAGTATTCTGCAATTTCCGCCGCTCCGAACGCCCCTCAGAGGCAATAAAGTCACAAACAGCCCCCGTTTTAGCGTCGTCAGAGCCAAAACGGGGGCTGTTCCGTGCTTCAACCAGCTGGTAAAAGCCTTTACCTTGCTGAATACTCTCAATTTTGCACGTCGCAGGCGGGGGTACCTTTGCCTACGGCAGGATATGGAAGCCGAGTGCTAACTTGCCGGCAAGCTCGTGTCGGCAGCCCCGGCCTTTCCTTTACCTAGCGCGACCCTCGCGAAGCGCGTGAGCGATAGGGAAAGGAAAGGCCGGGGCGAACAACCCGCGGCGCAGCCAGTGTTCGCGTTACGGCAAGATATGGAAGCCCAAAGCGGCGATATCCTTGGCAAAGCCGCGCACGGTGTCGAGCGAGACCTCGTACGGATCGCGACCGATGTTCTTGCGCTTGGCCAGGATGCTGTTGGGCACCGTGATGATCTGGCAACCGCAGGCCTGCGCCTGGTAAATGTTGATGAGCTCGCGCGTGGATGCCCACAGGACCTCGCAGTTGGGCTTGGCGGCGGCCGTCTTGACCGACTCCGTCACAAACGGAATGGGATCGACGCCGGTGTCGGCGATGCGACCGGCAAAGAGCGAGATGATGGACGGCGTCTCGGCGTCAACGGCCTCGACCATCTCGTCGACCTGCGTAGGCGTAAAGATGGTGGTGACGTTGACCTTGATGCCGTCGGCCGAAAGCTTGTGCACCAGCTCGGCGGTGGACTCGCCCTTGGTGGTCACGCACGGAATCTTGACGTAGACGTTCTCGGCCCAGGCAGCAATCTCGCGGGCCTCGACCTCCATGGTCTCGACGTCGTCGGCAAAGACCTCAAACGACACGGACACATCGGTGATGTGGGCCAGGACCTCCTTGGCAAACGCGCGGTAATCCGTCACGCCGCCCTTCTTCATAAGGGACGGGTTGGTCGTGAAACCCTGAACGTTGCCGCTCTCGTACATGTCGAGCATGCCCTCGAGGTTTGCACCGTCAGCGAACACCTTGATTGCCATCTGCCTGATTCCTTTCGTTAGCATACGGCCGATAAACTGCTAAACACTTTATCTACGTTTATCAAGGCGTGAACTGCGGTTTTTTATCTTCTCGGCGAACGGTTTTGCAGATTTACCATTTTTATATCGACGCCCCAGCGGCAAAACGTTTTTGCCGATCATTGCGTTTGATTCCGTTCACGGAACAGAAGCAGCGCCTCGCCGGCTCATATTCACAATCGCTCCAAAGCAAAAAGCGGTGACGCCTCGATTGAGACGTCACCGCTTCCGTGTAGGAGCCGGTTATCGGAGCTCCGCCCGATTAGGGCTTAACGTATGCCTGGATTACTCTTCCTCAACGTGATTGATCACAGCACCCTTGGTGTGGATGAAGTTGGGGACGAAGGCAACGACCAGAAGGACAGCGAGAATCGCGTAGACACCGGTGGTACCGAAGGCCTCGGCAGCGCGGCCAAGCGTAATACCAATGACGGAGAAATCGAAGTCGCCGAACGTAGTGTTCTTGAAGCCAAAGACGTCAAGAACGGGCAGGAGCAGGGCCGGGGCAAAGGTGATGAGCAGGCCGTTGACGAAAGCGCCAAGAGCTGCGCCCTTGCGACCGCCGGTAGCATTGCCGTAGATGCCCGCGGTAGCACCGCAGAAGAAGTGGGGAACCATGCCCGGGATGATGAAGATGCCCAGGGTAGCGCCCACGATGAACATACCGACCACGCCACCGATAAAGGAAGCGACAAAGCCGAGGATGACGGCGGTGGGAGCATAGGGGAAGAAGACGGCGCAGTCGACGGCGGGGATGGCACCGGGGATCAGCTTGTTGGAGATGCCCTGGAAAGCCGGGACCAGGTCGGCAAGGATCATACGAACGCCGTTATAGACGATGGTGACACCAACGGCGAAAGACAGAGCGCAGGTCAGGGCATAGACAATCACGTTGTCGCCACCAGCGGTCTTGGTAACGACCGCAGGATCTGCAATGTAAGCGGCGAAAGCGGTAACCAGGTAGAAGAAGGCCATGGTAAGAGCCGTGGAGATGGTAGTGTCGCGCAGGAAGGCGAACTTCTCGGGAACCTCGATCTTCTCGGTGCTGTTCTCCTCGGCGTCCTTAGCAAAAAGCGTACCGACTGCAGCGGAGATGTAATAGGCGAGTGAACCGAAGTGGCCCATGGCGATTTCATCGCCATCGGTAACCTTCTCGGTGAAACGCTGACCAACGGCGGGAAGCATAGCGCTCACGAGGCCCAGGAACATGCCGCCCACGATGACAAGCTGGACATCCTGGAAGCCAGATGCCTGCAGAACGGCAGACAGCAGGCAGGCCATAAACATGCTGTGATGGCCCGTCAGGAAGATGTACTTAAACTTGGTAAAGCGGGCAATGATAATGTTCACGACATAGCCGAGAATCAGGATCATCATGGTCTGAACGCCGAGGACGCTCTGAGCCATCGAAACGACGACCTCGTTGTTGGGCACGACACCGGTGATGTGGAAACCGGTCTCGATGAAGGTACCCAGCGGAGCAAGGTTCTCCTGAACAACAGCGGCGCCGGCAGACAGCATGATGTAACCAAGAATGGGCTTCAGGGTGCCCGTCATCACCTTGTGGGCAGGACGCTTAAGCGCGACAAGGCCCACAAAGGCAAATAGACCCATAATCCACGCTGGCTTGGTCAGAATCGATTGGATAAACTCAAGTATGGGAAGGATGGCTTGCATCTGCGCTTCCTTTCTCTCTAACGTGGGCGCGTTTCCCTCTTCCACAGGGAACCGCCCTTTTTTGTGCCGCTTTAGGCGTTAGCGGCGGCCGCCTTGATTGCCTCGAGGGCGTCTTCGCGGATCTTCTTCTTGTTCACATAGCTGCGAACGATCACAACGTTGCCGTGGAGCTCGGGGGCGAGTTCCTTAACGGTGATGAACAGATCCGGATTTGCGGAAGAAGCACCGTTCAGGTCCATAGACTCAACGTCGGCCTTGATGCCCTCCTCCTCGCAAAGCTCCTCGACTTTGCCAGCGAGCATCAGGCTGGACCCGATGCCGTTTCCGCATACGGTGATGATATGCATGGCAACCTTCCTCTCCTACACGTGACGGTTTTCCGTCTATCCAAAAGCGGCGACGCATCGCCGTGCCATTAAGGCCTAAAAGAATGAACGCATGGTCTCCAAAACCTGCTCGGGCGTATCGCATGCGCTGAGCTTGGCAACGCAGTCCTCGTCCTCGAACATCTGCGAAAGCTCCGCCAAGCAGCCAAGATGAGCCTTGGGGTCGGGTGCGCAAATACCCACGAGCACGTGAACCGGATCGAAATCCTCGTGTCCAAACGCAATGGCTGGGTCAAGCGTGACGATACAGATTCCCGCTTCGCTCACATTGCCATCTGCTTGAGCGTGGGGCATGGCGATGCCCTCTTCCAAGACCATATAGGGGCCGAATTTGTGAACCGATGAAATCATGGCGTCAACATAGCTCTGATCGCATTTGCCAGCGTCTACGAGCAACTTACCGCATGCCCTGATCGCTTCCTCCCAGTCGGAGGCCTCGACGTGGCAGGCAACAAGCTCGGGCTTAAGAAGATCGGTCAGCATGCTCGTCCCCTACTCCTCGGGCAGGATATGAAAACCAAGCGCCTGAATGTCGCGGGCAAAGCCCTTGACCGTATCAAGCGAGTACTCAAGCAAATCTTTCCCGAAATTCTTGCGCTTGGCAAGAAGGGAATTGGGGACCGTAATGATCTGGCATCCAACGGACTCCGCCTGGAAGATATTGAGGACCTCGCGCGTAGACGCCCAGAGAACCTCGGCAGCAGGCTTAACGGCAGCCTTCTTTACGGACTCCGCCATGAGGGGCAGCGGATCGACGCCGGTATCGGCAATGCGACCGGCGAAGATGGACAGAATAGAGGGGGTCTCAGCAGAGACGGCATCGACAAACTCGTCGACCTGCTCGGGCGTGAAGATAGTGGTGACATTCACCTTGATGCCGTCGGCAGAAAGGCGCTTGACCAGCGCGGCAGTGGACTCGCCCTTAGTGTTGAGCGCCGGGATCTTAACGTAGACGTTGTCTGCCCAGGTTGCGATCTCGCGAGCCTCGGCTTCCATACCAGCCTCGTCGTCGGCGAATACCTCAAAAGAAACCGACACATCGGTAATGTGCTCAAGAACCGTCTTGGCAAAAGCGCGGTAGTCAGTCACGCCACCGGCCTTCATAAGGGAAGGATTGGTCGTGAAGCCCTGAACGTTGCCATTGTCATGCATGTCAAGCATGCCTTCGAGGTTAGCGCCGTCGGCAAACACCTTAATCGCCATGTTCGGTCCTTTCTCATCTAGCACTATTGCTATCGAAAGCCTTCTTCTTTGTTTCAAAAGCTTTTCGGCTTTCTTTTATAAACTATTTCAAAAGCCATCGAAAGCTCAATTGTCAACTTTCCGTGAACGGTCGAATATCGGGTGTGAACGTACTTCTTTTGGGCGGCACCTTCAGAATGAGACTCTTTATAGCCCGTCTACGTGCGAACTATCTGCTACGCATGCATTTGTGACATGCCCTTCCGTTCTTTTGATTCATTCGAATTTGCCTTGTTCTTTTCATATCGATACGTTATATTTCGATTACGAAAGGCGCATCTTTTACCTTTTGTTCAAAAGGAGCGGCATATGGCATCTACTTCAGACCTTTCACCGGCCGAGCGTCAGCGATTTATCATGAATTGGCTGGCCGAAAAGCCAAATATCTCGGTATCCGACATCGTTCGCCGTTTTTCGGTTTCGGAAGTCACCGCACGGCACGACCTCATCTCGCTGGAATCCGAAGGCACGCTGCGTCGCGTACGCGGCGGAGCGGTATCGCTTTCTCGCTCCAACGCAATCTCGTATCCCGAGGAGCGCATCAATGTCCAAGTCGAGGCCAAGGAGGCCATCGCCGCAACCGCAGCAACTCTTGTTGATGATGGCGATGTTCTGGTAATTGATATCGGCACCACAGGCTTTTACTTCGCTAAGGCCCTCATGGACAAGCGTGAGATCACCATTATCACCGGCGATCTTGCAATCGCGAACTACGCCAGCTTCAATCTCCCCAATGCTTCGGTAGTGCTGCTGGGCGGCTCCGTGCGCAAGGGGCACCTCTATCTCGCGGGCGCACTGACGCTCGACTGCATGAGCAAACTACATGCCGACAAGGCGTTTGTCAGTGCCGACGGATTCCACCCCGACCACGGTTTTACCGTCGAGCACGACTTCTCGGCCATGATCAAGCATATGTACCTTACCAACTCAAACAAGGGCTACATGATGGTTGACCAGGGAAAGTTCAACAAAACCAGTTTTTATCAGTCCGCGCAGATCGATGACCTCGACGGCATCATCGTTGATGGAGACGACGAGGGCATCATGACGGCGGCGATCGAGAGCAGTCGCAGTCATCCCAAGCTCTATATTGCAAAATAGCTCAAATGGCCGGGTCGCCCCCACTGCGGGCGACCCGGCCATTTATTAAATCAACCCAAAATGCTGCATCGCTGTGACGGTGCCGTCGTGTGCGACGTCGTCGGTCACGTAGTCGGCGATCGCCTTGACCTCGGGCATGGCGTTGCCCATGGCGACAGCCGTCTCGACAGCGGCGAGCATACCCAGATCGTTGCCGGAATCGCCAAAGCCAAAGGTGCGCGCGTTGCCGGTGCGACCTAGGTATTCCAGCGCTCGCGCCACGCCCACGCCCTTGTCGATGCCCTTGGGACTCAGCTCGCGATTCTGACCACCGGTGTTGCACAGCTCAAACTCGCGATCGATAAAGCCATCGTCGTTGGCTACGCGAGCCAGGTCGCACGCGTTAATGCACACCTTGCCTACGCGCAAGCGGCCATCGACGCGCATCTGATCGGTGCCATGCACTACGCCGGCGCCTAGCAGAAATGACTGTTCGACACCAACTGGCTCAAGTGAATAGGTGGCACCGTTCGTCTCGAACAACGCCTCGCCGCCCGCCACAGTAATGCGGCGCGCGAGCTCCTCAACAATGTCTTCGTCAATGCAATCCTCGTGCACCACGCGTCCCTCGACCTCGAGCGTGGCGCCCGCCATGGCAACGATTCCCACCGGGTTCAGCGCACGCAGGCCATCGGCAACCAGCCACAAGGGACGGCCCGTGCAGATAAATGCCTGGTGACCCGCATTGCGCAGACGACCAAATGCATCGACAACAGCCTTCGACGGATGGATTGCATTGAAGTCCTTATCGGTCATATCGTCGGGGTCGAACGACGTCAGCGTGCCGTCCACGTCAAAAAAGAGCACAGCGGAATCGGGGCACGCATCAATCATATGGGTTCCTTTCGAGGTCGATGGCAAACGAAGCATCCATCATATAATGGAGCGACGCAACCAGAGAGGTCACCCATGGAATTTTATGCAAGCTGCCCCGAGGGCTTTGAATCCGCACTCGCCGACGAGCTCAAGTGGCTCGGGCTTTCGCATGTCCGCCGCCTGAAGGGCCGCGCTACGTTTGAGGGCGAGCTCGAAGAAGGCTACCGCGCCTGTCTGTGGTCGCGCCTGGCCAGCCGCGTGTTTGTGGTGCTCGGACGCTTTGAGGCACAGGATGCCGACGAGCTGTACGATGCCGTTTACGACATTGCCTGGGAAAACATCGTCCGCTGCGGCGCCACCATTGCCATCACTGCCCGTGGTGTGACCGAGCAGCTGCGCAACACGCGCTTCTCTGCCCTGCGCGCCAAGGACGCATTGTGCGATCGCCTGGCCGAGACCACAGGCCGTCGCGCCGATGTCGATGCTGCCGACCCCGATGTCCACCTGCTGCTTTCGCTACGCCAGCGCCGTGCGAGCATAAGCCTGGACCTTTCGGGCGACCCGCTGTTCAAGCGCCTGCCGCCCGCCGCGACTCGCGCCGGCGAGGGCGCGCATCCCGCCATTCATAACTTAGCGGATTAATGGGAACAACGGTGACTCCCAGTTCAT
>URDI01000052.1:0-14070 GCA_900546475.1 uncultured Collinsella sp.
TTGAAAAACTCAATTTTGAAATATTCAAACCACCTTTTACTCCAAAGTGCAACTGCGCATCACAAGCTCCATGCGCTCGGCAATGGCCGGCGCGCTCGCCACGCCTGGCGACTGAATGCCCGCCGCCTGGAAAAGTCCCGGCACCACGGCCGACTGCCCAATAAAGAAGTCGTTCGTACCCTTAATGACCGGGCGCCCTCCGGCAAATGCGCGCACCACGCGGCGCGTATCCAGATCGGGCACCAGCTTGCGCGCGCCGGTCAGCAGCGCGTTCATATCGCTCGCATAGGTCTGCGTGTCGCCCGGCTCGCGCACGGCAGCCGTCGCGGTAATCACGGTGTTGCCGTGCACGGTGCCCGTCACGATAACGCCCTTGGATACCGGCGTGGGTACGGGGTAGAGCGGCATGAGCGTGCGCGGCTCCTTGTCCAGCACCACGATGTTGCCCTGACGCCAGGCCATCTGGAATTCCTCAGCGCCCGCCATACGCGAGATGTCCGCGGCGCCGTTGCCCGCGGCGTTGATTAGGTAGCGGCAGCGCACGTTTCCGGCGGGCGTCGCCAACGTAAAGCGCGCGTCGTCGCCCGAGCCCGCGATTTCAATCGCCTCCACCGGTGCGGAGCGCATAAACGTCACGCCGTTGGCGACGGCGTTTTCCAGCGCGGCGATGGCGACCTCAAACGGGTCAACGTAACCGGTCGAAGGGCACCACAACGCGCACGTCGCCTGGGCACTCGCACGCGGCTCAAGCTCGTGGATACGCTCGGAGCCGATAATCGACAACTCGGGCACGCCGTTGGCCAGGCCATTCTGGCGCAGCTTCCCCAGGTGCGCGCGGTCCTCGTCGTTAAAGCCCAGCACCATGGATCCGGTGCGGCAAAACAAAAAGCCCAGCTCCTGGGCCCAGGTGCCATATAGCTCGCAGCCGCGGGCGTTGACCTGCGCCTTTACGGTTCCCGGAGCCGGATCGTAGCCGGCGTGAACCAGGCCTCCGTTGGCCTTCGAGGCGCCCAGTGCAATGTCGTTGGCCGCCTCGACCACGCAAATGGACAGGTCAAACCGCGCGAGCTGCCGCGCGATGGCGCACCCGGTAATGCCCGCGCCCACAATTGCGATATCAAACGTTTCTGCCACGGTGCCTCCCAGACAAGTTGACAGGCTGTCAATAAGACTATCCTACGGTCTGCACACTCCCAGTGCGGCGGCAATGCGGCGAACAGCCCCGCAACACCCGCCAACGGCAGGCGAGGGCCGGCCCAGCACGGATGCCGACCCCACCAGACCGCGAGACCCTCCCGCCCAACCTCGCGGTCTACGCCGTTACCTGTTACAGATTGAGATACTGAGTTCACAGGTGCACGTTCGTCTCAATCTGTAACAATAAGCCGAGGTTTTTGGGTCTTTTCTGTTACAGGTTGAGACAATCGTTCCGACGGATTCTGGTTGTCTTGATCTGTTCTTGATTTGTAACAGTAAGAACTGTTTTTGGGTTCTAGATGTTACAGATCGAGATTGAAGTTGAGGAGAGGGTAGTTTGTCTAAATCTGTAACATCTGGGACTGTTTTTGCCGAGTTGTTGTTACAGATTGAGATATTGAGATTGGACGTTTTCCTTTGTCTTGTTCTGTAACAGATAGAAGGGTTTCTGGCCCCTAGTTGTTACAGATTGAGATTTAAGTTGGGGAGAGAATGGTTTGTCTCGATCTGTAACACCTAGACCTGGATTCCGCTCCCACTTGTTACAGATTGAGATGTTTGTGTCCGCGCCGGCCCCGTACCCAGCCGTAGTCCCATATAAACAAACCCCGTGGTAAACTTGACCGAACTGTTAATATTCCGAAAGGTACCCGTAATGTCCAAGTACATCTCCGAGCTCATGTCGCCGCAGCTTATGGGCGTCGTCTATGCCTTTGTTGGCTTTATCATCGCCCTGTATGTGCTGTCGGTCGTCTATGTGTTCATCGACGCTCGCCGCCGCGGCGCCAGCGCCTACGTGGCATGGGGCATCATCGCCCTCATCCCGTTTGTGGGCCTCATCGCCTACCTGGTCCTGCGCCCGCACTCCTACGCGTCCGACCGCGAGGAGCAGGAGCTGGACATGGCCCTGCGCGAGCGTCAGCTTGCCCAGTACGGCACCTGCCCGCAGTGCGGCGCGCCCATCGAGAAGGACTTCGTCGTCTGCCCGGTGTGCGATACCCAGGTTCGCAACGTATGTCCCAGCTGCCATCGCCCGCTCGATGCGCACTGGAAGGTCTGCCCCTACTGCCGAACTCGCATCCAGTAACGCATCCATCGCCGGGCCGGCCGCGAGCCACGGGCACGCCGCAAGCCATACGCGCACCCCGCCCCCACACGATGAAGCATGCGTAGAAAATCGCCCGCCGTGCCATTAAGGTGCGGCGGGCGCTTGTATACCAAGGCAACCTGCCTATAATGATGCAAGTCAAAAACGCCGAGCGCATCGCACGCACTTGCATCAGGCATCCGAGAGGAGAAAACATACCCATGAAGGCACTCTACAATGACGGTTCGGTGGCCGAGCTCCCGCAGGACGAGGTCACGCACGTCATCCGCCACTCCGCCGCGCACATCATGGCGCAGGCCATCAAGCGCCTGTACCCCCAGGCCGACTTTGCCTACGGTCCCGCGACCGACAACGGCTTCTACTACGACGTCGACCTGCCCGAGGGCGTCAAGATCAGCGAGGACGACTTCCCCGCGATCGAGGCCGAGATGAAGAAGATCGTCAAGGAGAACCTCAAGTTTTCCGTGTACGAGAAGCCCCGCGCCGAGGCCATCGCCCTTATGGAGGAGCGCGGCGAGAAGTACAAGGTCGAGCACATCGGCGACCTGGACGACGACGCCCGCATCACCTTCTACCAGCAGGGCGACTACATCGACATGTGCGTCGGCCCCCACATCTGCTATACCAAGGCCCTCAAGGCCTTTAAGCTCACCGGCGTCTCGGGCGCCTACTGGAAGGGCGACAAGGACAACAAGATGCTCACCCGCATCAACGGTGTCGCCTTTGCCACTAAGGAAGAGCTCGACGAGCACATGCACATGCTGGAGGAGGCCAAAAAGCGCGACCACCGCAAGATCGGCCGCGAGATGGACCTCTTTATGATGCGCGACGAGGCCCCCGGCTTTCCGTTCTTCCTGCCCAACGGCATGATCCTTAAGAACACGCTGCTGGACTACTGGCGCGAGATCCACCACAAGGCCGGCTACGTGGAGATCTCCACGCCGCTCATCATGAACAAGCAGCTGTGGAAGACCTCGGGCCACTGGGACCACTACAAGGACAACATGTACTCCACCGTCATCGACGACGAGGAGTACTGCATTAAGCCCATGAACTGCCCGGGCGGCGTGCTGGTGTACGCCTCCAAGCCGCACTCCTACCGCGAGCTGCCCATCCGCGCCGGCGAGATTGGCCTGGTGCACCGCCACGAGCTGCGCGGCGCCCTGCACGGCCTGTTCCGCGTGCGCTGCTTTAACCAGGACGACGCCCACCTGTTTGTGCGTCCCGACCAGCTGACCGACGAGATCGTGGGCGTGGTCAACCTCATCGACTCCGTGTACCAGAAGTTTGGCTTTAAGTACCACGTTGAGCTTTCCACACGCCCCGAGGACTCCATGGGTTCCGACGAGGACTGGGCTCGCGCCGAGGAGGGTCTGCGCACCGCTCTGGAGAAGCTGGGCATGGACTACGAGGTCAACGAGGGCGACGGCGCCTTCTATGGCCCCAAGATCGACTTCCACCTGGAGGACTCGCTCGGCCGTACCTGGCAGTGCGGTACCGTGCAGCTCGACTTCCAGATGCCGCTCAACTTTGACCTGGAGTACGTGGACGCCGACGGCACCAAGAAGCGCCCCATCATGCTGCACCGCGTATGCTTTGGCTCCATCGAGCGCTTCATCGGTATTCTGATTGAGCACTTCGCGGGCAAGTTCCCCACCTGGCTTGCTCCGGTGCAGGTCAAGGCACTTCCGGTTTCGGAGAAGAGCCGCGACTACGCTCACGAGGTGTGCGCCAAGCTGGAGGAGGCCGGCATTCGCGTGGTCTGCGACGACCGCGACGAGAAGATCGGCTACAAGATCCGCGAGGCCCGCAGCATCGACCGCGTGCCCTACATGCTCATCCTGGGCGAGAAGGAGGTCGAGGCCGGCAACATCTCCGTCCGCGATCGCTCCAATGAGACCGTTCAGATGAGCGTTGACGAGTTTGTTGCCAAGGTTCTCGAGGAGATCAAGACTCGCGCCTAAGGCAAACTTCACAACAATTAACAAAGGCGACCGTCCACACAGGGCGGTCGCCTTTTTTCTTACCAAAATTAGAAAAGCCGCTGGTTGAGCGGCTTTTTTTGTTGCACAAAAAGGTACAGGTTTTTATAGAGGGGTATGGAGATGTACCTACTAGCAGTACATTTTGCGTAATTTGGGCAAACGCTGATTAATTGCTCGTATAATGTCGTCTGTCGAAAGATACAAAAACCTGTACTTTTGCGACTGCGCCTAGCTGCGAGCGAGAAGCCTGTTCTAAACGCCCCTGCATTTGCGTGCATCGCAAAGCCAAAAAGAGGGGGCGAGAACATGGAACAGACGGCACGGCGCCAAGAGCAGCTGCCGGGCGCATTTAACGGCGCCACCACCAACAGCCAGCACGGCCGCGTTCGCTGGTATCTGGTCCACACCCCTCATGGAAAAGAGCGCGAGACCTGCGAAAAGGTCCGCCGGATTATCCCGCACGAGCTGATGCAGGACGCTTTTGTGATGCAAAAGGAGTTCTGGTTTAAGCGGGACGGTGCATGGTCGCTCCAAACCAAACCCATGTACAAGGAATATTTCTTCGTCGCCACGCACGATGCCGCTGCGCTCGATAGGGCTTTGGCCCAGTTGAGCTTTGGCTGTCGCATCGCCGGCAGTAGGGAGCGGGCATACATGCCCATGCCGGACGATGCGCAGGATTGGTACCGCAGTGTGCTGGACAACGACGGCGTGGTGCGCAACAGCGTCGCACGCATAGAAGACGGCGTGTTGCACATAGAACAGGGTCCCTTGGTGGGGCAAGAGGCCCGAGTTAAAAAGATCGACCGTCATAAGCGCTGGTGCCTGGTGGACGTAGGCGAAGGCGACTCCGCATTTAGGGAGCTGCTTGCGCTCGACGTGCCCAGCAAAACGTAAGGGAGACGTTGCACCGGCAAATCATTCGTTTTTTGAATTCACGGACGGGGGGGGTCCTGGGGACAGGGACGTAAGTTTTATCGTGACTGCTAATAAAGAAGTGACAGAGAGCAATGCGCCCGTAGGGGCGGCGCTGATTGCTCAGGCCATGGACCGGCGTGAAGGCGCCGGTTGATATAAGGCCATGCAATCCATCATGGACTGGGACAACTCGCGCCTGGCCTACCGCGCCGTCAAGCGCGCGTTCGACATCGTTTTCAGCGGCTGCGCGCTGGCCGTCATCGCCATACCCAGCCTGGTGCTGGCCACGGCCATCCGCCTGGAGAGCGAGGGCAACCCCTTCTACAGCCAGATCCGCGTGGGCCAGACCCACCGCGACGGCAGCCTGTCAACCTTTCGCATGTGGAAGTTCCGATCAATGTACAGGGACGCCGACGAGCGCCTCGCCGAGCTCAGGGAGCAGAACGAGATCGCCGGCGCCATGTTTAAGATGAGGGAGGACCCCCGCGTCACCAAGATCGGCAGGTTCATCCGCAAGCACTCCATCGACGAGTCCCCACAGTTCCTCAACGTGTTCCTGGGTCAGATGTCCGTCGTCGGCCCGCGCCCGCCGCTGCCGAACGAAGTCGCGGAGTACACCGAGTACGACCTGCAGAGGCTAGCGGTGAAGCCAGGTATTACGGGGCTCTGGCAGGTTACGGAGCGAAACTCCACCGGGTTCGACGGCATGGTCCGCCGTGATCTCGAGTACATAGCCAAGCGCGGAATCGTCATGGATCTCAAGATCGTCCTCCTCACGGTTCTGGAGGTCTTCAACGGAAGCGATGCGTACTAATGCCTAACTCTAATGCTCGATTCGAATCGGAGAAGAAAATGAAGATCGCTGTCGCCGGTACCGGCTACGTCGGCCTGTCCCTCGCCGTCCTGCTCTCGCAGCACAACGAGGTCCATGCGCTGGACATCGTTCCCGAGAAGGTCGAGAAGATCAACAACTTCGTGTCGCCCATCCAGGACAACGAGATCGAGCGCTTCCTAGCAGAGGCAAAGGCGGGGGAGCGCGAACTCGACCTGCACGCCACCGTCGACGTGGCCGAGGCCTACGCTGGCGCCGACTTCGCCGTCATCGCTACGCCCACCAACTACGACAGCGACAGGAACTTCTTCGACACGAGCTCCGTCGAGGCCGCCATCGCCGCCGTGCGCTCGGTGAACCCGGACGCCTGGATCGTCATCAAGTCGACCATCCCCGTGGGCTACACCGCGGGCCTTCGCGAGAGGTTGGGCGACAGCAAGATCTTCTTCAGCCCGGAGTTCCTGCGCGAGAGCAAGGCGCTCTACGACAACCTGCACCCCAGCCGCATCGTGGTGGGCGCGCCGAAGGACGACGCGGAGGCCGTCGCGGCCGCCGAGCGCTTCGGGCGTCTGCTCGCGCAGGGCGCCGACCCCGCCGAGCTGGAGCGCGTGAACGCCGACGGTTCCAAGGGTATCCCCGAGCTCGTGCTGGGCACCACCGAGGCCGAGGCCGTGAAGCTTTTCGCCAACACGTACCTTGCGCTGCGCGTGGCCTACTTCAACGAGCTCGACACCTACTGCGAAGTCCGCGGCCTCAACACCCGCGACGTCATCGACGGCGTCTGCCTGGAGCCGCGCATCGGGTCGCACTACAACAACCCCAGCTTCGGCTACGGCGGCTACTGCCTGCCCAAGGACACCAAGCAGCTGCTGGCCAACTACAGGGACGTGCCCCAGAACCTGATCGAGGCCATCGTGGACGCCAACCGCACCCGCAAGGACTTCGTCGCCGACGAGGTGCTGCAGATGGTGTGGGACCGCGTCTACGAGGGCAAGCCGAAGCCGGTCGTGGGCGTCTACCGCCTGACGATGAAGTCCAACTCCGACAACTTCCGCGCGAGCTCCATCCAGGGCGTCATGAAGCGCGTGAAGGCCAAGGGCGTGCCCGTGGTGGTCTACGAGCCCACGCTGGACGCGCCGGAGTTCTTCGGCTCCGAGGTGACCCACGACCTGGAGGCCTTCAAGGCCGGCTGCGACGTGATCGTCGCCAACCGCTGGAGCGACGAGCTCGCGGACGTGGCGGACAAGGTCTATACACGCGACCTGTTTAAACGAGACTAGGTGGTATGAATGGCAAATAGAAAAGTCCTCGTCACCGGAGCCGCCGGCTTTATTGGTGCGTTCCTCGTCAAGAAGCTGCTCGAGGAAACCGATGACGTGATCGTCGGCCTCGACAACCTCAACAGCTACTACGACCCCGGCATCAAGGAAGCGCGCTTGCGCATGCTGGCCGAGGTAGACACCGACGGCCACTTCGCCTTCGTTCGCGGCGACCTGTGCGACGCCGCCCTCATCGAGCGCCTGTTCGCGGAGAACGGCTTCGACGTCGTGGTGAACCTCGCCGCGCAGGCGGGCGTCCGCTACTCCATCGAGAACCCGCGCGCCTACCTTGAGAGCAACCTCGTGGGCTTCTTCAACGTGCTCGAGGCCTGCCGCCACCACCCGGTGAAGCACCTGGTCTACGCCAGCTCCAGTTCGGTCTACGGCGGCAACAAGAAGGTTCCGTTCTCCGAGGAGGACCGCGTCGACTCGCCGGTCTCGCTCTACGCCGCCACCAAGAAGTCCAACGAGCTCATGGCGGCCGCCTACTCAAAGCTCTATTCCATCCCGGCCACCGGCCTGCGCTTCTTCACGGTGTACGGCCCCATGGGCAGGCCCGACATGGCCTACTTCGGCTTCACCGAGAAGCTGCGCCGAGGCGACACCATCAAGATCTTCAACATGGGCGACTGCCGCCGCGACTTTACCTACGTCGACGACATCGTCGAGGGCGTCAGGCGCGTCATGGACGCCGCCCCCGAGGTGAAGATGGGCGAGGACGGGCTGCCGCTCGCCGCGCACCGCGTCTACAACATTGGCAACTCGCACCCCGAGAACCTTCTCGACTTCGTCGACACGCTGCAGCGCGTGCTGGTGGAGGAGGGTGTGCTCCCGGCCGACTACGACTTCGAGTCGCATAGGCAACTCGTGCCGATGCAGCCCGGCGACGTGCCCGTCACCTACGCCGACACCACAGCACTCCAGCGGGACCTGGGCTACAAGCCCGCGACCCCGCTCGAGGACGGCCTGAGGGTTTTCGCCAAGTGGTATCGCGAGTACTACGGAATCGGAGAGTAGCTCATCGTGGACCTTTCTAAGGCAAAGATCTGCATTCCCAGCTCAAGTGGTGGGCATCTTACGCATATGTGGCTCCTGAGACCTGTATGGGAACGTGCGGCTGATCGATTCTGGGTGACCTTCGACAAGGAGGACGCGAACTCTCTTCTGGAAGGGGAGCGTGTCTACCATTGCCACTATCCGACGAACCGCAACATACCGAACCTGCTGAAGAACACGGTTCTCGCCTGGAAGGTGCTCCGCAAGGAGCGTCCCGATCTGATCATCAGCTCCGGTGCCGCGGTTGCTGTGCCGTTCTTCCTGATCGGAAAGATGCTCGGGTCCAAATGCGTCTACGTGGAGGTCTTCGACCGCGTGGACAAGTCCACGATGACCGGTCGCATACTCAACGGAGTGGCCGACCTCTTTGTGGTTCAGTGGCCCGAGCAACTCGGGGTCTACAAGAACGCCGTTGACCTCGGCTCTATCTTCTAGGAGGGACGCGCATGGTATTCGTGACCGTGGGCACCCACGAGCAGCAGTTCGACCGCCTGGTTAAGGCGGTTGACGATCTCAAGGAGGACGGCACGCTCGATGAGCCCGTCTATATCCAGACGGGTTACTCGACGTACGAGCCCGTCCACTGCGACCACTCGCAGTTCGTGCCGTTCCAACAGATGAAGAGCTACATGGAGGGTGCCGATGTGGTGATCACGCACGGCGGCCCCTCAAGCTTCATCGAGGCCATGGCTGCAGGCAAGGTACCCGTCGTTGTGCCTCGCAGGGGCGACCTTGACGAGCACGTGAACAACCATCAGGCCGACTTCGTGCGCATCGTCGCCGAGCGCCAAGGCGGGATCGTGCCCGTCTACGACGTGATGGACCTTTCCGCCGCCATCGAGCGCGCCCGCGAGCTCTCGCGCGGCGTCACTTTTAAGAGCCACAACGCCGAGTTCTGCCGAGAGCTCGAGAGACTAATAGAAGGAATTTAATCGCATGACTAAACCCCGCGCCGGCATACTCAGTATGCAGAGGATCTACAACTACGGGTCCTTCCTGCAGGCTTTCGGCCTGAAGTCCATCCTGGAGTCCCTTGGCTGCGATGTGCAGTTCGTTGACTACGAGCCTGGCAAGTGCCTGGTCACGTCCCCGTCATCGAAGAAGGGCGTCGCCCGCAAGGCGGAGAAGGTCCTTGAGGTATTCCGCTACGACGCTCCGCTCAGGGACAAGCTCGCCTTCATCCGCTACAAGCGCACATACGCTCAGCGCTTCTACCCGATACTCGGCCTCACCGAGGAGCCCAATCTTGACCCCGACATCGACCTCCTGGTCATCGGCAGCGACGAGGTGTTCAACTGCGTTCAGGATAACGCTAATGTCGGCTTCACGCCCGCGCTTTTCGGTACCGGGTTGCGCGCCGGACGCAAGGTGACCTACGCCGCTTCCTTCGGTAACACCACGCTCGACAAGCTTGACCGTTACGGCAAGCGCGAAGAGGTCGCGGGCTACTTAAAGCGTCTCGACGCCGTCTCGGCTCGCGATGCCAACACGGGCGCCATTGTCGAGTCACTTACGGGGGAAGTACCGACCTTCAGCTTGGACCCGGTGCTCGCCTACGACTATTTTGGCGAGTGCGGGCTGATTCCCACCGAGGTCGACGAGGACCGCTACATGATCGCATACGGATACTCGGGTCGCCTCACGGCCGAGGAGTGCGTCGCCGTGCGCGCCTACGCCGATCAGCGCGGTCTCAAGGTGCTCAACATCGGCGGGGTTCAGGGCGTCTGTGATCGCTTCGTGGATTGCTCGCCCTTTGAGGTGCTTTCCTATTTCAAGCATGCTGAGGCCGTGGTGACCGACACCTTCCACGGCACCATCTTCTCGACCATCGCACACACGCCCTTCGTCTCCTTCGTGAGGAGCTCGGGCTACGGTAACTCCGAGAAGCTCACCGATCTGTTGAGCCGTCTGGGCCTGACTTCCCGTGCTGCAGCTGGGTCGGGCGAGCTCGCCGCCGCCCTTGATGCGCCCGTAGACTGGGCCGCCACCGACGCCGTCATTCACACGAGCCGCGAGGCTGCACGCGCCTATCTTAAGAAGGAGGTCTCCGTATGTATACGGAGCTAAAGTCCTACCAGATCATCATCGCCCTGCTCAAGGAGTACGGTATCCGCCATCTAGTGCTCTCTGCCGGCAGCCGCAACGTCCCCTTCGTGCACTCCGTCGAGGAGGACCCGTATTTCACCTGCTATTCCGTCGTCGATGAACGTAGTGCCGGCTACTTCGCGCTTGGGCTTGCTCAGGAGCTCGGCGAGCCCGTCGTGATTTCATGCACCTCCTCCACGGCGACCTGCAACTACTGGCCGCCCGTCGCGGAGGCCTTCTACCAGGACGTGCCCCTCGTCGTGCTCACGTCCGACCGCAATCCCGCGATGCTCGGGCAGTGGGAGGACCAGATGATCGACCAGGTGGGCATGTACGACCGTCACGTGCGCAAGTCCGTCAACCTGCCCATCATCAACGACGCCGAAGACGCGCACTTCTGCGAGCGTCTCGTCAACGAGGCCCTGCTCGAGCTCGATCACCACGGCACGGGCCCCGTCCACATCAACGTGCCGATGAAGGCGTACAACAACTCGTTCAACGTCAAGGAGCTACCGAAGGTCACTAGGATCCGCAGGGTCGAAGCCGACCAGGCCGTTGAGTGGGCCGCATGCGCGGATCGACTCTCTCGAGCCAAGCGCGTGCTCGTGGTCGCCGGCCAGCAGTCTTCCTGCGCCGCCGAGCTCGCGTGCGCCCTTGAGAGCTTTGCAGCCAGCTACGAGGTGGCCATTGCGGCCGAGTACATGGCGAACATCCCTCGCGAACACGCCTTCAACCCGACGCTGTGCATGGAGTACCGCTACATCACGTCCAAGAAGTTCTCCGAGTTCATGCCCGACGTGGTCATCACCTTCGGTGGCAACATGACTGCGGGCCTCAAGGATATGCTGCGTAAATTCGCAGGGTCCTATGAGCACTGGTCTATCAGCGAGGACGGTTCTGTCTGCGATATGTTCAGGAGCCTAACGAGGGTGTTCGAGTGCACACCTGCTGAGTTCTTCTCGCGCATGGCCGATGCCTCCTCGTGCAAGCCCGGCGGGAGCTACCTCGCCGCCCTTAAGGCCTATGAGGCCTCCGCGACGGTGCCGGAGCTTCCCTACTCGAACATGGCCGCCATCCGCAAGGTTGTCGAGCGCGTGCCAACGGGCTCCATCCTGCACCTCGCGATCAACAACGCAATCCGTCTCACAAATTTCTTCAAGCTTCAGTCGGGTGTCAAGGTCTACGCGAACATCGGCACGCACGGCATCGACGGCTGTCTCTCGTCCCTCCTGGGCCAGGCCGCGGCGAGCGGCAGGCCCAGCTATCTCGTGATCGGCGACCTTGCTTTCTTCTATGACATGAACGCGCTTCGCATTCGCCACGTCACCGACAAGGTGCGCATCCTCCTCCTCAACAACGAGGGGGGCGAGGAGTTCTACTTCAACCAGATGTGGAAGGACGAGGCCTCGGACCTCCACACCTGCGCTCGTCACCACACCAAGGCTGAGGGCTGGGTGCGCGAATGCGGATTCCGTTACCTGAGCGCGCATAACCCCGAGGAGCTCGACGCGGCAGTCGAGGAGTTCTTCGATGACGACGCTGAGGGCCCCGTCCTGCTCGAGGTTTTTTCCGAGATGAGCGCGGATTCCAAGCTTGTCTACGACGTTTTCGACATGACCCGTCCCCGCGACGCGCAGTCGGAAGCGATCCGCAAGTCCAAGGAGCTCATCAAGGCGACCATCGGGCAGGAGAAGGCCCAGAAAATCGCCGGGATTTTCAAGAGGTAGTCGCATGGGATTCAAAAGAGTTATTCGTAAAGCTGCAAAGCTTGTCCTGGCGTCGTCTCCAGAGAAGTTCGTGAATGTCGAAGTCGCGCAGGTGAGCGCGGGCAACGTGCTTAAGGGAAAGACTGTCGTCATCACTGGCGGCGGGCGCGGGCTCGGGCTCGCCATGGCAGAAAAGTTCATTTCGGAGGGTGCCAAGGTCGTCATCTCTGGCCGCAAGGAAGCCACTCTCAAAGCTGCCTGCGAGAAACTTGGCTCCTGTGTTACCTATGTGGTCGCCGATGTCTCCGAGGCGGAGCGCGCCGGCGAGTTTCTGGACGCATGCGAGGCTAAACTCGGCGGGCGCATCGACTGCCTGGTGAGCAACGCCGGCGTGAGTCTTCACGAGAATCGTTTCGACAACGTGACCATCGAAGGTTTCGATAAGCAGTTCGCCATTAACATGCGCGGGGCGTATTTCCTTTGTCGCGAGTTTCTTTGCCGTAAAGGGCGTGAGAAGGAGCCCTCGGGTGAGCTCCTCGTTATCACGAGCGAGACGGGCGAGCAGGCCTATGATATCCCCTACGGCATGACCAAGGCCGCCATGGACAGCTTCGTGCGTGCTGCTTCTAGGCGTATGTATCCGCTTGGGGTTCGCGTGAACGCCGTGGCACCTGGCGTTACACTTTCGGACATGACGCGCGACTACGCTGAGGCTTCCGACGGCAATATGTACCGCGAGTGTGCCTCGGGCCGTATATTCAGGCCCGAGGAGGTCGCCGAGGTCGCGTGCTTCCTTTTAAGTGATGCCTCTAAGTGTGTGTCCGGCGAGGTCATCCATACCAATGGGGGAAACCACATCAAAGCTTTTTGGGACGTGAGCTGCGATGGATAGGAAGGTTCTCGTGGTCCCGACTGGCGGGCTGCGCCGCGAGGGAATTACGTCCTCCATACTGAGCTTCATGCGCTCCATGGATCGCGACGGACTTGATGTCCGCGTGGCGGCCGTATATAACAATGAGTCAGACGTTCTTGACGAGTTGAGATTGCTCGGATGCGATGTCGTGGAGACGCCCGACAGACGCTCCGACACTTTTGGGTATGTGCGCTTTCTCATCTCGTATATGAGGCGAGAGCGTATCGACGTGGTGCACGTTCACGGGAGCAGCTCGGTTATGGCCATCGAGCTTCGGTGTGCGCAGCTCGCGGGAGTGCGCGAGCGGATTGCGCACTCGCACAACACCAGGAGCGATGATCCTCGACGGGACAAGATGCTTCGCCCCTTCTTCCGTGGTAGTTGGACGCGGGCACTCGCGTGCGGCGAGGACGCTGGCAGGTGGCTCTTTGAAGATAGCCCCTTCGAGGTCCTCCACAACGGATTTGCCCTTGAGAAGTATGCCTTCGATGCCGTGCGGCGCGACGAGGTGCGCTTACGCCTCGGATTCGGGGATGAACCTGCCGTCGCTTTCGTCGGCAACATCAACTACGTGAAGAATCAATCGTTCCTCATCGATGTGTTCGAGCTACTGTCTCGCGATGTTCCGGGTGCTAGGCTCTTCATCGTTGGCGAGGGCCCCGACCGCTCGAAGATTGAGGGATTAATTGCCGAGAAGGGACTCGCGGACTGCGTGACGATTACCGGGCGCGTTTCAAATGTTGATGAGTTCCTCCAGGCATTCGATCTTATGGTGCTCCCCTCGCTCTTCGAGGGGTTGCCCAGCGTTGTACTCGAATGGCAGGCGGCTGGACTTCCTTGTCTGGTCTCCGATGTCGTGACGGGGGAGTGCGCCGTTACCCCTCTCGTTCGATTCCTCTCACTTAGGGATGGTGCCGCCGCGTGGGCCGCTTGCGCGCGGGATGCCCTTGC